>NZ_JABWRZ020000001.1:673397-997596 GCF_014269185.2 Pseudomonas oryzicola
GCTGGGGTAACTGCCGGGTGATTGCACCGAGCCGAGGGATGTGGCGGCTCCAGTCATGCCCCTGCACCCCGTCGCCGCGGCTGATCAACTGCACCAGGCGGCCTTGCCGATAGATCAGGGTGACGGCCACGCCATCGACCTTGGGCTGTACCCAGACGCCGCGCTTGCCGGCTAGCCAGCGGACCACGGCCTGATGGTCGGCCAGCTTGTCGACGCCGGTATGCGGTACCGGGTGGGGGACTGGCCCGCGGGCACTGGCCAAGGGCGACTCGGTGGTCGCCAGGCCAAAGCACTGCTGCAGGTGTGCCAGGCGCTGGCGGCTTTGGTCGTACAACTCATCGGGCACCAGCGCAACGCCCTGGCGATGGTAGTGGTCATCCCAGCGGGCGAGCGTGGTGCGCAACTGGGTGGTTTCAGTGGCGGCTTGCTCCGGGCCCCAATCGGGGCACTGGCCGGCCAGCGTCAGCGGGGCCTGTAGTATCAGCAGCAGGGCAAACAACAGCGTGAGTGGCATGGCCAGCATCCTTGCATGGCGTGTGGGAACCCTCAGCCTAGGCAGGCCACATGCGCGACGCCATGCGGGGTTTGTCAGCCGATATGTCACAAAAAAGCCCCTGCCGATTGCTCGGCAGGGGCTTTCGTCCAGCGCCGTAGGAAACTTACAGGCCGGCAGCGTCACGCAGCGACTGGGCGCGGTCGGTGCGCTCCCAGGTGAAGGTGGTGAAGGTGTCGTCGCCGACCGTCTTCTGCTGCGGGGTGCGGCCAAAGTGGCCGTAGGCAGCGGTTTCCTGGTACATCGGGTGCAGCAGGTCGAGCATGGTGGTGATGGCGTAAGGACGCAGGTCGAAGCACTCGCGCACCAGCTGGACGATCTTGTCATCGGAAACCTTGCCGGTACCGAAGGTGTTGATCGAGATGGAGGTCGGCTGGGCCACGCCGATGGCGTAGGACACCTGGATTTCGCAGCGTTCTGCCAGGCCGGCGGCGACGATGTTCTTGGCCACGTAACGGCCGGCGTAGGCGGCGGAACGGTCGACCTTGGACGGGTCCTTGCCGGAGAACGCGCCACCACCGTGGCGGGCCATGCCGCCGTAGGAGTCGACGATGATCTTGCGCCCGGTCAGGCCGCAGTCACCCACCGGGCCACCGATGATGAAGCTGCCGGTCGGGTTGATGTGGTACTGGGTACCTTTGTGCAGCAGCTCGGCAGGCAGGGTGTGCTTGACGATCAGCTCCATCACGGCTTCCTGCAGGTCTTTCTGCGAAACCTCAGGGTTGTGCTGGGTCGACAGCACCACGGCGTCGATGCCGACGACCTTGCCGTTTTCGTAACGGCAGGTGACCTGCGACTTGGCGTCCGGGCGCAGCCATGGCAGCAGGCCCGACTTGCGCGCTTCAGCCTGGCGCTCGACCAGGCGGTGCGAGAAGCAGATCGGTGCTGGCATCAGTACTTCGGTTTCGTTGCTGGCATAGCCGAACATCAGGCCCTGGTCACCCGCGCCCTGGTCTTCCGGCTTGGAACGGTCCACGCCCTGGGCGATGTCCACCGACTGCTTGCCGATGATGTTCATCACGGCGCAGGTGGCACCGTCGAAACCGACGTCGGAGCTGTTGTAGCCGATGTCGATGATGACCTTGCGCACCAGGTCTTCCAGGTCGACCCAGGCCGAAGTGGTGACTTCGCCGGCGATGATGGCAACACCGGTCTTGACCAGGGTTTCGCAGGCTACGCGGGCGTATTTGTCCTGGGCGATGATGGCATCAAGGACAGCGTCCGAAATCTGGTCGGCGATCTTGTCCGGATGCCCTTCGGACACGGACTCGGAGGTGAAAAGGGAGTATTCGCTCATCTCGAAGGTTCCTGAAATTTACCGATGGTGTATGTCGCCAGCCGTCCGCTGAAAATGGCGGACCTGGATCTGGAAACCGTTACGCAAGCCCACGTACAGGCTGTCCCCAGGGGTCAGCCCGGCTGCCGTGGCCCAACGAGCCAGGTCGTCCTGTTCAAAACCGAGCCAGAGGTCGCCGCAGGCTTCCCGCGCCCAGCCCTGGTCATGGCTGCACAGTTCGGTGACCAACAGGCTGCCGCCTGCCTTCACCCGTTTGGCCAGCTGGCGCAGGGCCAGGGCCGGATCGCTGAAATGGTGCAAGACCATGTTCAGCACAACGCAGTCGGCTTCCACATCCGTTGCACCCAGTGCATCGGCCAACTGCAGGTTTACATTACCCAACCGTTCGCGTTCGCAGACCTGGCGTGCCAGTTCGAGCATGGTCGGGCTGTTGTCCAGCGCGGTGACCTGGGCAAAGCGGCGGGCCAGGTCCGGCAGGAAGCCGCCGTCGCCGGGGCCGACCTCCAGGGCACTGGCGGCCAGATCAAAGTTCAGTTTGTCGAGCAGCGCCAGCAGGCTTTCGCGGTACTGCGGCAGGCCGGCGATCAGGTCCTGCTGGGCGCGAAACTTTTCTTCCACACGGAGGAAGAAATCCTGGCTGGTGGCGGCACGACGTTGCTGCACCTGGGCAATGCGAGCTTGCACCTCTGCCGGGAGGGCCAGGTCGTCGACCTCTTCGAGCAGTGCTGCATGCAGCCTGCCGCCAAGACGCAAGCTGTCGGGCAGGGCCCGGCGATAGAAAATGGCGTTGCCTTCGCGGCGGGTGGCGACCAGTTCGGCCTGGGCCAGCACCTTCAGGTGATGGCTCATGCCCGATTGTCCAACGTCGAAGATCTGCGCCAGTTCCAGCACGCCGAACGAGTCGTTGGCCAGGGCGCGCAACACGTTCAGGCGCAACTCGTCGCCACTGGCTTTGCACAGGGCAGCCAATGTTTCGCATTGCTTGGGGATCAATTGCGCACGAAGGTTCATGGGGCGGCAGTCTAGACAGGCATCGTTGCCCTAGCAAGGGCAATATCAAAAAGTTTTGATATTGGGTGATGAGCGGGACGGTTCGCCCGGTTTTGCCCCGAATTGAACCTCAATCACAGGAAAATCCCCCGACTGCGACCATACGTCATTGCCCCGAGCCCCCCCAGTGGGCGAAAATGGCCGCCTTTTTTCGTGACACCACCTATTCAAGCCCCCCAGGAGATCAGCGATGCCCAGCCGTCGTGAACGTGCCAACGCCATTCGTGCCCTCAGCATGGATGCCGTGCAAAAGGCCAACAGCGGCCACCCAGGTGCCCCCATGGGCATGGCGGATATCGCCGAAGTGCTTTGGCGCGACTATCTGAAGCACAACCCGAGCAACCCGAACTTCGTCGACCGCGACCGCTTCGTGCTGTCCAACGGCCACGGTTCGATGCTGATCTACTCGCTGCTGCACCTGACCGGCTACGACCTGTCGATCGACGACCTCAAGGCCTTCCGCCAGCTGCACAGCCGCACCCCGGGCCACCCGGAATACGGCTACACCCCGGGCGTCGAGACCACCACCGGCCCGCTCGGCCAGGGTATCGCCAACGCCGTGGGCTTCGCCCTGGCCGAAAAAGTGCTCGCCGCCCAGTTCAACCGTGACGGCCACACCATCGTCGACCACAACACCTATGTGTTCCTCGGCGACGGCTGCATGATGGAAGGTATTTCCCACGAGGTTGCCTCGCTGGCCGGCACTCTTGGCCTGAACAAGCTGATCGCCTTCTACGACGACAATGGCATCTCCATCGACGGCGAAGTGCACGGCTGGTTCACCGATAACACCCCGGCGCGCTTCGAAGCGTACAACTGGCAGGTGATCCGCAATGTCGACGGCCATGACGCCGACGAGATCAAGACCGCCATCGAGACCGCCCGCAAGAGCGATCGCCCGACCCTGATCTGCTGCAAGACCATCATCGGTTTCGGCTCGCCGAACAAGCAGGGCAAGGAAGACTGCCACGGCGCCCCGCTGGGCAACGACGAAATCGCCCTGGCCCGCCAGGCGCTGAACTGGAACCATGGCCCGTTCGAAGTCCCGGCCGACATCTATGCCGAGTGGGACGCCAAGGCTGCCGGCGCCAAGGCTGAAGCCGAGTGGAACCAGCGTTTCGAGGCCTATACCAAGGCCTATCCAGAGCTGGCTGCCGAGTTCCAGCGTCGTGCTGCCGGCGAGCTGCCGGCCGATTTCAGCGAGAAGGCCCAGGCCTACATCAACGAAGTGGCCGCCAAAGGCGAAACCATCGCCAGCCGCAAGGCCAGCCAGAACGCCCTGAACGCCTTCGGCCCGCTGCTGCCGGAATTCCTCGGTGGTTCGGCCGACCTGGCCGGTTCCAACCTGACTCTGTGGAAGGGCTGCAAGGGTGTCGAAGCCAACGATGCCAGCGGCAACTACGTGTTCTACGGTGTGCGTGAGTTCGGCATGACCGCCATCATGAACGGCGTTGCCCTGCATGGTGGCCTGGTACCTTACGGCGCGACCTTCCTGATGTTCATGGAATACGCCCGCAACGCCGTGCGCATGTCGGCGCTGATGAAGCAGCGCGTGATCCACGTCTATACCCACGACTCCATTGGCCTGGGCGAAGATGGCCCGACCCACCAGCCGATCGAGCAACTGACCAGCCTGCGCAGCACGCCGAACCTGGACACCTGGCGCCCGGCCGACGCGGTGGAGTCCGCGGTGTCCTGGAAATACGCCCTGGAGCGCAAGGACGGTCCTTCGGCACTGATCTTCTCGCGCCAGAACCTGCAGCACCAGGCGCGTGACGCCCATCAGATCGCCGCCATCAGCCGCGGCGGCTACGTGCTCAAGGACTGCGCCGGCGAGCCTGAACTGATCCTGATCGCCACCGGTTCGGAAGTGGGCCTGGCGGTTCAGGCGTTCGACAAGCTGACCGAGCAAGGCCGCAAGGTGCGCGTGGTTTCCATGCCGTGCACCAGTGTGTTCGATGCCCAGGATGCTGCCTACAAGCAGTCGGTATTGCCGCTGGAAGTGGGGGCGCGCATCGCCATCGAAGCCGCCCATGCCGACTTCTGGTACAAGTACGTTGGCCTGGAAGGTCGCGTCATTGGCATGACCACCTATGGTGAGTCGGCGCCGGCTTCGGCACTGTTCGAAGAGTTCGGCTTCACCGTGGAGAACATCCTCGGTACTGCCGAAGAGCTGCTGGAAGACTGATGTAAATATGGAGGGCAGTGACGCTCTCCAGGTCGTGCAAGGGGAGGGCTTCGCCCTCCGTCGCGACACAAGGCCGCTTCTACAGGGTACTGCGCATGCAGGGCCCTCGTAGGAGCGGCCTTGTGTCGCGATGGCCCGCAACGCGGCCCCAAAGCCATCATGCGTTAGCGAGGCAACGAATGTCCCACCTGCGTCCCTACAAAGTTGCACTCAACGGTTATGGCCGTATCGGCCGCTGTGTCCTGCGCGCGCTGTTCGAGCGGGGGGCGAAGGCCGGTTTCGAGATCGTCGCGCTGAACGACCTGGCCGACCAGGCCAGTCTGGAATACCTGACACGCTTCGACTCCACCCACGGGCGTTTTCCCGGTGAGGTGAAGGTCGATGGCGACTGCCTGCATATCAATGGCGACTGCGTGAAAGTGATGCGCAGTGCCACCCCTGAAGGCATCGACTGGGCCGCTTTGGGCATCGACCTGGTGCTGGAGTGCTCCGGCGCCTACCACACCCGCGCCGATGGCCAGCGCTTCCTCGACGCCGGCGCACCGCGGGTGCTGTTCTCGCAGCCGATGGCCAGCGAGGTCGACGTCGACGCCACGGTGGTCTACGGCATCAACCAGGCCTGCCTGACTGGCCATGAGCGCCTGGTGTCCAACGCCTCTTGCA
The DNA here is from genome assembly GCF_014269185.2 of Pseudomonas oryzicola. Classification (NCBI taxonomy): domain Bacteria; kingdom Pseudomonadati; phylum Pseudomonadota; class Gammaproteobacteria; order Pseudomonadales; family Pseudomonadaceae; genus Pseudomonas; species Pseudomonas oryzicola. The sequence goes on from NZ_JABWRZ020000001.1 coordinate 679,149, forward strand.
CCACCAATTGCGGCGTGCCGCTGTTGCGCGTACTGGACCAGGCGTTCGGTATCGAGTACGTACAGATCACCACCATCCATTCGGCGATGAACGACCAGCCGGTGATCGACGCCTATCACCACGAGGACCTACGCCGCACGCGTTCGGCCTTCCAGTCGGTGATCCCGGTGTCCACTGGTCTGGCGCGTGGCATCGAGCGCCTGCTTCCGGAACTTGCCGGGCGAATCCAGGCCAAAGCGGTACGCGTACCGACCGTCAACGTCTCGTGCCTGGACATCACCCTGCAGACCGCCCGCGATACCAGCGCGGCCGAGGTCAACCGGGTGTTGCGCGAGGCGGCGCTGGAAGGCCCGCTGAAAGGCTTGCTGGCCTATACCGAATTGCCGCATGCCAGCTGTGATTTCAACCATGACCCCCATTCGGCGATCGTCGATGCCAGCCAGACCCGTGTTTGCGGCCCGCGCCTGGTGAACCTGCTGGCCTGGTTCGACAACGAATGGGGGTTTGCCAACCGTATGCTCGACGTTGCCGAACACTATCTGCACGTCGTCCACCCCACCTGCAACAAACAGCCCTGAAGGACTGCATTCATGACCGTGTTGAAGATGACCGACCTCGACCTGCAAGGTAAACGCGTACTGATCCGCGAAGACCTCAACGTGCCTGTGAAGGACGGTGTGGTTGCCAGCGATGCGCGTATCCTGGCAGCGCTGCCGACCATCAAGCTGGCCCTGGAGAAAGGCGCGGCGGTAATGGTCTGCTCGCACCTGGGCCGTCCGACCGAAGGTGAATTTTCGGCCGAGAACAGCCTCAAGCCAGTTGCCGACTACCTGAGCAAGGCCCTGGGCCGTGATGTGCCGCTGATTGCCGACTACCTTGATGGTGTCGAGGTCCAGGCCGGTTCCCTGGTGCTGTTCGAGAACGTGCGCTTCAACAAGGGCGAGAAGAAGAACGCCGACGAGCTGGCGCAGAAATACGCTGCCCTGTGCGACGTGTTCGTCATGGACGCTTTCGGTACCGCCCACCGCGCCGAAGGTTCGACCCACGGTGTTGCCAAGTTCGCCAAGGTCGCTGCTGCCGGCCCGCTGCTGGCTGCCGAGCTGGATGCCCTGGGCAAGGCCCTGAAAGCCCCGGCCAAGCCGATGGCCGCCATCGTTGCCGGCTCCAAGGTGTCCACCAAGCTGGACGTGCTGAACAGCCTGAGCGCAGTCTGCGACCAGCTGATCGTCGGCGGCGGCATCGCCAACACCTTCCTGGCCGCCGCCGGCCACCCAGTGGGCAAGTCGCTGTACGAGCCTGACCTGGTCGACACTGCCAAGGCCATCGCTGCCAAGGTGAGCGTGCCTCTGCCGGTCGACGTGGTGGTTGCCAAGGAATTTGCCGAGAGCGCCGAAGCCACCGTCAAGGCCATCGCCGACGTTGCCGCTGACGACATGATCCTGGACATCGGCCCGCAAACCGCAGCCAACTTCGCCGAGCTGCTGAAGTCGTCGAAAACCATCCTGTGGAACGGCCCGGTCGGTGTGTTCGAGTTCGACCAGTTCGGCAATGGCACCAAGGTGCTGGCCAAGGCCATCGCCGACAGCGCGGCATTCTCCATCGCCGGCGGCGGTGACACCTTGGCTGCAATCGACAAGTATGGCGTTGGCGCCGATATCTCCTACATTTCTACCGGTGGTGGCGCCTTCCTCGAGTTCGTCGAGGGCAAGGTCCTGCCGGCCGTGGCAATTCTGGAAGAGCGGGCCAAGGCCTGATGACGTCGGCGCTTGGCAAAGGGAGTGGCCTGATGGTCAAGCAATTGCCTGTGATGATGCTGGCTGGCCTGCTGAGCGCCTGCGCCGGCAGCCCGGCCTCGGACAGCGACCCGGCGCAGCCGCCCAAAGGTGGCTGCTACCAGTCCGAGTGGCAAGCCGAGACCGTGCCGGTCATCAGCAAGCGCGTGGGCCCGGAAGGCCTTGAGAAGTACGATGAAGACCACCAGCGCAAGGCGCCGGGTTGCCCTTGAGCGCGGCGTTTCGTCGGGCCAGGCAACCAAGCGACCGCTGTGTGGTCATCTAGAGGATATGCAATGAAAGCGCTTTTGGCCGTGACGGCCCTGGCGACACTGGCAGGATGCTCGCTGCTGCAGCCGGCGCAACCCGCCCCGGCAGACGACTGGACCCGTTGGGTCTGCGACAGCCAGGCTGAGGTGTTGTGGCGCTTCGCCGATGCGCAACGTGACCAGGTCGATGTACGCCTGGGTGGCGGCGACCAGGTCTACCGGCTCAAGGCCGAGCCCGGTGCATCGGGTACGCTGTACAGCGATGGCATGCTGGCCTTCCACACCAAGGGCGAAGAGGGCCTGGTGTATTGGGTGGCGACCAACGATCTGATTGGGCGGGGCTGCAAGGCACCGTGACTGGCCGGGCCGCGAGGGTGGCCCACACAACTTGAACAGCAACCGCCCCTGCGGCAGGCTTGCACGAAACAAACGACGCTTGTCGGGAGAGAGATACACAATGGCACTCATTAGCATGCGCCAGATGCTGGACCACGCCGCCGAGTTCGGTTACGGCGTACCAGCTTTCAACGTCAACAACCTCGAGCAGATGCGCGCCATCATGGAAGCGGCCGACAAGACCGACTCCCCGGTGATCGTCCAGGCTTCGGCCGGTGCTCGCAAATACGCCGGTGCCCCGTTCCTGCGTCACCTGATCCTGGCTGCCATCGAAGAATTCCCGCACATCCCGGTGTGCATGCACCAGGACCACGGTACCAGCCCTGATGTCTGCCAACGTTCGATCCAGCTGGGCTTCAGCTCGGTGATGATGGACGGCTCGCTGGGTGAGGACGGCAAGACCCCGACCGACTACGAGTACAACGTACGCGTTACCCAGCAGACCGTTGCCATGGCTCACGCCTGCGGCGTTTCGGTAGAAGGCGAGCTGGGCTGCCTGGGTTCGCTGGAAACCGGCATGGCCGGTGAAGAAGACGGCATCGGCGCCGAAGGCGTGCTGGACCACAGCCAGATGCTGACCGACCCTGAAGAGGCTGCGGACTTCGTCAAGAAGACCCAGGTCGACGCCCTGGCGATCGCCATCGGTACCAGCCACGGTGCCTACAAGTTCACCAAGCCACCAACCGGTGACGTGCTGGCGATCGACCGCATCAAGGAAATCCACAAGCGCATCCCCAACACCCACCTGGTGATGCACGGTTCGTCCTCGGTACCGCAGGAGTGGCTGGCGATCATCAACCAGTACGGCGGCGACATCAAGGAAACCTATGGTGTGCCGGTCGAGGAAATCGTCGAAGGTATCAAGTACGGTGTGCGCAAGGTCAACATCGACACCGACCTGCGTCTGGCTTCCACCGGTGCCATCCGCCGCTACATGGCCATGCACCCGAGCGAGTTCGACCCACGCAAGTTCTTCGCCGAGACCGTGAAGGCCATGCGTGATGTGTGCATCGCCCGCTACGAAGCTTTCGGCACCGCTGGCAATGCCTCGAAGATCAAGCCGATCTCCCTGGAAGGCATGTTCCAGCGCTACGCCAAGGGCGAACTGGCCGCCAAGGTCAACTGATCGACTGGCAACACGAAAAACCCGCAGAAATGCGGGTTTTTCATTTCTCGGGTTCAGAAATTGCTGCTGCTGTGCAGGCGTGGCGCTACAGGCGCTCCATAAAACACGGCGAACCGACCGTTAGTCGGCTACGGTACAGTTAAGTACCTGATAGCGTTCTGATTGCATTGCGCGTTATTCGCGTAGAGCTAGAGTACTAATGGATCCAAGTGTATTTTGAAGTCGGTCACATAATAGAGAAGCAGCATGGATGGCGCTCCCGCTCTACCACAGCCACTGGATGGCAATTCGGTTCTCCTGGTGGTAGACGATTACCCCGAGAACCTCATCAGCATGCGGGCATTGCTGGCCCGTCAGGATTGGCAGGTATTAACGGCAAGTTCGGGTATGGAAGCCTTGAACGCATTGCTCGAACATGAAGTCGATCTGGTCTTGCTGGATGTACAGATGCCGGAAATGGATGGCTTTGAAGTCGCCCGGCTGATGCGCGGCAGCCAGCGTACCCGGCTGACGCCGATCATCTTCCTCACCGCCAACGAACAGTCCGAAGCGGCCGTGCTCAAAGGCTATGCCAGCGGCGCCGTGGACTACATGTTCAAGCCGTTCGACCCACAGATCCTCAAGCCCAAGGTCCAGGCCCTGCTCGAGCAGCAGCGTAACCGGCGCATGCTGCAACGCCTGACCCGTGAGCTGGAAGCCGCCACGGCGTTCAATGCGTCGATCCTGGAAAATGCCGCCGAGGGCATCCTGGTAGTGGATGCGCAAGGCATCATCAGCTTTGCCAACCCGGCCATATCCAACCTGTTGTCCACGCCGGTAGCACAGCTGCAGGGCGCTCGCCTGCTCGATCTGGTGCAACTGGCCACTGCCAGCCTGTGGGAGGACTCGGGCTTCTACCAGGCCTACCTGGGCAGGCAGATCTTCCGTGTGCATGATGCCCAACTGCGTACCTCTGGCGGTGAGCTGCTGCCCGTGGCGTTGTCCTGTGCACCGCTGCCGGTCGACCAGCAGGCGATGGTGGTGACGGTGCTGGACATGTCGGTGGTGCGCAACCTGCACCAGCAGCTGGAATACCAGGCCGTGACCGACCCGCTCACCGGCCTGCTCAACCGCCGCGGTTTTTACCAGGCCGCCGAAGGCGCGCTGTTGCGCAATGAGCGCTCGGACAAGTCGCAGGCGTTGATGTACATGGACCTGGATGGCTTCAAGCGTATCAACGACTCGCTTGGCCACGACGCGGGTGACCGGGTGTTGCGCTGGGTCGCCGAGCAGCTCAAGGACTGCCTGGGCAGCGAGGCGCTGCTCGCACGCATGGGTGGTGATGAATTCACCGCGCTGTTCGACGGCCTGCCGTATCCGGAGCAGGCCGGGCGTTATGCCGAGCGGCTGTTGGAACGCGTTTCCATCAGCCACGAGGTGGACGGCTTCGATGTGTGCCTTGGGGTCAGCATCGGCATCGCTACCTACCCGGACTGCGGGGCCAGCGTCGAAGGCCTGTTGCGCGCCGCCGATGCGGCGATGTACGCGGCCAAGCAAGCGGGGCGCCAGCAGTACCGCTTCTACGACCAGGAACTCAATGGCCGTGCGCGTTCTCGGCTGATGCTGGAAGACAGCGTACGTGCGGCTATCGAGCAGCAGGACTTCACCCTGGTGTACCAGCCGCAGGTCGCCTTCGCTGACGGTCACCTGCGTGGTTTCGAAGCGTTGTTGCGCTGGCAGCACCCCAGTGTTGGCGATGTGCCGCCCGGGTTGTTCATTCCGCTGCTGGAAGAAGCGCGCCTGATCAACCGCCTGGCCAGCTGGATCTACCGTCAGGGTGCGGCCCAGCGCCAGGCCTGGTGCCAGCGCTTTGCTGCAGACCTGGTGCTGGGTATCAGCCTGAGCCGTGCGCAATTCGTCATGCCGGGCCTGGTCGAGGAGTTGCAGCGGGTGATCCAGCTTTACCAGCTGGACCCGGCACAGCTGGAAGTGGAGGTGGCGGAAACTTCGTTGATGTACAACATCGATGCGGCGGTAAAACAGATCCACCGCTTGCGCGAGCTGGGTGTGCGGGTGGCGCTGGATGATTTTGGTGCCGGTGACTGTTCGTTGCGCATGTTGCGCGACCTGCCGATCGATACGCTCAAACTCGACCGCCATCTGGTGGCGCGCCTGCCCGACTCGGCGATGGATGCCGCGCTGGTGCGCAGCGTTATCAGCCTGTGCGCCGACTATTGCATCACGGTGATCGCCGAAGGCGTGGAAACCCCGGTCCAGGCGGCCTGGCTGAAGGCCAATGGTTGCCAGTACGTGCAGGGTTTCCTGGTGGCTTACCCGATGACCGCAGCGGATGCCAGCAGTTTCCCGGCGATTTTCTCCTGGCCAAAGCCTTGATTGGCTAGAATCGGCATTCGCCATACCGAAAGCCGCGCCATGACTGTATTACGTTACCTGCAAGCCTACCCTCCGCACCTGCAGCAGCAGGTGCGGCAGATGATCGACAGCGACCGCCTGGGCGAATATCTGCAGCGCCGTTACCCTGACCGCCATGATGTACAAAGCGACAAGGCGCTGTACGGCTATGCCCAGGATCTGCGCCAGCAATACCTGCGCAGCGCGCCGAACCTGGACAAGGTGCTGTTCGACAATCGCCTCGACTTGACCCACCGGGCCCTGGGCCTGAACACGGCGATATCAAGGGTGCAGGGTGGCAAGCTCAAGGCGAAGAAGGAAATCCGCATTGCCTCGCTGTTCAAGGAGGCGGCGCCGCAATTCTTGCGCATGATCGTGGTGCACGAACTGGCACACCTGCGCGAGCGTGATCACAACAAGGCGTTCTACCAGCTCTGCCAGCACATGGAGCCGGACTACCACCAACTGGAATTCGACCTGCGCGTCTACCTGACCTATCGGGAGCTGCCGGGCAACTGTTAAGGACCATGCAGCATGGAAGTGAGCAAGACCAAGAGCAGCTTCTACCGCCGTCTGTACGTGGCGTGGCTGATCGACAGCCAGACCGCGACCAGCGTGCCCGCCCTGATGGAGGCCACCGGCATGCCACGGCGCACCGCCCAGGACACCATCGCCGCGCTGGCCGATCTGGATATCGTCTGCGAGTTCGAGCAGCAGGCAGGCGCGCGCAATCATGCCGGGCACTATCGCATTCATGACTGGGGGGCGATCGACAAGCAGTGGATCATCCGGCACTTGCGGCAGATCCGCGAAGTGCTGGGTTACCCTTGAACAATCCGGGTCGTATGCGCAATGTTGCGCCCTGAATATGTGCTTCGGCCAAAATAGAGGCTAAATGACACTATTGGCCGCTGTCCTGAACACAGCCTTTGTGTAATCTCATCGGCAGTTGCGAAGAAGACCGCCCTGACAATGTGTGCTCCCTCATTGCGAAAAGGACTTGAGCATGCGGCCACTGCTATGTGTTCTGGGATTACTGGCAATGACGCTGGCAACCCCCGCCCTGGGTCTGGACAAGCTGCGCCTGGTGGCAGACAACTGGCCCCCGTTCACCGACGCCGGCATGCCGGGCGGCGGCCTGGCGACCAGTATTGTCAGCACCGCGCTGACCCGGGCCGGTTATACCAGCGAGTTTGAAGAGGTGCCGTGGGCGCGGGCGTTGCTCGGGATAGGCGAAGGGCGCTACGACGTGCTGATCAACGCCTGGTACAACGATTCGCGCGAACGCATCGGGCAGTTTTCCTCCGCCTATCTGAATAACCGCATCCGTCTGCTGCAGCGCACGGGCGATACGTTCCGTTATGCGCGCCAGTCCGATTTGTATCCCTACAGCATCGCTGTGGTGCGTGGTTACGCCTATTCCCCGGAGTTCGACAATGACACCCAGCTGCGCAAGGTACCGGTGCGCAACTTTTCGTCGGCGGTGCGCATGTTGGCAGCGGGGCGGGTGGACCTGGCGGTGGAAGACGAGTACGTGGCCCGTTACAACCTGCAGCGTGAGCCGCAGGCGGTGCGTGATGGGGTGAAGCTGGTTGAGCCTCCGCTGGGAGAGAACACCCTGCACATCCTGGTCAGCCTGAAGCACCCCGAGCATGCACGGATCGTTGAGCGGTTCGAGCAGGCGATTGCGGCGATGAGAGCCGATGGCAGCTATGCGCGGCTGCTGCACCAGTATGGTTTCTGACCGCTATCGTCTGCGCAGGCCTCTTCGCGGGTAAACCGGCAAAGAGGCTCGCACAGACCAGACAGGAAATCAGCTCGGCGCACCTTCCTTGATCAGGTGCGCTGCCAAGGTCCGCAACGGTGCCAACTGCCGGCAAATCAATGCCAACTGCGTCTGCACCAGGCGTTGGTGCTCGTCCAGCTCTTCCGGCATCTGCTCCAGGGTAGTGGCCAGCGCCTCTTCGGCATCACTGTGAATCGCCACCGGCGAGCGCGCGGCCAGGCCATTGGCGATCTCGTCCAGGCTGCTGGCCAGGCTCTGCCCGGCACCTTCGATCAATTGTTCCTGCACCTCCGCCGGCAAGGCGGTATCGCGGTGTGCGCCCAGCCCGGAGAGGTAGCTGAGCAAGGTATGCGACAGCACCAGGAAGCGGAAACCAACGTCGGCTTCCTTGCGGAAATGCCCTGGCTCCATGAGCATGTTGGCCAGGGTGGTGGACAGTGCTGCGTCAGCGTTATGGGCGTTACGCCGGGCCAGGCGGTAGGCCAGGTCGTCGCGCTTGCCGTGGGCGTACTGCTGCATGATCTGGCGCAGGTACACGCTGGCGCAGGTCAGGGTATTGGCCAGCACCTTGTTCAAGCGTCGCCCCTGCCAGTCGGGCAGGAACAGGAATACCGCAAGAATGGCGATCAGGCTGCCCACCAGGGTATCGAACAGGCGTGGCAGGAACAGGCCGTAGCCATCGCCGATCTGGTTGAAACAGAACAGCACCATCAGGGTGATGGCTGCCGTGGCCAAGGTATAGCGGGTGGTGCGGTTGACGAAGAACACCACCCCGGCAACCACGGCGAACAACGACTGCACGACCGGGTTGGGGAACAGGTCGAACAACGCCCAACCGACGGTAAGGCCGAACGCGGTACCGACTATCCGTTGCCCCAGCTTGCGCCGGGTTGCACCGTAGTTGGGCTGGCATACGAACAGGGTGGTGAGGATGATCCAGTAGCCTTGGGTCGGGTGGATCAGGTGCACCATGCCATAGCCGATAGACAATGCCAGCGGCAGGCGCAAGGCGTGGCGGAACAGCAGTGAGGTCGGTGTCAGTTGGGTGCGCAAGCGCGTCCACACGTCCTTCAGCGAGCGTGGTGAGCGGTCGAGCAGGCTGCTGTCGCTGGCATCGGCCAGGCTGTCCGGGTTACTGGCCGCACTGAGCAGGCGGTCCAGCGTCGCCAGGTTGGCCGCCAGCGCCCTCAGCGAGCGCAGCAGGCCGCGCCACGCCGGGTTGCTCTGGATGCGCAGATGTTCCAGCGAGGCGTTGAGGTCCTCAAGCGCTTCGGGATAACCGCTGGCCAGGACGAACGGCTGGCGCAGGCGGATCGAACGGGCCAGTTCCTGGCAGGACGAGCCCTGTTTGCGCAGCAGGCGTTGGCAGCGGAACATCACGTCGCTGTGGAAGAACGCCTCGGTCAGGGCGTTGTACGGGTAATGCGAGGCGCTGACCCGTTCATGGATGTCCTGCGCCAGGAAATACAGCTTGAGGTAGCGGCTGACCTTGGAATTGGGCTGGCTGTTGCCTACCCGATGCAGGATGATTTCCTTGGCTGCGTTGAGGGCCGCCACCACTCTGCCGTTCTGCTGGGCCAGCTCCAGGCGCCGAGCTTCGATGTCGAGGGTGCGGATGGGCTCGAACAGGCTGGCCTTGAGTTTGAGGTAGCTGCCCAGCTCGAAGAACAGCTTGGCCAGGCTCTGCTGCACCGGCTGGTTGGAAAACAACGCTTGCCATAGCACTGACAGCAGCCCGTACCAGGCCGCACCTGCCACCAGCAGCAACGGTTCATGCCAGAAGTCGGTGACCTGGCCACCGCGCTGGTCCACGCCAATCATGGTGTAGACCGAGGTGATCAAGGTCGCCGAAGCGATGGCGCCATAGCGTTCGCCCAGCGCCCCGAGCATGGTCAGGCTGAAGGCGGCTACAGCCAGGGCAATGACGAAGATCCAGGGGTAGGGGAACAGCAGCTCGACTGCCAGCGCGGCGATCGCAAAACACACCAGAGTAACGGCCAGGGCGCTGAGGCGGCCCTGCCAGCTGTCGTCGGTTTCCGCCAGGGCGCTGGCGATGATGCCGAGGAACAGCGGAATCAGCAGGGCCATCTCGTTCTGGTACCAGCACAGGGCCAGGCTGCCGGTGAGGGCGATGGTGACCCGGATGCTGTAGCTGAACTTGTCTTGGCCCCACAGGCGACGCAGTGACTGACGGAACGAGCTCGATGACATGATGGCCTGCTGGGCAGTGAGCGATTGAATGCATGGCGGCACGGTCAGCAAGAAGCGTTCCGTGCTGCTGAATGGATTCTACTCTACACGAACTGCGCCGCGGCGTTGGCGGAGGCCCAGGCCCACTGGAAATTGAAACCGCCCAGGTGGCCGGTCACATCCAGCACCTCGCCGATGAAATACAAGCCGGGGCTCTTCAGCGACTCCATGGTCTTGGACGACACTTCGCGGGTGTCAACGCCGCCCAAGGTTACCTCGGCGGTGCGGTAGCCCTCGGTGCCGGCCGGCACTACCTGCCAGTTCGCCAGCTTCTCGGCGATCTGCGCCAGTTCTGCCGGGGTGTACTGCTTCATGGGCCTGGACTCGAACCACTGCTCGGCCAGCAGGTTGGCCAGCTTGCGGGTGAACACTTCGCCCAGCACGGTCTTCAGTTCGGCGTTGGCGCGTTCGGCCTGCATCTGTTGCAGCCAGGCCAGCGCATCGCGGTCGGGCAGCAGGTTGATCTCGACCGTGTCACCGGCTTCCCAGAACGATGAGATCTGCAGGATCGCCGGGCCGCTCAGGCCGCGGTGGGTGAACAGCAGGTTCTCGCGAAAGCTGGTGCCGTTGCAGCTGGCGGTGCAATCCAGCGAGGTGCCGGACAGCTCGGTGCACAGTGCCTTGAGTTGGGGCTCGGTGATGGTGAATGGCACCAGGCCGGCGCGGGTCGGCAGCAGGGTATGGCCGAATTGGCGCGCCACCTGGTAGCCGAAGCCAGTGGCACCCAGGGTCGGGATCGACAGGCCGCCGGTGGCGATCACCAGCGACTGGCAGGCGAACTGGCCGCTGCTGGTCTGCAGCAGGTAGCCGCCTTCGGTCTTTTCGATCTGTTCGATGCTGGTGTGCATGCGGATCTCGGCACCGGCCTCGTCGCATTCGGCCAGCAGCATATCGAGGATGTCGCTGGCCTTGTTGTCGCAGAACAGTTGACCGAGCTTCTTCTCGTGGTAGGGCACGCCGTGCTTGCACACCAGCTCGATGAAGTCCCACTGGGTGTAGCGGGCCAGGGCCGACTTGCAGAAGTGTGCGTTGTGCGAGAGGAAGTTGCCGGGTTCGGTGTACAGGTTGGTGAAGTTGCAGCGCCCGCCGCCGGACATGAGGATCTTCTTGCCCGGTTTGTTGGCGTGGTCGAGTACCAGTACCCGGCGGCCACGACGGGCGCTGAGCTGGGCGCACATCAGGCCGGCGGCGCCGGCGCCGAGGATGATCACGTCGGTGGAGTGCACGGTGTTACCTCATGAATTGGCTGGGGCCGCTGTGCGGCCTATCGCAGGCAAGCCAGCTCCCACAAGGGCTGCACAAGCCTTAGGGCGGGTGCTTCCTCTGTGAGAGCTGGCTTGCCTGCGATGGGCTGCCAAGCAGCCCCAAAGATGTCAGACGATACGGACTTTCAACGAGCGACCCTTGATCTTGCCGCTGTTCAAACGCTGCATGGCCTGCTTGGCCAGCGCCCGCTCCACGGCCACGAACGCCTGGAAGTCGAAGATCGCGATCTTGCCCACCTGTTTGCCCGGGATCCCGGCATCTCCGGTCAGCGCACCAAGGATGTCGCCCGGGCGCAGCTTGTCCTTGCGTCCGGCGGCGATGCACAGGGTGCTCATCAGCGGCAGCAGCGGCTCGCCGCCCTTGCTCTTCAGGCTGTCCAGCTGGTCCCAGCGCAGCGGGCTTTTCTGCAGGTCTTCGATGGCCTGGGCGCGGTGGCCCTCGGCAGGTGCCACCAGGCTGACCGCAATACCTTTTTCGCCCGCACGGCCAGTACGGCCCACGCGGTGTACATGGATTTCCGCGTCACGTGCCAGCTCGACGTTGATGACCATGTCCAGGCCGTCGATGTCCAGGCCGCGTGCAGCCACGTCGGTGGCTACCAGCACCGAACTGCTGCGGTTGGCGAACATGGTCAGCACCTGGTCGCGGTCGCGCTGCTCCAGGTCGCCGTGCAGGGCCTGGGCAACGATGCCTTTGGCGGTCAGATGGGCGACCACGTCCTCGCACTGCTGCTTGGTGAAGCAGAACGCCACGCAGGACTGCGGGCGGTAGTGGCCGAGCACACGGGTGACGGCCTCCAGGCGCTGTTGCGGGTCGATTTCGATGAAACGCTGCTCGATCTGGTTGTCAGTATGCAGGCTCTCGACCTTGACCTGTTGCGGGTTGCGCATGAAGTCGGCGGCCAGTTGCTTGATACCGGCCGGGTAGGTGGCCGAGAACAGCAGGGTCTGGCGGCGCGACGGGGTCTTGCCGATGATGCTGGCGATGGCGTCGAAGAAGCCCATGTCGAGCATGCGGTCGGCTTCATCCAGCACCAGGGTGTTCAGGCCGTCGAGCACCAGGGTGCCCTTGTCCAGGTGCTGTTGGATGCGCCCCGGAGTGCCGACGATGATGTGCGCGCCATGCTCCAGCGAAGCGATCTGCGGGCCCAGCGAAACGCCGCCGCACAGGGTCAGGATCTTGATGTTGTCCTCGGCGCGGGCCAAGCGGCGCAATTCCTTGGCCACCTGGTCGGCAAGCTCGCGGGTGGGGCACAGCACCAACGCCTGGCAGCCGAAATAGCGCGGGTTGATCGGGTTGAGCAGGCCGATGCCGAAGGCGGCAGTCTTGCCGCTGCCGGTCTTGGCCTGGGCGATCAGGTCCTGGCCCTTGAGGATGACCGGCAGGCTCTCGGCCTGAATCGGCGTCATCGAGGCATAGCCGAGGGCGTCCAGGTTGGCCAGCATGGCAGCGGACAGCGGCAGGGAGGCAAAGGCGGTGGAGTCGGTGGTCACGAGGCGGGCCTGCGGTGCGAAGCGAAAAATGCCGCATAGTCTACCAGCCTCGTGGCCATTCGCCCTACGACTCCATGTGTTGTTCCGGACGACGGGCACGCCTTCCGTCCGTCGGCGCCAGCTGCAGGAAGATCGCTGCTGCCAGCATGGCCATCACGCCGATGGTGACGAAGGTCAGCTGGAATGCCCCCAGGGTGGTTTCCACGCCCTCGGCGCTGCCGGCAGCGGTAAAGCCACCAAGCAGCGCCCCGGCGCAGGCCACGCCCAGGCTCAAGGCCAACTGCGCCACGACCGACAGCAGGCTGTTGCCGCTGCTGGCGCTGGCGTCGTCAAGGTCGATAAGGGTCACCGTGTTCATTGCCGTGAACTGCATGGAATTGACTGCCCCCAGCAGGCCCAGCTGAAGCAGCAACACGGCATAAGGGGTTTGCTCGTCGACCAGGCCCAGGCTGGCCAGTAGCACGCCCAGCAGCAAAGTGTTGCCGGTGAGGATGATGCGGTAGCCGAAGCGTTCGATCAGCGGCCGGGCGATGGACTTGGCCAGCATGGCCGCAGCAGCCAGTGGAATCATGCTCATGCCGGCCTGGGCCGGCGAGTAGCCCAGCGCCACCTGCAGCAGCAACGGCACCAGGAACGGCAGGGCGCCACTGCCCAGGCGGGCGAACAGGTTGCCGAGTATGCCGATGGCAAAGGTGCGCACACGGAACAGGCTGGGCGAGAACAGTGGCTCCGGGTCGCGCCCGGCGCGCAGCCAGTAGGCCGCCAGGCAGGCCATGCCGGCGAACAGCAGCAACATCACCCGCAGGTGTGGCAGGTGCAGTTCGCCCAGGCCCTCCATGGCGATGGTGATCAGCACCATTGCTGCACCAAACAGCAGGAATCCCGGGCCGTCGAAGGTCGTGCGTTCGGCGCCGCGCAGGTCGGGGATGAACTTCCACACGGCGTAGCAGCCGACCAGGCCAACGGGCAGGTTGAGCAGGAAGATCCAGTGCCAGCTGAGAATTTCCACCAGCCAGCCGCCGACCGTCGGGCCCAACAGCGGGCCGAGCAGACCGGGAATGGTGATGAAACTCATGATGCGCACCAACTCGGTGCGTGGGTAGGCCCGCAGTACCACCAGGCGGCCGACTGGCAGCATCAGCGCACCCCCCAGGCCCTGCACGACACGGGCGAAGATGAGGAAACCGAGGCTGTTGGCTGCCGCGCACAGCAGCGAGCCGAAGCTGAACAGCAGGATGGCGCTGAAAAAGATGCGCTTGGTACCGAAGCGGTCGGCGATCCAGCCCGAGGCGGGGATCAGCAGGGCCACGGTGAGCATGTAGGCGACGATCACGCCTTGCATGCGCAGCGGGTCTTCGGCCAGCGAGCGGGCCATGGCCGGCAATGCGGTGTTGAGGATGGTGCCGTCCAGGGACTGCATGAAGAAGGCGATGGCCACCACCCAGGGGATCCAGCGAGCGGTGACGGGGTCCAGCGGAGTGCGTTCGGGCATGACTTCCTCGTTTGTCAGTACCGGCCCTTTCGCGGGCACGCCCGCTCCCACCGGGAGCGCATCGCATTCGATGAGGGTGCAATCCCTGTGGGAGCGGGCGTGCCCGCGAAGAGGCCGGTGGTGTCTATCACAATGTCAGAGTCAACCCTTTGACCAGCGCCCCCGGCAAATGACTCGACCCGGTACTGCGCTGCCCATAGGTACTGGTCGATAGAATCATCTCGCGCTCGCGGGTCAGGTGCTCCAGCTGGTTACCCAGCAAGTTGTACAGGCTGTCATCGAAGCGCATGGTGCGCACCGGCCCTTGGATCTGCCCATTCTCTACCCAGAACGTGGCGAAGCGGGTCAGCCCGGTCATCCGCGCAGCCGGCAGGTCCGAGTAGTTCAGGTACCAGAGGTTGCTGATGTACAGCCCGGTACCGAGCTGCTCAAGCACCTGTGCGCTGGGCAAGCTACCTGGTGCAAGGCTGAGCGCGCATGGCGATTCGTAGCTGTCGGCCCCGTTGGCCAGCAGCCCGAATTCGGCCGAGCTGCGTGCGCTGACCAGCCGTTGCAGTGCCTCGCCTTGCTGGATCAGCGGCACGTCCAGGCGCGGCGAGCCTTCATCCGAGAATGCCGGGCTCAGCGAGCCGCTGACCTGCTCGGTGAAACTCACCAGTGGGCTTAGCCGCGCGTCGCCGTTGTAGAGGCGCTGCAGGGCGCTGTTACCGGTGGCCAGGGCCTGCGCGGAAAAGCCGCCCCAGCACAACATCCCAGCGATTTCGTCCATCGCCGCCGGGGCCAGGTAGGCGCGGTAGCTGCCAGGCTTGAGGGTAATTGCCGGGCGGCCGAGGAAGCCCAGTTGTTCCCGTGCCTGGCGCAGGCGCGTGATGAAGTCGTCAGCGCGCCAATCCTGCCCTGCGTAGTTGGCCTTCACCGCCTCGCCGTTTTCGTGGAACAGGCTCCAGTCGAAGTTGAAGCTGTTGGCCTGGTGCCAGCCGAAGGCCCCGAACGAGCTGGCGAAGCCCCGGCAGATGGGGCCTGCGGCATAGATGCCGACCAGGTCCAGGTCGCCGGCTTCGCGTTCGAGCAGGGCCAGTACTTCATTCAGTTCGGGTAGCGGCTGTTGTTGCTGGCTGTGGCTGTGCCAGGCGCTTTCGTCCAGGCACAGGTACGGATCGACGGCCAACAGCGGCAAGGTCTGGCGCAGTTGTTCAAGGGCAGTGTCCAGGCGCTGGCTATCGAGTAGCGGGTCACCACTCAAGGTCACCTGTTGCTCCGCCTGACGGCCATCGCGGATCAGCCGCAGTTGCGCACTGGCCTGGCTCACTTCGCCAGCCTGGCGCACCTTGGCATGATTGAAGCGCACGAACTGCGACTGCTCGGCACTGTAGCCGAGGGTGAACTGCTCGCCCGCCTGCAAGGCTTTGCTCAGGTCCGCGACCAGGGTTTCGAAAGCGTTCTTCACGAGGCGTCTCCTCCGAATACATCGATCTGGCGGAACACGCAGGCTGGCGAGGCGTGACCAACCCGTACCACCTGGTTGGGTTCGCCCTTGCCGCAGTTGGGCGTACCCAGCACCTGGAGGGTGCTGCGGTCTCCGACTGCCGCCAGGTCACGCCAGAAATGCGCGGAAATGCCGCGGTAGTTGGGGTTCTTGACGATGCCCTTGAGTTCGCCGTTTTCGATCAGTTGGCCCCATTCGCAGCCGAACTGGAACTTGTTGCGCGCGTCGTCGATGGACCAGGAGCGGTTGGTGCGCATCAGAATGCCGTGCTCGATACCCTCGATCAGTTGGCTCAGCGATTTGTCACCCGGCTCGATGTTGAGGTTGGCCATGCGGTCGATCGGCGCACGGTTCCAGCCGCAGGCGCGGCTGTTGGCCACGCCGTCCAGGCCGGAGCGGAACTGCGACAGGGCACCGCCGAGCGGGCGTAGCAACAGGCCGTTGCGGATCAGGAACTGTTTGCTGGCCGGGGTGCCGTCGTCATCGAAGCTGTAGCTGGCCAGCTCTTCGCCGATGGTCGGGTCGAAGGTCACGTTCAGCAGGCTGGAGCCGTACTGCAGGTGGCCAAAATCGCTGGCTTTGACGAAGCTGGTGCCGGCGTAGTTGCGCTCGTCGCCGAGGATGCGGTCCATCTCCAGCGGGTGACCGATCGATTCGTGAATCTGCAGCATCATCTGGTCCGGCATCAACAGCAGGTCGCGCGGGCCGCTGGGGGTGTTCGGTGCCAGCAGCAGTTGCAGCGCCTCGTCCGCTACCCGGCGGGCGGCGCCCACCAGGCCGCAGCGCTCGATGATCTCGAAGCCCCCTTGCTGGCCGAAGTTGTCGCGGCCCAGGCTGCGGCTCTGGCTATCCTGGCCGTCGCTGGCGGTCACCCCAAGGCCGGGGAACAGGAAGCGCTGAGCATGGCGCAGTTGCGCGCCTGCCGAATTCAGATAGGTTTGCTCGACCAGGCTCATGCCCAGGCTGGCTTGCCAGTCCACCAGGCGGCTGTCCTTGGGCACGCTGGCCGATTCCGCGACGAGCAGGCCAAGGCAGTCGGCGAGGGAGGGCACAGGCTGGTCGAAGTTGGGCGAAATGTGGTCATGGTGGGCATTGGTCACTGCCTGCCCGCGCAGGTCCAGCAGGCTGTGCCGGGCGATCTGCCGGGCCAGTGCCTCGGCTTGCTCCAGCGCGCGTTGCAAGCCGGCCTGGGACAGGTCGGCGGTGGCGGCATAGGCATCCACGCCATTGATCCGCACGGTGAGCATGGCGCCTTCGTCCTGATTGAACAGCGGCGGTTCGGCGACATTGCGGCGCACCGACAGCGCCTGGTGCGACTGTTTCACATGGCGCAGGGAAAACAACTCGGCCGTACTGCGCAGCGCGGCAAAGCGCTGACGCAGCAGGGCGCTGGAATCGAACATTCGGAAGCCTCCGTGTACACGGTGGCTCCCCCTAGAACCACCCGTCTTGCATGGCGAGGCAGGTGTCGTCGCGCGCCTCGAGCAATGCCAGCTCATTATGGCAGCCCGGTACTTCCCAAGTCAGGAAATAGCGTGCGGCCTGCAGCTTGCCAAGGTAGAAGTCGCGGTCGACCGGGCTGCCCTTGAGCAGGCCAAGCTCGGCGTGAATGGCCTGTTCCAGCCAGCGCCAGCCGATCACGCAGTGGCCGAAGGCCTTGAGATACAGGGCCGAGTTGGCCAGGGCACTGGCGACTTTGCCTTCGGCCAGGTCGCCGAGCAGGGCCAGGGTGACGGCTTGCAGGCGATTGACCAGTTGTTCCAGTGGCTGGCGCAGTGGGTCGAGGTTGGGGTGATGGCTGGCGCGTTCGCCGGTGGCGGCGATCAGGCGGACCAGTTGCTTGAGCCCGGCGCCGTTGTGTTGTGCCAGCTTGCGGCCCAGCAGGTCAAGCGACTGGATGCCCTCGGTGCCTTCGTGAATGGGGTTCAGGCGGTTGTCGCGATAGTACTGCTCGACGGGGTATTCACGGGTGTAGCCGTGGCCGCCAAGAATCTGGATCGCCAGTTCGTTGGCCTTGAGGCAGAACGTCGAAGGCCAGGACTTTACGATCGGGGTCAGCAGGTCGAGCAGGTCCTGTGCCTGCTTGCGGGTGCTTTCATCGGCGGCGGTGTGGGTGTCATCGAACAGGCGCGCTGCGTACAGGCCCAGGTCGAACGCGCCTTCCACATAGGCCTTCTGGGCCAGCAGCATGCGCTTCACATCCGTGTGCTCGACAATCGGCACCGCCGGGCTGTGCGGGTCCTTGTTGTCCGGCAGCCGGCCCTGCGGCCGCTGGCGGGCATAGTCCAGCGAGTACAGGTAACCGGCGTAGCCGAGCATCACTGCGCCCATGCCAACGCCGATGCGGGCTTCGTTCATCATCTGGAACATGCAGGCCAGGCCCTGGTGCGGCTGGCCGACCAGGTAGCCAACGCACTGGCCGTTGTCGCCGAAGTTCAGCGCGGTGGAGGTGGTGCCACGCCAGCCCATCTTGTGGAACAGCCCGGCCAGCAGCACGTCGTTGCGTGGGCCGCGGCTGCCGTCCGGGTTGACCAGGTACTTCGGCACGATGAACAGCGAGATGCCTTTCACCCCGGGCGGGGCGTCCGGCAGCTTGGCCAGCACCATGTGCACGATGTTTTCCGACAGTTCGTGGTCGCCGCCGGAAATGAAGATCTTGTTGCCCTTGAGCCGGTAGCTGCCGTCACCGGCAGGCTCGGCACGGGTGCGGATATCGGCAAGCGAAGAGCCGGCATGGGGTTCGGTCAGGGCCATTGTGCCGAAGTAACGGCCCTCGATCATTGGCTGCAGGAACAGGCGCTTCTGTTCTTCGCCGCCGAAGCTTTCGATCAGGTTGGCTGCGCCCATGGTCAGGAACGGGTAGGCCGTGGTGCCGGCGTTGGCGGCCTGGAAGTGGGCGAAGCAGGCCTGTGAGACCAGGCTGGGCAACTGCATGCCGCCGACCTCGAAGTCGCGGTTGGCGTTGAGGAAGCCTGCTTCAAGGAAGGCGTTGATGGCAGGTTTCACTTCCGGGATCAGTTCGGCGCGGCCGTCGACGTAGCGTGGCTCGTTTTCATCGGCTTTGCGGTTGTGCGGGGCGAAGAGCTTTTCGGCGATGGTGCGGGCGGTGGTGAGCGCGGCGTCGAAGGTTTCGCGGCTGTGTTCGGCAAAGCGCGGGCGCTGGGTCAAGGCTTCGGCGTCGAGTACTTCGTAGAGCTCGAAGGCCAGGTTGCGGGGGCTGAGCAGGGTCTCGGGCATGGTTGCGGTCCTGAGGCGGGATGCTGCGAGTGTAGGTGGTTGGATGGCAAGAAAGGAGGTTAATAGGATTTGGTGATAGGGGTTCAGAAACTATTGAGGCCGCAGCTTTGACGCTAAAGAAAACGAAAGGCGAAAATTGATGCTAGTGGTCAACTGATTAGCGTATTCAGTTACGGATCAGGTATAGGTTCGTCAGCTTTTCATGGTATGCGGACCGATAAATTGATCTCCGGTTTAGGTGCGCCATCTGGGAAATTAAAAAGGAGAGCCGAGGCTCTCCTTTTCTTCAGCAACCCTCAGCCATCAGCCAATGGTCATCAGGCTGGCGTTACCACCCGCCGCCGCAGTGTTCACACTCACCGCCCGCTCGATCACCAGGCGCTCCAGCGCAATCTGATGATCCCCGCTGGACAGCCCGTGTACACCGACGATTGCCCCGGCACGCTTGGCCACCTGCTGGCACACGCCGCGCAGCTGGTCCGAGTCGCCATGGTGGATCACGGCGTCGAACGCCACTTCGTCCTTGTTCCAGTCCGCTACCAGCTTGATCTTGGCCTGCAGCTCTTTCGGCAGGCGAGCGCGCAGGCCCTTGCCAGGTTCACCGTCTACCCACACCGCCGAGCTACCCACAGCCAGCACTGCGGCGAACTGCGCCAGCAGGTCGGCTTCGTTGTCAGCCAGGCACAGCACGTGCTCACGCGGCAGGATGGTGTAGCTGTTGCGCTCGCCGGTCGGGCCTGGCAGCAGGCGGGCGATGCCGCTCTGCGACTGGCTGGCAAACTGGTTGCACAGCACGGCCAGGTCGGCATGCTGGTTGCTCTCGGCCCAGGCTTTCAGGCCGTGCAACGGCTTGATCAGTTGCTCGTGCAGGGTGCGGTCTGGCTTGCCTTCGCCGTCCTGCTGCTGGAAGTGGCGGCCAATCGCGTCGGCCGGGCGGGTCGACAGCAGGCGGTACAGGTACAGCGGGCCGCCGGCTTTCGGGCCGGTGCCGGACAGGCCTTCACCACCGAACGGTTGCACACCGACCACTGCACCAACGATGTTGCGGTTGACGTACATGTTGCCGGCATTGGCGGTTTCCACCACCTTGGCAATGGTCTCGTCGATGCGCGTGTGCACGCCGAGGGTCAGGCCGTAACCGGAGTTGTTGATCTGCTCGATCAGCTGGTCGAGATTGCGGCGGTTGTAGCGCACCACGTGCAGCACCGGGCCGAAGATCTCACGCTTCAGTTCGTCGAAGCTTTCCAGTTCGATCAGGGTCGGCATGACGAAGGTACCGCGCTTGATCTCGGCGGCATCGGCAATCGCCACCTGGTAGACCGGGCGGCCTTTCTCACGCATGCCCTGGATGTGCTTCTCGATGCCGGCCTTGGCTTCGGCGTCGATCACCGGGCCGATGTCCACGGCCAGGCGGTCCGGGCTACCCAGGCGGCTTTCGGCCATGGCGCCCTTGAGCATTTCGATCACGCGGTCGGCGGAGTCTTCCTGCAGGCACAGCACGCGCAGTGCCGAGCAACGCTGGCCGGCGCTGTCGAAGGCCGAGGACACCACGTCGATCACCACCTGCTCGGTCAGCGCCGAGGAGTCGACGATCATCGCGTTCTGGCCACCGGTTTCGGCGATCAGCGGGATCGGGCGGCCCTGGTTGTCCAGACGGCCGGCGACGTTGCGCTGGAGCAG
This sequence comes from Pseudomonas oryzicola, assembly GCF_014269185.2. Classification (NCBI taxonomy): domain Bacteria; kingdom Pseudomonadati; phylum Pseudomonadota; class Gammaproteobacteria; order Pseudomonadales; family Pseudomonadaceae; genus Pseudomonas; species Pseudomonas oryzicola. The sequence goes on from NZ_JABWRZ020000001.1 coordinate 699,793, forward strand.
GCGGGCGACTTCGGTGGAGCCGGTAAACATCACGCCCTTGACGCGCTCGTCACCGACCAGGCCGGCACCGACGGTTTCGCCACGGCCTGGCAGCAGTTGCAGCACGCCTTGCGGAATGCCGGCCTCCAGCAGCAGACGCACGGCCTGGGCGGCGATCAGCGGGGTTTGCTCGGCCGGCTTGGCCAGCACCGGGTTACCGGCGGCCAGGGCCGCGGCCACCTGGCCGGTGAAGATCGCCAGCGGGAAGTTCCACGGGCTGATGCACACCACCGGGCCCAACGGGCGGTGGGCGTCGTTGCTGAAGTCGTTGCGTGCCTGCACCGCGTAGTAGCGCAGGAAGTCCACGGCTTCACGCACTTCGGCGATGGCGTTGGCGAAGGTCTTGCCGGCTTCGCGGATGAGCAGGCCCATCAGCGGCTGGATCTCGGCTTCCATCAGGTCGGCGGTGCGTTCCAGGATGGCAGCACGTTCGGCCGGTGGGGTGGCCTGCCAGATCGGTGCGGCATTCAATGCGCACTGGATGGCGTTGTCGACGTCGGCGACAGTGGCTTCCTGCACATGGCCGACCACGTCGCGGTGGTCCGCCGGGTTCAGCACGGCGACGGCAGCGCTCTCGCTGGCGGCGCAGGCCAGCAGCGGGGCGGCTTTCCAGTCGTTGTGGGCAGTGGCCAGCATGGCGCAGGACAGCGACGCCAGGCGGTGTTCGTTGGCCATGTCGATGCCGGCCGAGTTGGCCCGCTCGCTGCCATACAGCTCACGCGGCAGCGGGATGCGCGGGTGCGGCAGGCCGATGCTGCCTTCCTGGGTGCCCATGCGCTCGATGCTGGCGACCGGGTCGGCGACCAGTTCCTGGATGGAGATCGAATGGTCGGCGATGCGGTTGACGAACGAAGTGTTGGCGCCGTTCTCCAGCAGGCGACGCACCAGGTAGGCCAGCAGCGTTTCGTGGGTGCCGACCGGTGCATAGACGCGGCACGGGCGGTTCAGCTTGCCTTCGGAAATCTTGCCGACCACCTGCTCGTACAACGGCTCGCCCATGCCGTGAAGGCACTGGAACTCGTACTGGCCCGGGTAGTAGTTCTGGCCGGCAATATGGTAGATGGCCGACAGGGTGTGGGCGTTGTGGGTGGCGAACTGCGGGTAAATGGCTTCTGGCACCGCCAGCAGCTTGCGGGCGCAGGCCACGTAGGACACGTCGGTGTACACCTTGCGGGTATAGACCGGGTAGCCTTCCAGGCCTTCGACCTGGGCGCGCTTGATCTCGCTGTCCCAGTAGGCGCCCTTCACCAGGCGGATCATCAGGCGGTGACGGCTGCGCTTGGCCAGGTCGATGACATAGTCGATCACGTAAGGGCAGCGCTTCTGGTAGGCCTGGATGACGAAGCCGATACCGTTCCAGCCGGCCAGCGAAGGCTCGAAGCACAGGCGCTCGAGCAGGTCGAGCGACAGCTCCAGGCGGTCGGCTTCCTCGGCGTCGATGTTCAGGCCGATGTCATACTGCTTGGCCAGCAGGGTCAGCGACAGCAGGCGCGGGTACAGCTCTTCCATCACGCGCTCGTACTGGGCGCGGCTGTAGCGCGGGTGCAGGGCCGACAGCTTGATCGAGATGCCCGGGCCTTCATAGATGCCACGGCCGTGGGAGGCCTTGCCGATCGAATGGATGGCCTGCTCGTAGGACGCCAGGTACTTCTGTGCGTCATGCTCGGTCAGTGCGGCTTCGCCGAGCATGTCGTAGGAATAGCGGAAGCCCTTGGACTCGAAGCGGCTGGCGTTGGCCAGGGCTTCGGCGATGGTTTCGCCAGTGACGAACTGCTCGCCCATCAGGCGCATGGCCATGTCGACGCCCTTGCGGATCATCGGCTCGCCGCTCTTGCCAATAATACGGGTGAGCGAGGCAGTGAGGCCGGATTCGTTGTGGGTGGACACCAGCTTGCCGGTCAGCAGCAGCCCCCAGGTGGCGGCATTGACGAACAGCGACGGGCTGTTGCCCAGGTGTGGCTGCCAGTTGCCGGTGCTGATCTTGTCGCGGATCAGCGCATCACGGGTGCCCTTGTCGGGGATGCGCAGCAGGGCTTCGGCCAGGCACATCAGCGCCACGCCTTCCTGGGACGACAGCGAGAACTCCTGCAGCAGGCCCTGGACGATACCGGCGCGGCCACCGGCGCTCTTCTGGTTACGCAGTTTTTCCGCAAGGCCTGCGGCCATCTTGTTGGTCGCCTCGGCCAGTGGGACGCTCAGGCGTGCCTGTTCCAGCAGCATCGGCACCACTTCCTGTTCGGGGCGGCGATAGGCGGCGGTAATCGCCGAGCGCAGCACCGACTGCGGCAGGATGCTCTCGGCGAATTCGAGGAAGCACTGGTGGCTGTGGTCGGGCTGGATTTCTCCAGCGTCGTCGGCCAGGTTGCTGGCGTGACCGTTGAGTTCGGTCAGGGTGGCACCACCCTCGAGCTTCTCCAGGTAGTTGAAGATCGCTTGCTTGATCAACCAGTGCGGCGTGCGGTCAATGGACTGCGCAGCTGCCTTGAGTCGCTCACGGGTCGGGTCATCGAGTTTGACCCCAAGGGTGGTCGTCGCCATTTCTTATCCTCGTTATTGCCACGGTTGTGGCCTAAGCTGGCGCCAAGAGTAGCTGTAGGACAATTCGGGTGCAACCAGGTGCAACCCTAATTTTTGATGAAAAAGGTGCAACTCGTCAGCTGTCCGGTCAAGCGCTCTGAAAAGGGGTGTTTTCGGTGCGTTTTATTCTGAAAACCGGCCTCATTGCTCCCAAAAGGAGCAAAAAACGGGCTTTATCGGAAAATGCGCCGGCAGGTGCAACTTGCAGGTGGAAAATGGTTGCACCCGCTTCGCGTTGTTGCATAGCATTCGCCGCCTGGGTGCAACCGCCATGGCTGCGGTTGTGCATGAGATAAAAACAAACGCCAGGGCACACATATGGGCAACCCACTAACGATCACGTTCGTGATCTACATCGCGGCAATGGTGCTGATCGGCTTCGCGGCCTATCGCTCCACCAAGAACCTCTCCGACTACATCCTCGGCGGACGCAGCCTGGGCAGCGTGGTTACCGCGCTTTCTGCCGGTGCGTCAGACATGAGCGGCTGGCTGCTGATGGGCCTGCCGGGCGCCATCTACTTCGCCGGTTTGTCCGAAGCCTGGATTGCCATCGGCCTGACCGTCGGCGCCTACCTGAACTGGCTGTTCGTCGCTGGCCGCCTGCGCGTGCAGACCGAGCACAACGGCGATGCACTGACCCTGCCGGACTACTTCTCCAGCCGTTTCGAAGACCATAGCGGCCTGCTGCGGATCATTTCGGCCATCGTGATCCTGGTGTTCTTCACCATCTATTGCGCTTCCGGCATCGTTGCCGGTGCCCGTCTGTTCGAGAGCACCTTCGGCATGCCGTACGAAACCGCCCTGTGGGCCGGCGCGGCGGCAACCATCGCCTACACCTTCATTGGTGGGTTCCTGGCAGTGAGCTGGACCGATACCGTGCAGGCATCGCTGATGATCTTCGCGCTTATCCTCACCCCGGTGATCGTGCTGATCTCCACCGGCGGTTTCGACCAGACCTTTGCCGCCGTCGAGGCGGTCAACCCGGCGCACTTCGACATGCTCAAGGGTGCAACCTTCATCGGCGTCATCTCGCTGATGGGCTGGGGCCTGGGCTATTTCGGCCAGCCGCACATCCTGGCGCGTTTCATGGCTGCCGACTCGGTGAAGTCGATCGCCAACGCCCGTCGTATCTCCATGACCTGGATGATCCTGTGCCTGGCTGGTACCTGTGCCGTGGGCTTCTTCGGTATCGCCTACTTCTCGGCTCATCCCGAGCTGGCCGGCCCGGTTACCGAGAACCACGAGCGTGTGTTCATCGAGCTGGCCAAGATCCTGTTCAACCCGTGGGTCGCCGGTGTACTGCTGTCGGCCATCCTGGCCGCCGTCATGAGCACCCTGAGCTGCCAGCTGCTGGTGTGCTCCAGCGCCCTGACCGAGGACTTCTACAAGGCCTTCCTGCGCAAGAATGCTTCGCAGGTCGAGCTGGTGTGGGTCGGTCGCCTGATGGTGCTGGCCGTGGCCCTGATCGCCATCGCCCTGGCCGCCAACCCGGAAAACCGTGTGCTGGGCCTGGTGGCTTATGCCTGGGCCGGTTTCGGTGCTGCATTCGGCCCGGTGGTGCTGATTTCGGTGCTGTGGAAAGGCATGACCCGTAACGGCGCGCTGGCCGGTATCGTGGTCGGTGCGCTGACCGTGATCCTGTGGAAGAACTTCGACACCCTCGGGTTGTACGAAATCATCCCGGGCTTCCTGTTCGCCAGCATCGCCATCATCGTGGTGAGCAAGCTGGGCAACCCGTCGAAAGCGATGGTACAGCGCTTCGAAACGGCTGATGCGGCGTATCACGCTGACAAGTAATACCGGTTGAATCGGCGGCGCCTGCTTCGCGGGCCTGCCCGCTCCCACAGGAACTCCACAGCATTTGAGATCTGTGCAGGCCGTGTGGGAGCGGGCAAGCCCGCGAAGCAGCTCGCGCCGATCGACAGGCAGGCCTGACTCCGCCTGCAAGGCAAGGTAAACTTGCCACCCCCGCAGGAGTTGCCATGAATTATCGTCACGCCTTCCACGCCGGCAACCACGCCGACGTCCTCAAGCACATCGTGCTGACCCGCCTCATCGCCCTGATGTCGCGCAAGGAGCAGCCGTTCGCCTACATCGACACCCACGCAGGGCTCGGCCTGTACGACCTGCAAGGTGACCAGGCAACCCGCACCGGCGAATACCTGGAAGGGGTGGCCCGCCTGTGGAACCGCGATGACCTGCCGGCCATGGCTGCTGACTACCTGCGTATCATCAAGCGCCTGAATGCTGATGGCGAGCTGCGCTATTACCCCGGTTCGCCCGAGCTGGCCCGCCGCCTGATGCGCCAGCAGGACCGCGCCCTGCTCAACGAGAAGCACCCCGAAGACGGGCCGCTGCTCAAGGAAAACATGAAGAAGGACCCGCGCGTGGTCGTGCACCTGGGCGAAGGTTGGCATGTGCCGCGCGCCCTGCTGCCGGTGCAGGAAAAGCGCGCGATCATGCTGATCGACCCGCCGTTCGAGCAGGCTGATGAATTGAAGCGCTGCACCACGGCGATGAAAGAAGCGATCAGCCGCATGCGCCAGACGGTCGCGGCCATCTGGTATCCGATCAAGGATCAGCGTTCGCTGACCCGTTTCTACCAGGACCTGACCAGCACCGGCGCACCGAAGCTGCTGCGGGTCGAGCTGTACGTGCACCACCAGGACAGCCCGCAGGGCCTCAATGGTTCTGGCCTGGCCATCGCCAACCCGCCGTGGGGGCTGGAGGAAGAACTCCGCGAGCTGCTGCCATGGCTGGCCAAGGAGCTGGCGCAGACCGCCGGTAGCTTCCGTATGGACTGGCTGATCGCCGAATAATATCGGTTGCCTGTACCGGCTTCATCGCCGGTACAGGTTGCCGCGTTGCGCACATGTTTGCGTTATAATCCCGCCCTTTAGCCGCCACCCGCCCACCGAGCCGCTGGCGCATTTCTACCGAATGAAGAGGTTGATCCCTTGGCATTGACGATTCTTGGCCTGTCCGGCGCCCTTAGCCATGACCCTTCCGCGGCCCTGTACATCGACGGCAAGCTGGTTGCCGCCGCCGAAGAAGAGCGCTTCGTGCGTGACAAGCATGCGAAGAACCGCATGCCCTACGAGTCGGCGAAGTTCTGCCTGGAGCAGGCTGGCATCAAGCCATCTGACGTCGATGTAGTTGCCATCCCGTTCGCCCCGATCAGCCTGTTTGGCAAGGCACGCTGGCACTACGCCAAGCGTTACTGGTACGCCCCGGACCGCGCCCTCGACGCCATCCTGATGGGCAACCGTCGCTACAAGCGTTACCGCAAGAAGATCGTCTGGTGCCTGGAGCAACTGGGTTTCGACCCGAAAAAGGTCAAGATCGAGCCGGTCGAGCACCACCTGGCCCACGCCTCCAGCGCTTACCACTGCTCGGGCTTCAAGGAGAAGACCGCGATCCTCGGCATCGACGGTAAAGGTGAGTACGCCACCACCTTCTTTGGCTACGGCGAAAACGGCAAGATTCACAAGATCAAGGAATTCTTCGATCCGGACTCGCTGGGTGGCTTGTACGGTGCAATCACCGAGTTCCTCGGCTTCGAGATGCTCGACGGCGAGTTCAAGGTCATGGGCATGGCGCCGTATGGCGATGCCAGCAAGTACGACTTCTCGCGCCTGGCCAGCTTCGAAAACGGCGAACTGGTGATCAATACCGAATACGCCAACGTGATCGGCCTGCGCCGCTATAAAGAGAAGGGCAAGGGCTTCTACTTCTCGCCGAAGCTGATCGAATGGCTGGGGCCCAAGCGCGAAGGCGACATCGCCGACGAGCCTTATATCCATTACGCGGCCAGCATGCAGGCACTGTTCGAAAAGATCGCCCTGCAGATGATCGACCATTACCTGGGCGATACCCTGCGTGAAACCGGCAAGCTGGCCTTTGCTGGCGGCTGTGCGTTGAATGTAAAGCTCAACCAGAAAATCATTGCCCGTTCCGATGTGAAGGAACTCTTCGTGCAACCGGCTTCTGGGGACGCCGGTACCGCCGTGGGCGCTGCCGCCTACGTTTCCCACGCCCGTGGCGTGCCGGTCGAGAAGATGGAACACGTCTACCTCGGCCCGTCGTACTCCAACGAAGATGTGATCGCCGCCTGCGCCCGTCACCCGAACGCGCCGAAGTGGCGCAAGCTTGACGACATGCCGCAGCGCATCGCCCGGATCATGGTCGATGGCAACCCGGTGGCCTGGTTCCAGGGCCGCATGGAGTTCGGTCCGCGTGCCCTGGGTGGCCGTTCGATCATCGGTTGCCCGAGCGTGCCGGGCGTGGCCGACCGCATCAACGAGCAGATCAAGTTCCGCGAGCGCTGGAGACCTTTCTGCCCATCGATGCTCGACACCGTCGCCCCGCAGATGATCAAGGTCGATCACCCCGCACCGTTCATGACCTTCACCTTCGAAGTGGCTGAAGAGTGGAAAAACCGCGTGCCGGAAGTCGTCCACGAGGATGGCACGTCGCGGGCCCAGGTGCTCAAGCGCGGGTACAACCCGCGCTACTACGACATGATGAAGGCGTTGGAGGACCTCACCGGCAACGGCGTGTCGCTCAACACCTCGCTGAACCGCCGCGGTGAACCGATGATCTGCTCGCCGACCGACGCCTTGAACATGTTCTTCGGCTCGGACCTGCAGTACCTGATCATGGAAGACATCCTGGTTGTGAAGGACGGCGCGGCCCCGTATGACCAGCCGCTCTGAACCGCGCATCCTGCAGTTCTGCCATGGTTATGACGGGCCGTTCCTGGACTGCGCCCGTCAGTACGCCAGCCTGTTCCAGGGGCGTGGCTACCAGGTGACCACGGTGTTCCTCACCGGCGCTGCCGACCCGCAAGTGGCGGCCGGCTGTGCGTCGGACGAGGTAGTGTTCCTCGAGTTCAGCTCCAAGGCCGTGCGCGGCCTGAAGCTCGGCGCCATCCGCGCGTTGCGGCGGATTGCGGCCGAGCGCAATTTCGCCTTCTGCATTGCCCATCGTTTCAAGCCGATCTATGTGGCGCTGTTGGGTACCGGCCTGCCGGTGATCGGTGTGCATCATGCCTTTGGTGACTATCAGCGCAAGGGTCGTCGGCTGTTCGCCAGCCTGTTCAGCAAGCGCCTCAGCTTGCTCGGGGTATCGGACGCAGTGCGTGATGATATGCGCCGCTGTCTGCCGCAGTGGCCGGCAGAGCGTATCCAGACCCTGTACAACCGCATTGATATCGACGCTCTGCAAGCGGCCCTGGTGTCGCGCGCCGAGGCTCGCCAGGCCCTGGGCCTGGATGCGCAGGCGTGGATTGTCGGCAATGTCGGACGCCTGCACCCGGACAAGGACCAGACCACCCTGTTGCGTGGCTTTGCCGAAGCGCTGCCGGGGCTGCCGGCCGGTGCACGCCTGGCGATCCTCGGCAAGGGCCGCCTGGAAGCCAGGCTCAAGGCGCTGGCCGCCGAACTGGGCATTGCCGGGCACGTGGACTTCCTTGGCCAGGTACCGGACGCGCGCCGCTATTTCCAGGCCTTCGACGTGTTCGCCCTGAGCTCCGACCATGAGCCGTTCGGCATGGTCCTGCTCGAAGCGATGGTCGCCGGTGTTCCGGTGCTGGCCACGGCCTGTGGCGGTGCGCGCGAGGTGGTCGAAGGGGTTGGTGTGCTGTTCCCGCTGGGCGATGCCGGGCAACTGGCCCAAGGCCTGAAGCACCTGGCTGTGCTCGATGCGGCGCAGCGCCAGGCCTGTGCCGAACACATGCTGCAGCGCCTGCGTGAGCGTTTCTCCGACCAGGCGGTGCGCGAGGCCTTCTGGCAACTGCCGCAGGTTCGCTCACTGGTAGGGAAGGCCTGATGCTCAACCGAATCCAGGCTTTCCGCGAGCGCGGTTGGCAAGCCATCGACGCCAAGGCCTATGCCGAGGCGTGGGCCCGCTTTGGCGGCAGTGTCGCCACCCACCCGCGGGTGGTCGAGCAACTGGCCGACCTGGCGCAGATCCCGGTGCGTTACCTCGGTTGGTACCAGGCCGGCGAGCTGAAGGCAGCCATACCCGCCTGGGGGCACCACCTGGCGCTGTCCAAGGATGTGCTCAAGCGTGCTGGCAAGAAAGCCCTGTTCGACTTGGGCAATGCCGAGATCATCCTGCCGGCGGCGGCCGATGCCGCTGCACCGTTGCGCCATGCAGCGCGCTACCTGTCCGAACTGAACCAGGGCCGTTTCAGCGGCCTGAAGGTGCAGAAGGAACAGCTGGCCATGGCTCGCGCCCCTGAAGACCTGTCGAAGAAGTTCCGCTACAACCAGCGCCGCGAGCTACGCCTGCTGGAAGAGGCGGGCGGCGTGGTGCGCCCGATCAGCGACTTCAGCGCGCAGGAAGTTGCTGGCATGTACTGCGACCTTTTCCAGCGCCGCTGGGGCTTCCCGGCCACCGGTGCCGAGCGCATGGCCGATGTGCTGGAGCGCCTGCGCGAGCTGCTGATCGGCTCGGTGCTGCTGCTGGAAGGCAAGCCGATAGCCATCCAGCTGGTGTACCGTGTCGAAGCGCCGGAGTGGATCAGCGTGGAGTACATCAATGGTGGCGTCGACCCGGAAACCAAGGCCTTCAGCCCTGGCAGCGTACTGAGCTTCCTCAATACCCAGGCCGCCTGGGAGGACGCCCGTGCGCGCAACAAGCCGCTGCGGTTCTCGTTCGGCCGTGCCGACCGTGAGTACAAGGACCGCTGGTGCAACCCCGTGCCGGTGTATCAGGCGTGAGCCGCAAGCAGCAGTTGCTCAAGCGCCACCGGCGCAACAAGCGCCTGGGCTTGCTGGTGGGCCTGGTCGCGTTGGTTGCCTTGGGGGTATTCACCTGGTGGTGGTTGCCGCTGCTGCTGTTACCGATGTTGTGGGCAGGTCACGAAGCCTGGTTTGCCGACCATCTGTTCTATGCGCCTGGCGAGGACTACGTCTACGACTTCGGCGATCAGGCCCGGGCGGTTGTCGCCAGCCTCGACGCTGGCCTGCTCAAGGCCGACTGTGTGTTGCAAGGCAACGAAACCCTGATCCTCGAACTGCAGGTAAAAAGCAGCTGGCTGGGACGCTTGTTCGACCCGAAGGTCGAGCTGCTGGCTAGCGGGCAGGACGATCGGCAAACCTTCGAGCGCGGTGTCGATGGCGTGCGTTTTCTCAACCTGACCGGCTTGGCCGCGCCCTTGCAAAAAGGCTTGTTGCGCCTGCGTGCCCGCCATTGCCGCTTGCTAGGCCAGCCGCGCCTGTGGATAACCCCGGCGGTCGAATTGCAGCGGCGGCGGGTGATGGTGATCGCGCCGCATGCCGATGACGCCGAGCTGGCCGCATACGGTCTCTACAGTCAGGCCGACGAAACCTGGGTGGTAACCCTCACCGCCGGTGAAATCGAGGCTGAGCACTACCAGCAGATGGGCCTGGCCGAGGCCGAGGCTGCGCGGTTGAAAGGTCGCCTGCGGGCCTGGGACAGCATCGCCGTGCCACGCTGGGCCGGTGTGCCGCAGTCGCGTTGCGTGCAGCTGGGCTATTTCTGCCTGCAACTGCCTGCCATGCAGGCCGCGCCAGACCAGCCGGTTGCCTCTCGTGAGGCCGAGCTCGCCGATGTCCGGGTGTTCCGCCAGTTCAACCCGTTCCCGCTGCCGGCCGACGGCGATGGAGCACCGACCTGGCACAACCTGCTGGCCGACCTGCGGGCCTTGCTGGAAATGGCCAGGCCGCAGGTGCTGGTGATGCCACACCCGCAGCTCGACCCGCACCCTGACCACATCTGCGCCCAGGCGGCAGTGCTGGAGGCCTTGCAAGGCCTGGCCTGGCAGCCACAAACCCTGCTTTGCTACGCCAACCACCTGCATGACAACGACCGCTGGCCGATGGGCGACAGTGGCGATGGCGTGGCCTTGCCACCGCAGTTGAGCGCTGATCAGGCCTGGGCACCCTGCAGCCTGGTGCTGGACCTGGCGACCCAGCGTGACAAGGCCATGGCCCTGGGCATGATGCATGACCTGCAGCCTCCTGCGCCGTTCAAGCGCCGTGTGCGTCGCTTGTTGCAGCGCTGGCTGGCCGGGCGGCGGCCATCGCCTTACGGGGAGAACGAGTTCTTCCGCAAGGCCGTGCGCCGACATGAGCTGTTCTGGCGGCGTGAGCTGTAGCTTCCCCATGGTTGACCGCGATGGCGCAGAGCGCCCAAGGAAAGCAATGAAAGTCCTATTTCTGGTGCAGAAGGAACAGCGGGCCATTCTCGACCGCCTGTACGATGGCGTCGCGGCCAACTGTGAATGCGACCTGCGTTGGCTGACCAGCGAAGACCAGCGCAACCTGCGCCGCTATTTCAAGCGCGAAGTGCAGGTCGAGCGCTATGATCGCATCGTGTTCTTCCTGCGTTTCAAGCAGGAGATTCGCCAGGTGGCGTTCATCCGCACGGTGCCGAACCTGGTCATTCTCGAGCATGACGCCTACCAGAACTACATCCCGTGCAAGTACACCGGCAAGTTCAGTGCGCATTACCGTCAGCTGCCATGGGCGCGCGTGATCAGCTCTGGCTACATGGTCAGCGAGCGCCTGCGCCAGGAAGGTTTCGATGCCGTGTTCGTGCCCAAGGGCTACGACGAGCAGTTGCTGGGCGACCAGGGGCGTGAGCGTGACATCGAACTGGCCTTCGTCGGCAGCACCAACAGCGTGGCCTATAGCGGCCGCAAGGCGCTGCTGGATGAACTGGGCCGGGTCGAGGACCTGGTAGTGACCCGCACCAAGTCGGGTGAGGACTACTGCAACACGCTCAACCGTATTCGCTTTTTCGTCAGCGCCGACGTCGGCATGGGCGAATACATGATCAAGAACTTCGAAGCCATGGCCTGTGGCTGTGTGTTGCTGGCGTATGACCAGGGCGAGGAAGAGAACCGCGCGCTGGGCCTGCAGGACATGCACAACGTGGTGTTCTATAACAGCATTCCGACCCTGCAGGAAAAGCTCCGCCGTTTGCGCGCGGAGCCCGAACTGGCCCGGCGGATTGCGGAAAACGGCCGCCAGCTGGCGGTTTCCCGGTTTAGTTTCGCCGCAGTTGGTCGTAGCATCGTCGACCACATGCGCCCGGCGCTCAGGCCCCACCCACCGTTATCTGCATGGCAGCGGTTGCGCTTGAAACTGGGCATCTAACATAAGAACTTTCGCACCTACGGAGCAGGTGTTGAAAGTCGATAGTCGCAAGGCGGAGGGAGTCCGGTGCGCTTTTCAAATGAGAGTGACGTCACGCTCGTCGTGACCAGTTGTGGGCGGTTCGATCTGCTCAAAGATACCCTTGAGAGTTTCGACCGCTGCAACACCGCGCCGATTCGTGAGGTATTCATCACCGAAGACTCCGGTGATGACGCCGTGCATGCGGCTGTGCCGGAACACTGGAAACCGCACTGCAAGGTGTTCGTGAACCGACCCAAACTCGGCCAGTTGCCGTCCATCGATCTGGCCTACAGCCACGTCAAGACACCTTACATCTTCCATTGCGAGGACGACTGGCATTTCTATCGCCAGGGGTTCATAGAAGATTCCCGAGCCATTCTGGATGTCAGCCCTGGCCTGTTGCAGGTCTGGCTGCGCAGTCATGCCCATGACCTGGCCATCCATAGCCCGTACATCCACCTCGGTGATCGCCAGGTGATCGCCGGCGTGCCTTGCTATCCGTTGCTGTCCGATAAGGCCGAGTGGCAGGCGTTTTCGCTTAACCCCGGGCTGCGTCGTTTGAGCGACTACCAACGCTGTGCGCCATTTGCCGCCTATGCTGGAGAAAAAGCACTTTCTCGACGCTACGCTGAGTTAAATCTGACAGCGGTCACCTTGGAGGGTGATGCAGTATTGCATACTGGATTTGGTAATCATGTGACCTTGCCGATTGAAGTGGAGCGCAAGACCAAACGTCGTAAACGTGACCGTATGAAATTGGCGTTGACGCTGGTGGCGGGGGCCGTGGTTGGCATGGGAATCACCATTCTTGTTCAATAAAGTCGCTGTTCCACCGGACGTGAGCGGGAGAGAGCCCATGAACATCGTCAATATGATGTGGGCGGGTGGAACGCCGTACATGTCCATCCACAAGGTTCATCGGCAGGTGCTGGCGCATGCGGGCGCCGATGCCCGGATCAGTAACTGGCTGCTGCTGGGCAGCGGCCTCTGTTGTGGAATCGGTTCGACCCGGGAGTGGCACATGCCGTCGCGGGCACTGAAGGGGCGCCACCTCTGGCGCCTGTTGCGCCCGTGGTTGCGCATGCGCTTGCGCAAGGCGCTGAACGAGGCCCAGGCTGAAGTCGTGCTGCTGGATGGTGTCGGTGTGGCGCGGCTGGTGTTGCCGTTGTTGCATCAGGTTCCGCAGTTGCGTGCCAAGGTGCTGTTTCATGGCAAGACCCGCCTGAGTGCCAGCGATGTGCGCTTACTGCGCAGTTACCCGGCAGAGCGGCTGAGCATTGCTGCCGTTTCGCAGACGCTTGCCGCATCGCTTGAGCACGAACTGAACCGGCCGGTGCAGACCTTGCGCATGGCCCTTGATCCGCTGGCTTTCGCCGAGCCGCTATTGAGCCGGGAGGCGGCCAGGCAGGCTTTGCAGTTGCCACAGGCAACCGGGGTGATGTTGGGCGCGGTCGGGCGGTTGGTCGAGAGCAAGGGCTTCGAGATGCTGATCAAGGCGTTCGCCAAAGCCAGTGTGGGCCAGCCGGGCCTACAGTTGGCAATCATTGGCGAGGGGCCCCTGCGTGCGTTGCTGCAGGCCCGTATCGACGCGCTGGGCCTGACCGGGCGTGTTCACCTCAGCGGCCACCGCGACGACCTGCAGCAGTTATACCGGGCATTCGACTGGCTGTTGGTACCTTCGCGCTCCGAAGGGCTGGGGTTGGTGGTGCAGGAGGCGGTCATGGCCGACGTGCCGGTGGTGTGCAGCGACCTGCAGGTGTTCCGCGAACAGTTGCAGGATACCGGTGGTTACTTGCCCGTTGCCAATGAAAACGCCTGGGCAGAGGCGATCGAGCGTTGTGCTGCGCTCAATGCCTCGCTGGTAGCCGCCCGGCAGCGGCAGGCACTGGCCCCGGAACAGGCCTGGCAGGCGTTCTGCAACGGCTCGCAGAGCCTGCTGCGCAGTTGAGCCTCAGCGCGCCAGCAGGGCTGCCTCGAAGGCGGCAAGGGGGAAGCGGTCAGCGAGTTTCTCTCGCTCGATGTAGCGCACCATGTGCTGGACGTTGCGTCGAATCATGCGCCCCGAAAGCGGCGGGCGCAGGAAGCGCATGTCAGCCACGTCGATCAGTCCCAACTGCTGATCGGGCGTGACCACTACATTGCCCAGGTGCAACGAGCGGAAATACACCCCGTTGCGGTGCAGTTGGTGAATCAGCTCGACCAGACGCGGCAGGTAGGTGTCCCAACTGAACCCTTCATCGCGCGACAGCTGCAACAGGGTGCGCCCTGGCAGCGGCCGATACAGCACGGCGGTACGGCCCGGCAGGTCGAGCTTGTGCTGGCTGATCACTTGCAGGGTGGGAATGCCCATTTGCGCCAGGCGCGCGGCGTTGTCGACGAAGCGCTGGGAGTATGGACGCAGCAGTGCAGATGAAATAAGCCGCTTCCTGCGAAAAACCTTGAGGAAATTACCATCCGCGAGCAGGTAGACTTTGGCGCCATGGCTGTCTGCCTCTAGCACCTGGGCGCCTAGTGTCAGCTGATCGAAGTCGACCTGGTTGAGCCGGGAGCATTGCATGAAAAGAGCCTTGTCATCGGGCGAACGAAATGACCGGCAATAATGCCGAAAATAATGTTGTTGCACCATTGGATGGTGTGTTTGATTCATCGGGGGAGAGGATGTTGTATCAGAAAAACTGGGCGAAGGTCTGGTTGGGCTTGGGTCTGGTCTGGTTTCTGGCAGCGATTGCCCTGGCCCCGAGCAACAAGATCTATCAGCAAGGCCTGGTGTTGTTCCTGTGGTTGCCGACGCTGGTCCTGGCCTGGCCTGCCAGGCGGGTACTGGTGCAAGCCTGGCAGCGCCAACCTGCTTTGTGGGTGAGTCTGCTGTTGCTGCTGGCTTGGAGCGCGCTGAGCCTGGTCTGGTCGGTGGCAGAAGAGCCGGGGCGTGAGGCCAAACGCCTGCTCTACATTCTCGTCTTCCTCTTGGCGTTCCCGTTGCTCGCGCAGCTTGGCCAGGCACGCATTCGCCAGTTGCTGCTGGTTGGTTGCGTTTTGCTGGCCATTGCTGCGCTGGTATCGGTGATTCATTTCTACGGTATGCAGGGCTACCCTTTGCTGGCCCGCCTGCAAGGCATCGGCGAAATATCGCATCCGATCCTCGGTGCCTACGTCATCGGTTCGGCGGTGTTATTCCTGCTTTATCAGCCGCCGCAGCAGCGCGGCCTGCAGCTATTGTGGCTCTTGGCACTGGCTTGCCTGGGGGCTTTTGTCATGCTTAGCCAGAGCCGTGGGGCGGTTCTGGCCCTGGTGCTCACCGTGATCTTGGCCCCGCTGTGGTTCCGTGACCGTCATAGCCGGGTATTCTCCATCCTGGCGGCTGTCGCCACCGGCCTGGCCTTCTATTTTGTCTACGACCTGATCGCCAAGCGCGGATCCTCCTACCGGCCGGAAATCTTCCATGCCGTGGTCGACATGATTGCCGCGCATCCCTGGACCGGCCTTGGCCTGGGCGCCGCCTACGATGTGAGCGCCGTGGGCAAGCACTTCGACCACACACACAACATGTTCACCCATGTTGCCGTCGAGCTGGGCCTGCCCGGCATGCTGCTGTGGATCATGGTGTGGTTGTACACGCTGGGTGAAATCGTGCGTGCACGCGGCTCGCTGTTCGGCAAGATCCTGCTCGGCTTCTGGGTGTACTCGACCCTGGCCATGCAGTTCGATGCCGCCAGCCTCACCGGTACGCCGCGTGCCGAATGGTTCATCAGCTGGCTGCCCGTGGGGCTGGTCATGTCGCTGCCATGGGGGCGTGCCGAAAATGACGCCTGTGGTAAAATTTCCGGTTCAACCTGAACAGCGAGCTCGATAATGGCCGAAACACCGCGACCGGCGGAACACACCTCCAGCCTGAAGATCTACTTCCGGCTGTTGAGCTATGTGAAACCCTATGTCGGCATTTTCCTGCTGAGCATCATCGGTTTCGTGATCTTTGCCTCGACCCAGCCCATGCTGGCCGGCATTCTCAAGTATTTCGTCGATGGGCTGAGCAACCCCGAAGCGGTGTTGTTCCCCAACGTCCCCTACCTGCGCGACCTGCAACTGTTGCAGGCGGTGCCGCTGCTGATCATCCTGATCGCCGCTTGGCAGGGCCTGGGTTCGTTCCTCGGCAACTACTTCCTGGCCAAGGTGTCCTTGTGCCTGGTGCACGACCTGCGTGTGGAGTTGTTCAACAAGCTGCTGGTACTGCCCAACCGCTACTTCGACAACCATAACTCCGGACACCTGATTTCGCGTATCACCTTCAACGTGACCATGGTCACCGGTGCGGCCACCGATGCGGTCAAGGTGGTGATCCGCGAAGGCCTGACAGTGGTATTTCTGTTCGGCTATCTGCTGTGGATGAACTGGCACCTGACCCTGGTGATGGTTGCCATCCTGCCGCTGATCGCGGTAATGGTCAGCGTCGCCAGCAAGAAATTCCGCAAGCAGAGCAAGAAGATCCAGGTGGCCATGGGCGACGTCACCCATGTCGCTTCGGAAACCATCCAGGGCTATCGAGTGGTCCGCAGCTTCGGCGGCGAGGCCTACGAGGAGCAGCGCTTCGGCAAGGCCAGCCAGAGCAACACCGACAAACAGCTGCGCATGACCAAGACCGGTTCGCTGTATACGCCGATGCTGCAACTGGTGATCTACTCCGCCATGGCTGCGCTGATGTTCCTGGTGCTGTTCCTGCGCGGTGAGTCCACTGCCGGTGACCTGGTTGCCTATATCACCGCCGCTGGCCTGCTGCCCAAGCCGATTCGTCAGCTTTCCGAGGTCAGTTCGACCATCCAGAAGGGCCTGGCCGGTGCCGAGAGCATTTTCGAGCAACTGGACGAAACGCCTGAAGTGGACACCGGTACCGTCGAGAAGGAACGCGTGGAAGGGCGCCTGGAAGTGCGCAACCTGAGCTTCACCTACCCCGGCACCGAGCGTGAAGTGCTCAGCGACATCAGCTTCGTCGCCGAGCCCGGGCAGATGATTGCCCTGGTCGGCCGCTCCGGCAGCGGCAAGTCTACTCTGGCGGCGCTGATCCCGCGCTTCTATCACCACGATCAAGGGCAGATCCTGCTCGATGGCGTGGAGATCGAGAACTACCGCCTGCGCAACCTGCGTCGCCACGTTTCGCAGGTGACCCAGCACGTCACCCTGTTCAACGATACCGTGGCCAACAACATCGCCTACGGCGACCTGGCCGGTGCGCCGCGCGCCGACATCGAAGCTGCTGCGGCCGATGCCTACGCCAAGGAGTTCGTTGACCGCTTGCCGAAAGGCTTCGATACCGAAGTGGGTGAAAACGGCGTGCTGCTCTCCGGCGGCCAGCGTCAGCGCCTGGCCATCGCCCGGGCATTGCTGAAAAACGCACCGCTGTTGATCCTCGACGAAGCCACCTCGGCGCTGGACACCGAATCCGAGCGGCATATCCAGGCGGCCCTGGACCATGTGATGCAGGGCCGTACCACACTGGTGATCGCCCACCGCCTGTCGACCATCGAGAAGGCCGACCAGATCCTGGTAATGGACCAAGGCCGCCTGGTCGAACGCGGCACCCATACCGAGCTGCTCGCGGCCAATGGCCATTATGCCCGCCTGCATGCCATGGGCCTGGATGAGCCAGCCAAGGCCGACATCACCTGAACCTTCGTTGATCGGGGCCATCACGGCCCCGATTGTCACGGGAATTTTCCTGGGGTGATATGGCCGTAAAGCCGTCGCCAACCCTGTGCTAATATCCTGCCCCTGTTCATTATTTCCATATGGGTTGCCCATGAAGTTGTCCATGCCGCGTTTCGATCAAGCCCCGGTACTGGTGGTCGGCGATGTCATGCTCGACCGCTACTGGCATGGCGGTACTTCGCGTATCTCGCCAGAAGCGCCAGTGCCGGTGGTCAAGGTCGATCAGATCGAGGATCGCCCCGGCGGCGCGGCCAACGTTGCCTTGAACATCGCCGCCCTGGGCGCCCCGGCGGCGCTGATTGGCGTCACCGGCCAGGACGAGGCCGCCGACAGCCTGGCCAACAGTTTGCAGGCTGCCGGCGTGCGCTCGGTCTTCCAGCGCATCGCGCACCAGCCGACCATCGTCAAGCTGCGGGTCATGAGCCGTCACCAGCAGCTGCTGCGCATCGATTTCGAAGAACCGTTCGCCACCGACCCGCTGTCGCTGGGGGCCGAGGTCGACAACCTGCTCGAGGGCGTGAAGGTGCTGGTCCTGTCCGACTACGGCAAGGGCGCACTGAGAAATCACCAGAGCCTGATCCAGGCGGCGCGGGCCAAGGGCATTCCGGTGCTCGCCGACCCCAAGGGCAAGGACTTCTCCATCTACCGTGGCGCCAGCCTGATTACCCCGAACCTCAGCGAATTCGAGACCATCGTCGGCCGTTGCGTCGATGAGGCCGAACTGGTTGCCAAAGGCCTGCAGTTGCTGCAGGACCTCGACCTGGGCGCCTTGCTGGTGACCCGTGGCGAGCATGGCATGACCCTGCTGCGCAGCGGCCAGCCGGCGCTGCACCTGCCGGCGCGGGCGCGGGAAGTATTCGACGTGACCGGTGCCGGTGATACTGTCATCTCCACGCTCGCGGCGGCCATCGCTGCCGGCGAGGACCTGCCGCACGCGGTGGCCCTGGCCAACCTGGCGGCGGGTATCGTGGTCGGCAAGCTGGGTACGGCGGCGATCAGTGCCCCAGAACTGCGCCGGGCCATCCAGCGCGAGGAAGGCTCCGAGCGCGGTGTGCTGGGCCTGGAGCAACTGCTGTTGGCGATCGACGACGCGCGGGCGCACAAAGAGAAGATCGTCTTCACCAACGGTTGCTTCGACATTCTGCATGCCGGGCATGTCACCTACCTGGAGCAGGCCCGTGCCCAGGGCGACCGCCTGATCGTCGCAGTCAACGACGATGCCTCGGTCAGCCGCCTGAAAGGGCCGGGTCGACCGATCAACAGCGTCGACCGGCGCATGGCCGTACTGGCCGGGCTGGGGGCGGTGGACTGGGTGATCAGCTTCCCTGAGGGTACGCCGGAGAACCTGCTGAGCCAGGTCAAGCCGGATGTGCTGGTCAAAGGGGGGGATTACGGCATCGACCAGGTAGTGGGCGCCGATATCGTCAAGGCCTACGGCGGTACCGTGAAGGTGCTGGGGCTGGTCGAGAACAGCTCGACCACGGCGATCGTCGAGAAGATCCGCAAGAATTGACCTGCCCCAGGGGGCCGCTTCGCGGCCCCTTACTTGTGCAGCGAAGTGCGAGCCCGCTCCAGCAGCGCCCGCGCCTTGTCACCAAAGCGCTGCAGGTGCGAGGCCCGCACCGGCTTGCTCTCCACTAACCCCTGCTGCTTCACCCAATCCCTCCAGCGCACCCGCTCTTCCTTCACCACCCAACCCTCCTGGTGAGCAAAACTCTCAGCCAGGTGTAGCCCCCGCGTGCTCGCCGGCACCAGCTCATCCTTTTTCAACGTATACAGCTCAGCCAGTGGCTGGCCATCCTGCAACGGCATCAGGTACAGGTCGGGCCGTTTGCGGTTGAGCCGCGCCACCAGTTGGCCACCCTCAAGCCGCTCATCGACGTGGAACAGGCTGAGCTTCTTGGCCTCCCGAGGGACTTGTAGGCGCATGTCATAGATCAGCTGCAACGAGGCGGTAGGCAGGTGCACATAGGCCCGTGGCCGTTCCAGCAGCATCAGGTTGCCGCAGTGCACCGGGCGCGCGGCACCGGACTGTGGGGCCAGCACGAAATGCGGGTTTTCGCGGTAGTGCAGGGCAGCGGCGTAGGGCACTGGCAGCCAGGTATCGTTGAAGCGTCCGCCCAGCCAGCCTTCCGGGGTTTCCAGCAGACATTCCTCGGCAACTTCCTGCACGGCGGTGTGCAACGGCAGGTTCAGTTCCTGCGCCGGCACGTAACCGGAAATCAGCTTCAGCACCACATCGCCACGGTCTTGCCGACGCTGGCGTACCAAAACCCAGTAGTCACGGTTCTGCCAATGCAAGGTCAGCCGTACCGACACGCCGAGGTTGGCCAGTTCCACCACGAAGCGCTGTGCATCGGGCAACTGGATGGCCTTGCGTCGCTGTTGGGTCTGGGCGAAGTTCAGCGGCATGCCGATGCTCTGGTAGATCAGCCCTTCGGGCGTGGCCTCGACATGCAGCGGCAGCGTCTTGAAGTTGCTCGGGTTCTTGCGGATCAGCGTACGCGCCACGAGGCTCCTCCTTGCGTCGGGTCAGTCTCCAGGCCTGCAGGCCTGGGGCAACTCAGTGCCGGCCCAGAATACGGGCGACGGTTGCCACGTTGTGGGCCAGGTGCAACGGATTGATGGTGCCGACGATAGCACTGCTCACGCCCGGGTGGGCAAACAGCAACTCGAAGCTGGCCTGCACCGGGTCAACCCCTGAGGCGAGGCAGATATGCCCGCTGGCCAGCGCCTTCTTCACCAATATGGCCTTGCCGTGCTCGGCAGCGTAGTCCAGCACCGGGCGTTCGGTCTGTTCGTTGAGGTTGTAGGTGACCATGGCGCAGTCACCATGCTCCAGCGCCCTCAGGCCGCCAGCAACTGTCTTGCCGGACAGGCCATAGCCGAGGATCTTGCCCTCCTGCTTGAGCTCGGCGAGGGTCTGGTACACCTCCTGCTGTTCGAGAATTGCCAGGTCGTTGCCGTCGGAGTGCACCAGCACCAGCTCGATGCGGTCGGTTTCCAGGCGCTGCAGGCTGCGCTCCACCGAACGGCGGGTGTGGGTAGCGCTGAAGTCGAAGTGTGACTGGCCATTGTCGAATTCTTCGCCAACCTTGCTGACGATTACCCATTCATCGCGCTGGCCGCGCAATAGCGGGCCCAGGCGTTCCTCACTGCGGCCATAGGCCGGTGCGGTGTCGATCAGGTTGATGCCCAGCTCGCGGGCCTGTGCCAGCAGCAGGCGGGCTTCGTCATCAGCGGGGATGGTGAAGCCGGTGGGGTACTTGACGCCCTGGTCGCGGCCCAGTTTGACCGTACCCAGGCCCAGCGGCGAAACCTTGAAGCCGAGATTGCCCAAGGGGCGGTGGAAGTCGTGCAGGGTTGGCAGGCTCATGGTAACAGTTGCTCCCAGGCCGGCACGCCCAGCGGCGGGCGTGGCAGGCCGGTCAGGTCAGGCTGGGCCTGCGGCTGGATACCATCACGCTCCAGGTGGGCGATGACCCGGTCGCTGAAGTCCGGTGCCAGGGCCAGCTTGGTTGGCCAGCCGACCAGCAGGCGTTGCTGGTCGGCGAGGAAGGCATTGTCCGGGCGCACCAGGCCCGATTGCGCCGGTTCCGCGCGGCTGACCCGCAGGGTGGCCCAGCGCATCTCGCTCTGGTCGACCCATGGCAGCAGGCTGGCGATTTCCTTCTGTGCCGCCGCGATTTGCGCCGATGGCTCGCGGGCGACGCCATCGGCTTCGGCCAGGTCGCCACCCAGGTACCAGACCCACTGGCCATCGGCGGCCGGATGGGTGGTGACGGTCACTCGCGGCTTCGGCCCGCCACCCAGGCAGTGGGCATACAACGGCTTCAGGTTGGCACCTTTGGCCATGACCATGTGCAGCGGGCGGGTCTGCATGGCGGGTTGGCTCAGGCCCAGGGCATGCAGCAAGTCTGCGATGCCGGCGCCGGCACTGAGCACGATGCGCTGGGCGCGGATATCGCGGCCGTCCACGCACAGGCCGACCAGTTCGTCAGCCTCGCGCAACGGTTCGATGTGCTCGCCGGCAAGCAGGCTGTCACCCGCCAGCTCGGCCAGGTTGGCCAGCAGGCTGGGCACGTCGACGACCAGTTCGGCCAGGCGATAGACCTTGCCCTTGAAGGCGCGGTCCTGCAGCGCGGGCGGTAATTGCTCGCCCTTCACCTGGTCGACCCGGCCACGCACGGCTTTGCTGGCGAAGAAGCTGGTGAGGTTGCCGGCCAGGGTGCCGGGTGACCACAGGTAATGGGCGTCGGACAACAGGCGGGTATGGGTAAGGTCCAGCTCGCCGCCACCATTCAGCGCTTCGCGCCAGCGGCGCGGCATGTCGGCGATGGCTTCCGAGGCGCCGGTGAGTGCGCCGTGCAGGGCATACTTGGTACCGCCATGGATGATGCCCTGGGACTTGATGGTCTGCTCGCCACCAAGGCTCGCACGCTCCACCAGCACTGTCGAATAGCCCAGGCGGCGCAGGCGGGCATTGAGCCAGAGGCCTGCGACCCCGGCGCCGACGATCAGTACGTCAGTGGAAATGGCAGATGGCATGGCGGTACCTCGAAGGCTGGGACAGCTGGCAAGTATACAGGCTATCGCGGCGAGGGCCCTATCGCCGGCATGGGTTGCCTCAATGCCCGGCCGTCTTCGAAAACAACTGAATCACCACCACTCCACCCACGATCATCGCCATGCCCAGCATCGCCGGCACATCCAGCTTCTGCCCATAGATCACCAGCGCCGCCACACTGATCAGCACGATACCCAACCCAGACCAGATGGCATAGGCGATCCCCACTGGAATACTGCGTACTACCAAAGTCAGCATCCAGAAAGCGATGGCGTAGCCAATCACCATCAGCAACAGCGGCAGCGGCGTGCTCAGGCCTTTCACCGCTTTCATCGAGGCGGTGGCGATGACTTCGGCACAAATGGCGATGGCGAGGTAGGTGTAGGCATTCATGGCGGGATCCTCCGGTAACTGGCCGCAGATTCTAGGCTCACCCTGGATGGGGTAAAGTCATTACCTATCAATAGCGGAGATAGGTAGATGGCCGAACAGTGGAACCTCGAACAGCTGCGCACGTTCCTGCGGGTCGCCGAGCTGCGCTCGTTCTCGGCTGTGGCTCGTGAACAGCGCAAAGCTCAATCGGCAATCAGCAGCGCGATTGCCCTGCTGGAAACCGACCTTGGTGTGACCCTGTTCGAGCGCAGCAGTGGCCGACAACCCAAACTGACAGAGAATGGCAGTGCGCTGTTGGAGGATGCCCGCGAACTGCTGCGGCAGTGTGAACGCCTGGACGGTCGCGCGCTGGCGCTGATGCGTGGGCAAGAGGCCTTGCTGCGGGTGGCCCAGGACGAAGCCATGCCCTACCAGCCGGTTATCGACAGCCTCGACGAACTGGCCAGCCGCTACCCGTTCCTGGAAGTGCAACTGGCCAGCGGCGCCCAAGGCGATGTGGCACGCAAGCTGGTGGAGCGACGCGCCGACCTGGGCCTGTTTTTCAACCACGAAAGTATCCCGGCCTCGTTGGAGCGGCGCGCCCTGGGCAGCGTGGAAATGGTCACCGTGTGCGCGGTCGGCCACCCGCTGGCAGGCGAAGGCCGGGTGACCCGCCAGCAACTGGCCCGTCACCGACAGTTGCTGATCACCCCACAGCAAAGTGGCTACCCGGGCGGCGAAGCGATCAGCCCGCAGGTGTGGAGGGCCGACAGCTTCTATGCCATGGCCGAGCTGTTGATGCGCGGGCTGGGCTGGGCCTGGCTGCCGCGACACGTGGTGCAATACCCGACCTACCAGGCGCACATGGTCGAGCTGGACAGCGAATGGCGGCCGCCGGCCCTGGTGGCGGAGCTGGCCTGGCGCCGCGACGAGCCACTGGGCCCAGCCGCGCAGTGGCTGGCCGAGCGCTTTGCAGTGCACCTGCGTGCGATCGGGTAAACTCCGCCGCCATGAACAGAACTCTCTATACCTTGCTGTTTCACCTGGGCCTGCCGCTGGTTGCGCTGCGCCTGTACCTGCGCGCGCGCAAGGCCCCGGCCTATGGCCAGCGTATTGGCGAACGCTTTGCCTGCAAGCTGCCGACCATGCGCCAGGGCGGCATATGGGTGCATGCCGTTTCGGTGGGCGAGAGTATCGCCGCCGCGCCGATGGTGCGTGCCTTGCTCAAGGCCTACCCTGGGCTGCCGATCACCCTGACCTGCATGACCCCTACCGGTTCCGAGCGTATTCGCGCCCTGTTCGCCGACGAACCGCGCGTGCAGCATTGCTACCTGCCGTACGACCTGCCTTGGGCGGCCGGGCGTTTCCTCGATCATGTGCAGCCGAAGCTGGGCATCATCATGGAAACCGAACTGTGGCCCAACCATATCCACCAGTGTGCCAGGCGTGGCATCCCGGTGGCCTTGGCCAACGCGCGCCTTTCCGAGCGCTCGGCCCGTGGCTATGGGCGCTTTGCCAAGCTGACCCGGCCGATGCTGGCCGAGATGAGCCTGATTGCGGTGCAGACCGAAACCGAGGCCCGGCGCTTCCGTGACCTGGGGGCGCGCCCTGAGTGCGTGCAGGTCACCGGTTCGATCAAGTTCGACCTGAAGATCGATGAGCACTTGCAAGCCCGAGCCAGGGCACTGCGCGAACAGTGGGGCGCCGACCAACGTCCGCTGTGGATTGCTGCCAGCACGCATGAGGGTGAAGATGCCTTGATCCTGCAGGCGCACCGGCAGCTGCTGCAGGTGCATGCTGATGCGCTGCTGATCCTGGTGCCGCGACACCCAGAGCGGTTCGATGGCGTGCATGCCTTGTGCGCTGAACAGTTCGCCACGGTACGCCGCTCTGCCGGCACGTCGGTGGATGCGCGGACGCAGGTGCTGCTTGGCGACACCATGGGTGAGTTGCTGTTCCTCTATGCCTTGGCCGACATCGCCTTCGTCGGCGGCAGCCTGGTGGCCACGGGCGGCCACAACCCTCTGGAGCCTGCAGCATTGGCACTACCGGTGCTCATGGGGCCACACGTGTTCAATTTCCTCGAAATCAGTGCGATGTTGCGCGATGCGGGGGCGCTGCAGCAGGTCGATGATGCCGACGGGCTGGCCGAGGCTGTGCGTCGGTTGATCGAGCTGCCGCAGGATGCGCAGCGCATGGGCGAGGCGGGCAGGGCGGTGATGCGCGCCAACCAGGGCGCCTTGCAACGGTTGCTGGAAGAACTGGGTAATTTACTTCATAAGCGCTAATTCAAGACGCAGACAGTATGTGGTAATAGACAGTGCTGAAGCGCTGTCAACTGACAGTTTTGACAGTTACGCGCGAGCGCGACTTCATCTAGTTTGGTTCGGCAGGGTCTCTTATCATGGGAGTGTCGAACATGGCAGATACTACGTATAGCGATATTACTGATTTTTCTAATGGGTCTATGAATGGTTGGGAGGTTAGTGACTTCGTTGGCGATAAGGCGAGGATTGTCCAAGAGGCGTCTGAAGGCTGCGTGTTGGATTTTCCCACTCTCAAAGAAAAGGCGGACGGCATCGTATTAAGTAAACAATATGATGGGTTGGCGTCGGGCAAGTATCAGTTCGTAATGCGCGCTCGGAGTGTGAGTAAGTCGAGCCCTGCGCGTATATCTGTAGTGGGCGCAGATGCCAAGGGTGGCAAGTTCGTTATTTATGAAACCAACCTGTGGCAGCATAATGAAGATCGCTGGGGGAATTACCATGGCTCCGTTGTCGTTGAGCAGGCAGGCAGCCAATTTTCTCTTGAAATACATAATCATAATCCTGAGCTACAAGGGAATGATTACAGATTTTCTCAATTTGTCCTTCGGTCAGCGACTGATCTTACGGACTTTGAAGCGGGTGAAGATCAAGAGCGCTTGAATGGTTGGGTGATGCGTGACGATTACAAGCGGGAATTCAAGGATACTCCGGATGAAGGCAAGGTCCTTTATCTTCATACACATAGCATTGAGGCCGGGCATGAGGGCGTATTTTTGACAAAAGAATACCCTTTGCTAGAGCATGGCAAAGAATACGAATTTTCCATGAGGGTGTGGCTGGATTACGGAGGCAATCCTCCCAGACTGGAGGTAAAAGCTGACAAGGACGTGGTAATCGAAGAAGTGACTCTGTCCAAATACAAGGAATGGGAAGATATTTCTGGAAAATTTACGGTCACTGACGATGTGACCAAGATCACGATCGAAAATTATACAGCCACGGCGAGTGGCAATGATTTTTTCATCGCTAAACTGCAGCTGTCTCCCGTTAACTGATGTCGGTAATGTCGTGAGCCTCGCCGTCATTCGGGGAGGCTCGCGACAGTTTTTTAAGGCCTGCGCTCGAAGTTCTTCGCCGCTGCGGCCGCCAGGTCCGGCGGCAGGAAGTCCTTGTCCGGGTTGTAGTCCGGTTTCAGGTACTGCTTGAGGTCCTGCAGATCCTGCGGGCTCAAGGTCCCGGCAGCCTGCTTCAGGCTCAGGTTGTCGAGGATGTAGTCATAGCGGCTGTTGTTGTAGTCGCGCACCGAGGTATACAGCTGGCGCTGGGCGTCGAGTACGTCGACGATGTTGCGAGTACCCACCTGGTAGCCGATTTCGGTGGCTTCCAGCGCGCTCTGGTTGGAGATGATCGACTGCTTGCGCGCCTGCACCTGCTCTACATCGGTGTTCACCGCGCGGTGCAGGTTGCGGGTGTTCTCCACCACCTGGCGGCGCAGGCTTTCGCGTTGCTGCTCGCTCTGGCTCAGGCGCTGGTAGGCCTCGCGCACCTGCGAACTGGTCAGGCCGCCGCTGTAGATCGGGATGTTGAGTTGCAGGCCGACACTGGTCTGCTCGACGTCGTCGCTGTAACGCACCCCTAGCTGGGAAGGGTTGGTGAAGCCGAGGCTGTCATTATCACCTTTCTGGTACTTGGCGACTGCATCCAGCGTCGGCGCATGGCCGGCCTTGCGCTGGCGCAGCGTCTCCTCGGCAGCGGAAACCGCATAGTTGGTCGCCAGCAGGTTGAGGTTCTGGCGCCCGGCAGTCTCGACCCAGGCCTTGGCGTCGTTCGGGGTAGGGACCTGTACCGGCAACGTGTGGACCACGCCCTGGATCGACGTGTATTCACGGTTGGTCAGCGTGACCAGGGCCTCGAAGGCATCCTGCACCTGGCGTTCGGCAATGATCCGGTTGGCGCGTGCAGTGTCGTAGCTGGCCTGCGACTGGAGGACATCGGTCTTGTCCGACAGGCCCACATCGAAGCGCTCGTTGGACTGGTCCAGCTGGCGCTTGAACGCGGCTTCCTCGGCCTTGGTGGCAGCCAGGTTGTCCTGGGCCCGAAGGACAGCGAAGTAGTTCTGGGCCGTTTGCAATATGAGGTTCTGCTCGGTGGCCGACAGTTCCAGTGCCGCTTGTTCGTTGACGGCCTCGGCGGCCTGCAACTGGAACCAGCGGTCAGCGCGGAAGATCGGTTGTGCCAGGGTTGCGCTCCAGGCGTTGCCGCTGCGGTTGGAGGTCATCGATGGCTCATCCAGCTTGGTGCGGGTATTCATCATCTCGGCACCGGCCGACAGGTTCGGCAGCAACCCGGCACGGGCCTGCGGCACCACTTCGCGACGGGCGCCGTAATCGGCGCGGGCGGCCGCCAGGTCAGCGTTGTTGTCCACCGCTTCCTGGTAAACGCTGACCAGGTCGGTTTTCACCGTAGAGGGCACGTCCGCTGCCCAGACCACTCCGTTGGACGCACAAGACACGGCTATTGCCAGTGAGAGTTTGCGCAGCATAGAGGCAATCCTTGTACGAAGTTTAATTACTGAACTGTTGAGTATCGAGCGACGGGCCAGTGTAGTGCCATGCGCACCCGGCAACAATGCTCGGCGTACCTTTCATCATCCGCGCATTTACCCGCTTGGCTTTGCCGACCACTCCAGTCTAGACTGCGCATGTTCTTGTCGGGGTGCCTTGAAGCAAAGGCTGAGATCGCAAAGTTGCGGATCCCGTTGAACCTGATCAGGTTAGCGCCTGCGTAGGGAACAAGATTGCTCGCCTTCCCGGCCAGCCTCTTGTGCCAGGTCCGGGAATGTCACAGCTGCGTGCAGCTTCAGGCACCCCCATATCCGGCACTGCACCCGTAAAGGGGTGCGTCCGCGCCTTTCAGGTTCACCCCGACATTCCACTGCCTGGAAGCCGTCTGGAGAGCCTGTGATGAGCAAACAAGAAAAAGCGATAAACCTCAGCGAATCGGCACAAGTCGATCAGCAGTCCGTACAACCGTTCCCGCGTTCGCGCAAGGTATATGTCGAAGGCTCGCGCCCTGACATCCGCGTGCCCATGCGTGAAATCAGCCTGGACGATACCCCGACCGATTTCGGTGGCGAGGCCAATGCCCCCGTGCTGGTCTACGATACTTCTGGCCCGTACACCGACCCCAACGTGGTCATCGACGTGCGCAAGGGCCTGGCCGATGTGCGTTCGGCATGGATCGAAGCCCGCGGCGATACCGAACGCCTGGACGGCCTGAGCTCCAACTTCGGGCAGCAGCGCCTGAGCGATGCCGAACTGGCCAAGCTGCGTTTCGCCCACGTGCGCAACCCGCGCCGTGCCAAGGCGGGCGCCAACGTCTCGCAGATGCACTACGCCCGCCAAGGCATCATCACCGCCGAGATGGAATATGTGGCCATCCGTGAAAACATGAAGCTGCAAGAGGCCCGCGCCGCTGGCCTGCTGAACGAGCAGCATGCCGGCCACAGCTTCGGCGCCAATATCCCCAAGGAAATCACCCCCGAGTTCGTTCGCCAGGAAATCGCCCGTGGCCGCGCGATCATCCCGGCCAACATCAACCACCCGGAACTGGAGCCGATGATCATTGGCCGCAACTTCCTGGTGAAGATCAACGGCAACATCGGCAACAGCGCCCTGGGTTCCTCGATCGAGGAAGAAGTGGCCAAGCTGACCTGGGGCATCCGCTGGGGTTCGGATACGGTCATGGACCTGTCCACCGGCAAGCACATCCATGAAACCCGCGAGTGGATCATCCGCAACTCGCCGGTACCGATCGGGACCGTGCCGATCTACCAGGCTCTGGAAAAGGTCAATGGCGTGGCCGAAGACCTGACCTGGGAACTGTTCCGCGACACCTTGATCGAGCAGGCCGAGCAGGGCGTGGACTACTTCACCATCCACGCCGGCGTGCTGCTGCGTTATGTGCCGCTGACCGCCAAGCGCGTCACCGGTATCGTCAGCCGCGGTGGCTCGATCATGGCCAAGTGGTGCCTTGCGCATCACAAGGAAAACTTCCTGTACACGCATTTCGAAGAGATCTGCGAAATCATGAAGGCCTACGATGTCAGCTTCTCGCTGGGTGACGGCCTGCGTCCCGGTTCGATTGCCGACGCCAACGATGCTGCGCAGTTCGGTGAGCTGGAAACCCTCGGTGAACTGACCAAGATTGCCTGGAAGCACGACGTGCAGTGCATGATCGAAGGCCCCGGCCACGTGCCGATGCAGTTGATCAAGGAAAACATGGACAAGCAGCTGGAATGCTGCGACGAGGCGCCGTTCTACACGCTCGGCCCGCTGACCACCGATATCGCCCCAGGCTACGACCACATCACCTCGGGCATTGGCGCCGCGATGATCGGCTGGTTCGGTTGCGCCATGCTCTGCTACGTCACGCCCAAGGAGCACCTGGGCCTGCCGAACAAGGATGACGTGAAGACCGGCATCATCACCTACAAGATCGCCGCGCATGCTGCCGACCTTGCCAAGGGCCACCCGGGCGCGCAGATTCGCGACAACGCCTTGTCCAAGGCGCGTTTCGAGTTCCGTTGGGAAGACCAGTTCAACCTGGGCCTGGACCCGGATACTGCCCGCGCTTTCCACGACGAGACCCTGCCGAAGGAGTCGGCCAAGGTCGCGCACTTCTGCTCGATGTGCGGGCCGAAGTTCTGCTCGATGAAGATCACTCAGGAAGTGCGGGAGTACGCCGCCAAGATCGAAACCGTGGACGTGACGGTCGAGCAAGGCATGCGCGAGCAGGCTGAACGGTTCCGCCAGGAAGGCAGCCAGCTGTACCACAAGGTCTGAGCACGCCGGGGCCGCTTGCGGCCCTTTCCCGACGCAAGGCTGCTCCCACAGGGACCGGGCAAGCTGGATGCCTGCGCGGTTCTTGTGGGAGCGGCCTTGTGTCGCGATACGAGGACGAAGTCCTCACCAGGAAACCTCTACCACATTGCCGGCGAGCGCCAACCATGACATCACCCAGCCAATTCTCTCCCGACCACCCGGTCGCCACCGCCCAGCGCATCTTCGGCGCCCGCGATCTGCTCTCGCTGTGGTTCTCCCTGGGCATCGGCCTGATGGTGTTGCAGGTCGGTGCCATGCTGGCGCCTGGCCTGGGCCTGGCCGGCGCGGTGTCGGCAATCGCCTTGGGCACGGGTGTCGGCGTGCTGTTGCTGGGCGCCGCCGGTGTCATCGGTAGCGACACTGGGCTGTCGGCCATGGGCACCCTCAAACTCAGCCTGGGCGGCTACGGCGCGCGCTTGCCGGCGCTGCTGAACCTGTTGCAACTGGTAGGCTGGGGCGCGTTCGAAATCGTCGTCATGCGTGATGCCGCCAGCCTGCTGGCCACGCGCGCGTTCGGCGACGCCAGTGCCTGGAACAGCCCGATGCTCTGGACACTTTGCTTTGGCGCCCTGGCCACCTTGCTCGCGGTCAGCGGGCCGCTGGCGTTCGTGCGCAAGGTATTGCGAGCCTGGGGCATCTGGCTGCTGCTGGGTGCCTGCCTGTGGTTGACCTTGAACCTGTTCACCAAGGCTGACCTGGCGGAACTGTGGCAGCGGGCCGGGGACGGCTCGATGTCGCTGGCAGTGGGCTTCGACATCGTCATCGCCATGCCGTTGTCCTGGTTGCCGCTGATCGCCGACTACTCGCGCTTCGCCCGAAATGGCAAGCATGTGTTCGGCGGTACAGTAATCGGCTACTTCATTGGCAATACCTGGCTGATGAGCCTGGGCGTGGCCTACACCCTGGCCTTTGCCACCAGTGGCGAAGCCAACGCCTTGCTATTGGCCCTGGCAGGGGCTGGCATGGGCATTCCGCTGCTGCTGATCCTGCTGGACGAGGTGGAAAAGGCCTTTGCCGACATCCACTCGGCAGCAGTTTCCACGGGGGTGCTGGTGCGCCTGAAAGTCGAGCACCTGGCGCTGATCATTGGCGTGCTGTGTACCCTGATCGCGCTGCTGGCGCCACTGGCACAGTACGAGAACTTCCTGTTGCTGATCGGCTCGGTGTTCGCCCCGTTGTTCGGCGTTGTGCTGGTGGACCACTACCTGATCCGTCGCCGCCGCCTGCCCGTACAGGTGCGCAGCCTGCACTGGCAGGCGTTGCTGGCCTGGGTAGTGGGCGTGGCGGCATATCATGTGATCGCCGCACAGGCGCCGGACCTGGGGGCAACCCTGCCGGCGTTGCTACTGGCAGGGCTGGTGCACGGGCTTCTGGGTTTCAGCCGCGGCCGGGAAACAGCTCAGGCTTGAGTACGCCATTCAGGCGTGGGTAGGGGATTTTAAGTTCCACATGGCCCATGGAGTAGGGCGCGATGGCATAGACCTCGTACTTCACCACCACCGCGCCGTAGGTCAGGGCGATGTGCGGCGAGTGCTTGAATGGCCAGGTCTTGATGAACTCGGCGTCCTTGTCCATGCCCACGCTCATCAGCCAGGCACGGTGCGATTCCTCGACGGTTTTCCAGAAGGTTTCCTCCTGGCCGGGCACCAGCATGTCCTGCAGGGTCAGCACCTTGTCCAGCTTGCGCGAGTAGTTGATGAAGCCGCGACCGGGCATGCCGTGGGCGCCGCCGCTGTCCAGGTAGCTGGACAGCTCGATGATCACCAGTCCGTCATGCTGCTCGCGTACCTTGGCCTGCAGGTAGCTGCTGTTGCGCTTGTCGGCAGTGGCCAGGTATTGCTGCTCGTAGGCTTGCAGGGTGGTCGGCGTGTTGCCGTGCTGGTTGTCCTCGGTCAGCTGCAGCAGGCGTTTTTCGACGATGCCATCGAGTTTGGGCAGGGCCGGGAAGTGGATGGTGTCAATGTTCACCAGCGGGCAGTCACTTTCGCTGCAGCCGGGTTTGACATGCTCCCAGGCGTCGCGCTTGACCTCGAGCGGCGCCCGGTAGTTGGGCGTGAACAGGCTCTGGCAGGCGCCCAGGGCCAGGGCCAGCACGGCCACGGAAGTCAGTTTGACAAGTGTCATGGTGATCCTTGCAGAACAGGGAAAGTCGGCCTTTGACCGTCTGCGCGGCCTTCAGTTCGCCACTAAGCTAACAGAGAGCGGCCGCGCTGTCCCGACTGCGCGAACGGTAACCGGAAAGGGATGAAACCCGCTGGCGTGCGGAGTAGGATGGCGCGATGCTGTAAACGAGGTAATGAGGATTTCCATGTCAGACACGTTGAACTCAGTGCCCAAGGCGGTCGAGATCGTCAAGCGCGATAACTGCTTCCAGGGCTTCTACCGGCTCGACAAGGTGCACCTGCGCCACGAGTTGTTCGCCGGGGGCATGGGCCGCGAGATCAGCCGCGAACTGTTCGTGCGCCATGATGCGGTGTGCGTGCTGCCCTATGACCCGCAGCGCGATGAAGTGGTGCTGATCGAGCAGTTCCGGGTCGGGGCCTTGGACAAGATCGACAACCCCTGGCTGATCGAGATGGTTGCCGGGTTGATCGACAAGGACGAGCAACCTGAGCAGGTCGCCCACCGCGAAGCCGAGGAAGAGGCCGGTCTGGTCTTCAGTGCGCTGTGGCCGATGACCCGTTACTTCCCGTCGCCCGGTGGTAGTGACGAATACGTTCACCTGTTCCTCGGTCGTTGCCGCAGCGAAGGGGCGGGCGGCCTGCATGGCCTGGAGGAAGAGGGCGAGGACATTCGCGTGCGCGTGTGGTCGTTCGAGGATGCCATGCAGGCGGTGCGCGACGGGCGCATCTGCAACGCGGCGACCATCATCGGCCTGCAATGGCTGGCGCTGAACCGTGATGAAGTACGAGGTATGTGGAAGTGAACCTGCTGCGCGAGCGTTATCGGGTCGACCTGGTCGGGCTGCAGGCAGCCTGCGAGGCCAACTACGCCCGGCTGATGCGCCTGTTGCCAGACATGCGCACCACCCAAAGCTCGCGCCGCATCGGCATGACCCAGGGCGACCAGATGCTCGGCGTACTGGTGCTCGACGTGGTGCTCGCGTGCCCTTACACCACCACCCTGCACGTGCGCCAGGAGCACAGCCTGCCATGGTTGCCGGTGCCGCACCTGGAAGTGCAGGTGTACCACGATGCACGCATGGCCGAAGTGGTCAGCGCCGAGCATGCCCGGCGCCTGCGCAGCATCTACCCCTATCCCAACGCGGCCATGCATCAGCCGGACGAGAAGGCCCAGCTCAACCTGTTCCTCGGTGAATGGCTGAGCCACTGCCTGGCCTGCGGTCACGAACTGGCAAGCGTTCGCTGAATTGTGACGTGGTTTGGCTGCGGGTGTTTGCTCGCAACCGTTGTACCGCCATAATCCGTGCTGAATCCGTTCGAGGAGACGGCCGTTGCCGCAGCCAGATCAATCGCGCCCCGTGCATGTGGTGCAACTGACCGATGCCCACCTGTTCGCCGACCCGGCCGGCAGCATGCTGGGCCTCAATACCCGTGACAGCCTGCGCCATGTGGTGGCCCAGGTGCGTCGCGAGCAATCACTTGTCGACCTGTTGCTGTGCACCGGTGACCTGTCCCAGGATGCCAGCGTGGCGTCGTATGAAGCGTTTCGCGAACTGACCGCGCCGTTCGCCGTACCCACTCGCTGGTTGCCAGGCAACCATGACGAGGCACGGGTGATGGCGCAGGTTGCCGCGGAATTGATGCAGGCGGTGACCGATATCGGTGCGTGGCGCATCGTCATGCTCAACACGGCCGTGCCAGGAGCGACCCACGGGTGGTTGCAGGATGAGCAATTGGCGGTGTTGAAAGCGGCCTTGGAGTCGGCGGGCGATCGACACTGCCTGGTGTGTCTCCACCATCAGCCGGTGGACATCGGTTGCGCCTGGATCGCGCCGATCGGCTTGCGCAACGCGCAGGCGCTGTTCGCTATCGTCGACGCTTATCCACAGGTGCGGGCGTTGCTCTGGGGGCATGTGCACCAGCCATGGGATGAAATGCGCGCAGGCCGGCGTTTGCTGGCCACGCCGTCCACCTGTATTCAGTTCGCGGCGGGCAGCGCGGACTTCAAGGTCAGTGAAGAGCAGCCTGGGTACCGCTGGTTGCGCCTGCACGCCGACGGGCGGCTGGAAACCGGAGTGGAGCGGGTACTGGACTTCGACGTGAAGCTCGACTTCGATAGCCCGGGGTATTGAGCCTCTCGAGGCTGCGCGGCGGCCTCGGCGCTCTTGAAGAAATTGTTGCGAAACCCGCGACACTGCGTCAAAACCCGGCGAACGCGCTACACTGCGCGTCCCAGCGCCCGCACCATCAGGCGCCAAGCCACAGATTACCGGGGGCAGCATGTCGGGTTCCATCCTCTACATCCATGGCTTCAACAGCTCGCCGCTTTCAACCAAGGCACGCCAGCTCGAGGCCGTCATGCAGCAGCTCGGCATGGCCGACCAGTTGCGCGTGCCCGCCTTGCACCACCACCCGCGCCAGGCCATCGCCCAGCTGGAAGCGGCCATCGCCGAACTGGGTGCGCCACTGCTGGTAGGCAGTTCGCTCGGCGGCTACTATGCCACCCATCTGGCCGAGCGCCATGGGCTCAAGGCCCTGCTGGTGAACCCGGCGGTAACGCCACACAAGCATTTCGACGGGTACCTGGGCACCCAGCGCAATCACTACAGCGGTGAAACCTGGGAACTGACCCATGATCACGTACAGGCGCTGGCTGAGCTGGAAGTGCCGCCTCCGTCGGACGCCAGCCGCTATCAAGTGTGGCTGCAGACCGCCGATGAAACCCTGGACTATCGCCACGCCGAACGCTATTACCGTGGCTGTGCCCTGCGTATCCAGGCTGGCGGCGACCACAGTTTTCAGGGCTTCGCCGAGCGCCTGCCGGCACTGCTGGCCTTCGCCGGTATTGCTCGCGGGCAGTATGCAGCGCTCGATTTTTCTGTATTTTGACTTTTTGCATTCAACTGACGACGAGACCCCATGGCCAATCCCAGCGCTAGCGCCTATAACGCAGACGCCATCGAAGTCCTCTCGGGCCTTGACCCGGTCCGCAAGCGGCCGGGCATGTACACCGACACCAGCCGCCCCAACCACCTGGCCCAGGAAGTCATCGACAACAGTGTCGACGAAGCCCTGGCCGGGCACGCCCGTTCGGTGCAGGTCATCCTCCATGCCGACCACTCGCTGGAAGTCAGCGACGATGGCCGTGGCATGCCGGTGGACATCCACCCGGAAGAGGGCGTGTCCGGGGTCGAGCTGATCCTCACCAAGCTGCACGCCGGCGGCAAGTTCTCCAACAAGAACTACCAGTTCTCCGGCGGCTTGCACGGTGTGGGTATCTCGGTGGTCAACGCCTTGTCGACCCAGGTTCGCGTACGCGTCAAGCGCGACGGCAACGAATACCAGATGACCTTCGCCGATGGCTTCAAGGCCAGCGAACTGGAGGTGATCGGCTCGGTCGGCAAGCGCAACACCGGCACCAGCGTGTACTTCAGCCCCGACCCCAAGTACTTCGATTCCCCCAGGTTTTCCATCAGCCGCCTCAAGCACGTGCTCAAGGCCAAGGCCGTGCTGTGCCCGGGCTTGCTGGTCAGTTTCGAGGACAAGGCCAGCGGCGAAAAGGTCGAGTGGCACTACGAAGACGGCCTGCGTTCGTACCTGGTCGACTCGGTCAACGAATTCCAGCGCCTGCCCGACGAGCCATTCTGCGGTAGCCTGGCGGGTAACAAGGAAGCCGTCGATTGGGCCCTGCTGTGGCTGCCCGAGGGTGGCGACAGCATCCAGGAAAGCTACGTCAACCTGATTCCCACCGCCCAGGGCGGCACCCATGTCAACGGCCTGCGCCAGGGCCTGCTGGATGCCATGCGCGAGTTCTGCGAATTCCGCAACCTGTTGCCGCGCGGGGTGAAGCTGGCACCCGAAGACGTCTGGGAACGCATCACCTTCGTGCTGTCGATGAAGATGCAGGACCCGCAGTTCTCCGGGCAGACCAAAGAGCGCCTGTCGTCGCGCGAGGCAGCGGCATTCGTTTCCGGTGTGGTCAAGGACGCCTTCAGCCTGTGGCTCAACGCCCACCCCGAACTGGGCACGCAACTGGCGGAGCTGGCCATCAGCAATGCCGGGCGCCGCCTCAAGGCCAGCAAGAAGGTCGAGCGCAAGCGCATCACCCAGGGCCCGGCGCTGCCCGGCAAGCTGGCCGACTGTGCCGGCCAGGACCCGATGCGCGCCGAGCTGTTCCTGGTCGAAGGTGACTCGGCCGGTGGTTCGGCCAAGCAGGCGCGCGACAAGGAGTTCCAGGCGATCCTGCCGCTGCGCGGCAAGATCCTCAACACCTGGGAAGTGGATGGCGGTGAAGTGCTGGCCAGCCAGGAAGTGCACAACATCGCCGTGGCCATCGGCGTCGACCCGGGTGCCACCGACCTTGCGCAATTGCGCTACGGCAAGATCTGCATCCTCGCCGACGCCGACTCCGACGGCCTGCACATCGCCACGCTGCTCTGTGCGCTGTTCGTCCAGCACTTCCGTGCCCTGGTCGAGGCTGGCCACGTGTATGTGGCCATGCCGCCGCTGTACCGCATCGACCTGGGCAAGGAAATCTACTATGCCCTCGACGAGGCCGAGCGCGATGGCATCCTCGACCGCCTGGTGGCCGAGAAGAAGCGTGGCAAGCCGCAGGTCACCCGCTTCAAGGGCCTGGGCGAGATGAACCCGCCTCAGTTGCGTGAAACGACCATGGACCCGAACACCCGGCGCCTGGTGCAACTGACCCTGGACGACGTGCAGGCCACCTGCGAGCTGATGGACAAGCTGCTGGCCAAGAAGCGCGCGGGCGACCGCAAGAGCTGGCTGGAAACCAAGGGCAACCTGGCCGAGGTCATGGTTTGATTCGGTGGCTCCTGGCTGCCTGCCTGGCGCTGCTTGCCCTGCCGAGCCTGGCGGGCAACTGGCCAGAGCTGAAGCTGAGTGCCGAACACCCGATCGACGGCATGCGCGGGGGCAACCTGTCTGGCCTGGTGGAATGCCGGGGTGGGCTGTGGGGCGTGTCTGACCGCGACGACGACCGCATTTACCGTTTCGACCGGCAGGATGCGACCTGGCGTGCGCAGCCGCTGTCCTTCACCCCGCCGCCGGTGCCGGAAAGCGGCCTGCCCTGGGGCCTGAAGTCGCGCAACTGGGCGGCCTCGTATATTCGCGGTGGCGAGCTGGACTTCGAGGGCATCACCTGCGACCAGGCGGGCAACCTGTACCTGGTCAGCGAGGCTCATGCCGGCGTACTGCAGCTGCCCGTGGAAGGCCAGGCGGATTGGTTGAAGATCGACCCGGCCATGGTCCGCCAGGCCCGGGCCAGCGGCATGCTGCTGAACTTCAATGCCTTGTTCGAAGGCCTGGCCATCAACCCGGCGGGTGACCGCCTGTGGCTGGCCGCCGAACGTGAGCGCCGCGGCCTGGTGGCTATCGAGCGCCAGCAGTCGGTGTGGACCTGCGGCAGCAGTTGTGTCCTGCTGAGCGAGGCCGGGGTCGAGATGCAACCGCCGCAGATGCCCGATGCCCAGGCCCGGTCGCGTGACTTTGCCGACCTGGCCTGGTTCGAGGGCAAGTTGTTCACCCTCGAACGCAACGCCTACCGGGTCTGCCGGCGTGCTGCCGATAGCGGTGAAGTCGAGCGCTGCTGGTCGTTCGCTGCCGACGCCCTGGTCGAGTCGCGTCGCTATCAACAACCGTACGGCCTGGCCGAGGCACTGGTAATCGATGCCGAAGGTGCCTGGATCGGCGTGGACAACAACAACGGCGCGCGCGCCGATGGCGAGACGCGACCGATCGTCTGGCGTTTCGACGCGCCGCAAGGCGGCTGGAGCGCCAAACCATGAGCCAGGCACCGGGCAAGCGGGCTGGCAAGGTACTGATGATCGTCGCCTGGGCGGCGGCGCTGTTCCTTGCCACACGCTTCTTCGGCCAATGGGAGGAGCGCCAGCGCAATCCCAATGCCCAGGTGCAATCGTCGCATGGCGAAGGCTTCATCGAAGTGCGCTTGCTGGGTAACGGCCAGGGCCACTTCGTGATGGATGGCGCGATCAACGGCCAGGTTGTGCATTTCATGCTCGACACTGGCGCCACCGACGTGGCGATCCCCGAGGCCTTGGGCCGCGAGCTGGGCCTGGAGCGCGGCAGCCCGGTGCAGCTCAGTACCGCCAACGGTCGCACCGAAGGCTACCGGACGCGCCTGGCCAGCCTGCAGTTGGGGGACATCCGCCTGCAGGATGTACGCGCCATCGTGGTGCCGGGCCTGGATGGGCAAACCGTATTGCTGGGCATGAGTGCCCTGAAACAACTTGAATTTACCCAGCGCGGCGGCACCATGCTGCTGCGCCAGAACCTGAAATGACGAGGCCCGCATGAGCGACTCACTGGAACTCAGCCTGGACGGCGTCGAACGCCGCTCGCTGGCTGACTTCACCGAACAGGCCTACCTCAACTATTCCATGTACGTGATCATGGACCGCGCCCTGCCGCACATCGGCGATGGCCTGAAGCCGGTGCAGCGACGCATCGTCTATGCCATGAGCGAGTTGGGGCTCGATGCCGACGCCAAGCACAAGAAATCGGCGCGTACCGTCGGTGACGTGCTCGGCAAGTTCCACCCCCACGGTGACTCGGCCTGCTACGAGGCCATGGTGTTGATGGCGCAGCCGTTCAGCTACCGCTACACCCTGGTCGACGGCCAGGGCAACTGGGGTGCGCCGGATGACCCGAAGTCGTTCGCCGCCATGCGCTACACCGAGGCGCGGCTATCGCGCTATGCCGAAGTGCTGCTCAGCGAAGTCGGCCAAGGCACCGTGGACTGGGTGCCGAACTTCGATGGCACCCTGCAGGAGCCGGCCGTGCTGCCGGCGCGCCTGCCCAACATCCTGCTCAACGGCACCACCGGTATCGCCGTGGGCATGGCCACCGACGTGCCGCCGCACAACCTGCGGGAAGTGGCGACGGCCTGTGTGCGCCTGCTTGATGAGCCCAAGGCCAGCATCGAGCAGCTGTGCGAGCACATCCAGGGGCCGGATTACCCGACCGAGGCCGAGATCGTCACGCCGCGGGCAGAAATCCTCAAGATGTACGAAAGCGGCCGCGGCTCGATCCGCATGCGTGCGGTGTACCGCGTGGAAGACGGCGATATCGTCGTCACTGCACTGCCGCACCAGGTTTCCGGGGCCAAGGTGCTGGAGCAGATCGCTGCCCAGATGCAGGCCAAGAAGCTGCCGATGGTCGCCGACCTGCGCGACGAGTCGGACCATGAAAACCCGTGCCGCATCGTCATCATCCCGCGCTCCAGCCGCGTGGATGTCGACGAACTGATGCAGCACCTGTTCGCCACCACCGACCTGGAAAGCACCTACCGGGTCAACGTCAACATCATCGGCCTGGATGGCCGGCCACAGCTGAAGAACCTGCGTGCGCTGCTGCTGGAGTGGCTGGAGTTCCGCACCGCCACCGTTCGCCGCCGTCTGCAGCACCGTCTGGACAAGGTGGAGAAGCGCCTGCACCTGTTGGAAGGTTTGCTGACCGCGTTCCTCAACCTGGACGAGGTGATCCACATCATCCGTACCGAGGACCAGCCCCGGCAGGCCCTGATCGCCCGTTTCGACCTGACCGAAATCCAGGCCGACTACATCCTCGAGACTCGCCTGCGACAGCTGGCACGCCTGGAAGAGATGAAGATCCGTGGCGAACAGGACGAACTGCTGAAAGAGCAGGCCAAACTGCTGGCCCTGCTGGGTAGCGATGCCAAGCTGCGCAAGCTGGTACGCAGCGAGCTGATCAAGGATGCCGAAACCTATGGCGACGACCGCCGCTCGCCGATCGTCGAGCGCGCCGAGGCCAAGGCTTTGTCGGAAAACGAGCTGATGCCGACCGAGCCGGTCACCGTGGTGCTCTCGGAAAAGGGCTGGGTACGCTGTGCCAAGGGTCACGACATCGACGCTACCGGCCTGTCGTACAAGGCTGGCGATGGCTTCAAGGCTGCAGCCGCCGGGCGCTCCAACCAATTTGCCGTGCTGATCGACTCCACCGGGCGCAGCTACTCGCTGGCTGCCCACAGCCTGCCGTCGGCGCGGGGCCAGGGTGAGCCGCTGACTGGCCGCCTGACGCCGCCGGCAGGGGCTACGTTTGAATGCGTGCTGTTGCCGGATGACGACGCGCTGTACGTGGTGGCCTCGGATGCCGGTTACGGCTTCGTGGTCAAGGGGGAAGACTTGCAGGCCAAGAACAAGGCTGGCAAGGGCTTGCTCAGCCTGCCCAACGGAGCCAAGGTCATGACCCCGCGCCCGGTCGCAGACCGCGAGCAGGACTGGTTGGCAGCAGTGACCACCGAAGGCCGCCTGCTGGTGTTCAAGGTCAGCGACCTGCCCCAGCTGGGCAAAGGCAAGGGCAACAAGATCATCGGGATCCCCGGCGATCGGGTGGCCAGTCGTGAAGAATTTGTTACCGATCTGGCGGTGATTGCCGAGGGTGCGACACTTGTATTGCAAGCCGGCAAGCGTACCCTATCCCTGAAAGCGGACGACCTGGAGCATTACAAGGGCGAGCGTGGACGGCGTGGCAACAAGCTGCCGCGGGGGTTCCAGCGAGTCGACGGATTGCAGGTGGAAGTGCCGGCGTAACCAGTTGAAATGTCTGGAGCGGCAATTTCAGCGCCGTTCCGGGCAGAAATGCTGGAGTCGGACGGTTATTTCGCGGATGATATGGCCCTTGCGGTGCCGGCGTGGCCGTGTGCCCGTTTGAATTTACATGTATCACTGCGGTTGGCCTGTTGGCGGCCGCCTGGATGGGATGATGAAATTTCTGCGCCTTCCATTTGCGCTGTTGATGACTGGCCTGCTGGGCCTGGGCGGGTGCACCATGCACCAGCCGGTTGCCCTGTACCAGCTTGACAGTGGTGATCCTGGCCAGCCTTCGCAGAGTGCAGGCATGGCCGTGGTGCTTGGCCCGGTATCGGTCGCCGATTACCTGCAACGCGAAACATTCCTGCAGCGTCAGGCCGACGGCAGCCTCAGTTCAGCGACCGACGGTCGTTGGGCCGGTAGCCTCTCGGCGGATATCGACCAACTGCTGGTGCGCCAGCTTGCCTGGCGCCTGGACAGCCAGCGCGTGGTACTGGCCCCGGCGACCGCCGGCTTCACCCCGGACGTGCAAGTGCTGCTGTCGATCACGCGTCTGGATTCGGGCAAGGATCAGCCGGCCATCCTGGATGCCCAGTGGCGTCTGTTGGACCGTCGTGGTCATGTGCGCGACAACCGCATCGTTCACCTCGAGCAACAGCACGAGGGCAGCGAGGCGTCGCAGGTACAGGCACAGGGCCAATTGCTGCAGAAGCTGGCCGAGCAGTTGAGCACGGCAGTGAAGCCGCTGGCCAATCAGCCTGCCATCGCCGAAGAGGCGCCCAAGAAGGCAGCGGCGCCGGTGCAGGTGAAAAAGGCTCCGGAGAAATCCAAGATCCCGATGGCTGCGCCGATTCGTACTGATATGGAAGTCTATCGGTTCTGATCGAACCGCCAGATACAAAAAAGCCCGCATTGTTGCGGGCTTTTTTGTATCTGCTGTTTTTGTGCTGCTTGCGCCGGCGATAGGGCCTCCTCGGGGTCAGGCCCGGTGCTCATGCATCCGCGCCAACTGCCGTTCCAGCATCGAAGGGTAGGGCTCCATCAACCGCTCCACGCAGCAGGCGCCTTCCGGGCTGGCAATCGGGCGAATGCGGGCGCGCTGGCGAATCAGCGTGTCATCGCTGATCTGGCGTTCCACCAGCAACAGATTGCGGCTGTGCTGCGACAGCGCCAGCGCGTCCTGGGCCTTCTCGGCCATCAGCAGGTCCACCAGTTCCAGCCCTTGCAGGTCGTTACCCAGGGCCAGGCCCAGTTGCAACTGCAAGGTGATGCCGCTGTCCGCCACTTCGATCTGCAGGGCATGCCCCAGGGCGCGCAGCAGCTCGCCGCAGCAGATGGCATTGGTCAGGTAGTCCTCGCCACAGTCGCGGCTGTGGAACAGCACCAGGGTGCTGCCGTCGTTGAGCGTGTGGGTTTCACCGTCGTAGAGTGAAGCAGCGTGCTCCAGGCAGTCGCGGTAGCGCTCGGTCAGCTCGGTCAGGCGCGTGCGTGGCAGGCGGCGCAGCTGCTCCTGCGAACCCAGTTGCACGGCCAGCACGGCACTGTACTGCGGCTCGTCGGACTCGACGACAGAGGCCTTGGGCGTGTCGTCGTCCAGCAGGCCGGCAAAGGCCTCGTCGTCATCCTCGTGCGCCTGGGTGGCAACCCTGGCGCGTGGTGCGGCCTTTGCCGCCGGGGCATCGCCGTGCAGGTCATCGAACGGTTCGTCGTCTTCTTCCTCTGGCTCCGGCTCAGGTGGCGGTGGCGGGGCCAGGCGCGCGTGCAACTGGCGGGCGATATCACCGATCTCGTCCTGGCGGTCGGTGGCCGGCGTGTAGGGTTGCGGGTCACGCAGCCACACCCGCAGCTGCAGCAGCGGCAGGGTGATGAAGCGGCCCTGGCGCAGGCTCAGGGTCAAGGCCAGCACCAGCAGGATGGCGGCAAGGATGCCCATGCTCTGCAAGCTGATCAGCATCGGCTGCTGGAACTGGCTCATGTCCAGGCTGATGCGCAGTTGCCCGGCGGTCACGTCCTGGAAGGTGATCTTGGTCTGGTACAGGCCTTCGGCCTCGCCCAGCAGGCTGTTGCGCGGGCGCTGGCCGGCTTCGGCGAGGATGCGGTTATCCACGCTGTAGATGGCGGCATGGGCCACCAGCGGATTTTTCACCAGGTTGCCCAGCAGCACGTTGAGGCTGAGGATATCGTTGGCCACCAGCAGCTCGGTTGCCGAGGTGGCCGTCTGGGTGGTCAGGCTCTGGCCCAGGGCATCGGCCTGCTCGTGCATGGCCTGCTTGAACTGCAGGCCCATCACGCAGGCGTAGATCACCAGCGCCAGCGCCACCAGGAAAATGTTGGTGCAGGCGATGCGCAGTGCCAGCGGCACGCGACGTTGACTCAGGGCACGATAGATCATCAGGAAGAAGTTGTCTGGTTTGACGGGCGTGGGCCGGTTCACTGAGCTCGGCTCTTAATGGCATGAAAGTGTGGGGAGTATAGCGAGCCGGGTTTTGTCGGCAAAGTATCGTTGGCGCCCGATGGTCACGGAAAATCGGTAGAATGCGCATTTTTCATCGAAGTCGGAGCCAGGTTGTGCGCGAAATCGTCCTGATCAACATCACCGGTGAGGACCGTCCCGGTCTCACTGCGGCCATCACCGGCGTCCTGCTGCAGGGCGGTGTGAGTATCCTCGACATCGGCCTGGCCGTCATGCACGGCACCCTGTCGTTCGGCATCCTGGTCGATATCCCGGACAACGAAGTGGCTACCGCCCTGCTGCAAAGCGTGCAGGCAAAGGCCCACGAACTG
Source organism: Pseudomonas oryzicola (assembly GCF_014269185.2). NCBI lineage: Bacteria > Pseudomonadati > Pseudomonadota > Gammaproteobacteria > Pseudomonadales > Pseudomonadaceae > Pseudomonas > Pseudomonas oryzicola. The sequence goes on from NZ_JABWRZ020000001.1 coordinate 742,842, forward strand.
AACCTGCAGGCCCGCTACACGCCGATTTCCGAGGCGGACTACCAGCACTGGGCCGACGGCCAGGGCGAGGCGCGTCACATCGTCACCCTGCTCAGTCGCAAGATCACCCCCGAACAACTGCAGCGGGTGAGTGCGGTGATCAGCCAGTACGGCCTGACCATCGAGCGTATCGAGCGCCTGTCGGCCCGTGTGGCGCTGGATGCCCAGACCGGCAAGGGCAAGGCGGCCATCGAGATTTCCGTGCGTGGAGTGCCGAGCGATGGCCAGGCCCTGCGTGCCGATTTCTTCGCCCTGGCCGAAGAACTGAGTATCGATATCGCCTTCCAGAAGGACGACCTGTTCCGCCGCAACCGCCGCCTGGCGGTGTTCGACATGGACTCGACGCTGATCGAAGCCGAAGTCATCGACGAACTGGCCAAGGCTGCCGGGGTCGGCGAGCAGGTGGCGGCCATCACCGAGCGCGCGATGCGTGGCGAGCTGGATTTCCGTGCCAGCTTCAAAGAGCGCATGGCGCTGCTCAAGGGCCTGGATGTGGGGGTATTGGACGAGATCGGCGCGTCGCTGCGCCTGACCGAGGGTGCCGAGAACCTGTTTGCCGAGCTCAAGCGCCTTGGTTACAAGACCGCGATCCTGTCCGGCGGTTTCACTTACTTTGCGCGCCAGGTGCAGGCGCGCCTGGGTATCGATTACGTGTTCGCCAACGAGCTGGAAGTGGTCGATGGCAAGGTGACTGGCGTGGCCGTGGAACCGATCGTCGATGCCCAGCGCAAGGCCGAGCTGCTGCAGAAGCTGGCCAGCGAAGAAGGCCTGGAGCTGGAGCAGACCATTGCCGTGGGCGATGGCGCCAACGACCTGCCGATGCTGTCGCTGGCTGGCCTGGGCGTGGCGTTCCGCGCCAAGCCGCTGGTGCGCCAGTCGGCCAAGCAGGCGATTTCCACCCTGGGGCTGGATGGGGTGTTGTACCTGCTGGGCGTGCGTGACCGCGACGCGCGCGGCTGATCGGAACCTTGGGGGCGCACAGCGGCCCCAATAAAAAGGCCCTGCTCGTGCAGGGCCTTTTTCATGCAGCTTGAATCAAGCCTGCACAGGCATCGCCAACTGTTGCCCCATGCGTACTGCAGAGCCGGCCCCCAGTGTCTCGGCCCATTTCACCTGCTCTGGCCCGAACAGCACGATAGCGGTCGAGCCCAGCTTGAAGCGGCCCAGCTCGGCGCCTTTCTCCAGGTGGATCGGCGCGCGGCTGGCTTCGTCGTAACGGAAGGTCTTCAGCTCGCGCTTGGGCGGCGTTACCAGCCCGGCCCACACGGTTTCGATCGAGGCAACGATCATCGCACCCACCAGCACCACGGCCATCGGGCCGCGCTCGGTATCGAACAGGCACACCACGCGTTCATTGCGGGCGAACAGCTCGGGCACGTTCTCGGCGGTGGTCTGGTTGACCGAGAACAGGCGGCCCGGCACGTAGACCATTTCGCGCAGGGTACCGGCCAGCGGCATGTGCACGCGATGGTAGTCCTTGGGCGACAGGTAGATGGTGGCGAACTCGCCGCCCATGAATGGCGCAGCCATCGCCGGGTCGCCGCCCAGGAGTTCCTGCGCGCTGAAACCGTGGCCCTTGGCCTGGAAGATGCGGCCGTGCTCGATCGGGCCAAGCTGGCTGACGGCACCGTCAGCGGGGCACAGGATGGCGCCCGGGGTTTCATCCAGCGGGCGCGCGCCTGGTTTCAGGGCGCGGGTGAAGAATGCATTGAAGTGCTCATAGGCGCTCAGATCTTCGACCAGGGCTTCGGCCATGTTCACCTGGTAGCGCTTGGCGAACCAGGCGGTAAAGGCATTCTTGAACCAGCGTACGCGGCATTCGGCGATGCAGCCGGCCAGACGCGACAGCAGATGGTGCGGCAGCAGGTACTGGCTGATGATGAACAAACGGGATTTCATGCAGGTTCCTTAAACTTCTACAGGCGTGTCCGGGTGGTTGCCCCATTCGCTCCACGAGCCGGCGTAGGCCTTGACCCGTGGATAGCCGAGGGCCTTGGCCACCAGGTAGGTGAAACCGGAGCGACGGTGGGATTGGCAGTGGGTAATGACTTCCTTGTCAGGAGTGATCCCCAGTTTCTGCAGGACTTCGGCGATGTCCGTGCGGATGCGCAGGTGGTCATTGAGGTCCATGCCGGACGTCCACTCGAAGTTGATCGCGCCGGGAATGTGGCCGCCCCTGGCTGCCAGTACTTTCTCGCCGCGGAATTCCTGCGGGCCACGAGCATCCCAGATGACCAGATCTTCCGCGCCCAGGCGGCTTTGCAGGTACTCTCGGGTGGCTGTGGGTGCCGTGTCGATGCGCAGCTGCACGGGGGTATTGGCACTGGCAGGCGCTTCGGTGGAGAGCTTGTCGGCCGGCCAGGCCTGGATGCCGCCGTTCAGGTAGTGATAGCGCTTGTGGCCGATCACATCGAGCAGCCAGATGAAGCGCCCGGCCCAGCCGCCACCTTCATCGTCGTACACCACATACACCGCATCCTCGCGGTGGCCGAGTTCACTGAACAGCTTCTCCAGATCGGCCTGGGCCGGCAGCAAGCCGGGCGCAGGCGGCTGGCCGAGCTGGGTGCGCTTGCCTTCGACGAAGCGTGCGCCGGGGATATGCCCGCTGACATAGCGGTTGCTGCTGCTCAGGTCGACCAGAATCAGCTGAGGCGAATCCAGGCGTGGCAGCAGGTCTGCGGCTTCTATCACCAACGGCAGGCCGGAAAAGTCAGTCATCCACGGTCTCCAGTGTGGAAAGAGGGGCGATTGTAGCGCAAGGCTCAGGCCTTGCGGTTGGCGAATACCGACAAAGCCCGCTCGGTGCATTGTGCAGTCTTGCCGAAAGCTTGCACGCTGACATCGGCCAATGGTCGGCTGCCCTGGTCGGCCACCACCAGCATCAGCACCTGATCGTTGACCGCCAACGAGCGTAGCAGTGCGTGCTCGCTGCTGAACAACGCCCGCAGCGGGGCCGGCAGCAGCGCCGAGAACTGGCTGTGGTTTTCCGGGGTGATGCGCAATTGGCCGGCCTGGGCCAGGAGCTTTTGCAGCAGTTTGTTTTGCGATACCTGCAGGGTAAGGGCCCCGGCCTCCTTGGGCAGGCCGGCGAACTGCTGCACGCGCAGATGGTCGCTGGCCTTGTCCAGGCTCAGCAGCAGGACGCGCTGCATGCCACAGGCCAGCAGGGCTTCGAGGGCCTGGGTGGCCAGGTGCACGCTGTTGGTGAATGGGCTGGGCTGGGCCAGCAGGTGCTGGCACAGCTTGCGCCAGCGCGTCAGCTCGTCGTTGCTGGGTGGGGGCGGTGCCAGCATGTCGGGGTGCGGACGGCGCTGCTGCCAAGGCCAGATCAGTGCTTCTGCCGGGTGGAACAGGGCGTGCTGGGCGTGGCGGCGCGCACTCGCCGCAGCCTGCTGGTGCACCTGCTGCTGGACGTCTTCCAGCGAGGTCTGCAGGTACAGCGCGGTCAACAGTTGCCAGCGCAGCAGGTGCGGGTTGTCCCAGCCCACCTGTGCCGCCAGGGCCAGGTTGTTGGCCAGCAGCACGGTGTTGGCCGGTTGGTTGAACCAGCGGCGCAGGCCAGGCTCGGCGTCCAGGCGATGTTGTTGGCTGAGCAGGTCCGGGTCGCGAGCGATGGCAAGTACCTGGGCCAGTTGGTCGCGCTCATCCAGCAGCAGGCGATAACCCTGGGTTACCCATTGTGGCAGGCGCCAGAACTCTGCCATGGCCTGGCACAGCGTCATGATGCGCACGCCAAACAGCTCTTGCTCGACATGGGCGGCGTCTTCGCCCTTGTGGATAACCCGCAGTTCCCAGGTGTCGAGCAGCTTCGGGTAGGCCAGCGCCAGCGGCCAGAGTGGCGACAGGAACAGCAGGCTGCCCCAGTGGATTTCCTGCCACAGTCGTGCCAGGCGGCTGGCGAACAGGCCGCTGGCCTGCTGCGAAGCGTGCTGGCTGATCAGCTGGAACTGGCACAGTACCGGTGGGATCTCTTCGACGGGCACCGCAGGCAGGCGCTTGAGCAGCTGTTCGCTGCGCTCCAGGCCCAGGCGGTTGAGAGCGATTTCCAGGCTTTCGGCCGGTTCGGCCAGGCTGGCATTGGTGGGGTGATTGGCTTCGCGCATCACCGACAGCACCAGGGCCGGGCTATCCTGCATCAGTTCGGCGATATCGCGCAGCGAGCGGCGGCTATCGTGGATGGCGGCCATGACCCGGTCGTAGCTGTGCTTCGGCACGGGGATGCGAATACTCTCGAGCAGCTTTACCCAGGCCTCTAGCGTACGCGGGGCCTGAGCGGGCACCTTGGTTTCAATTGTCATTTTGACATCAGTCCGAACTGGCTTTTCGCAATGAGTGGCTATAGTCTGGCGCAGTTCTGCCGATAAGTAGAAGAAGAGTTTTCAGGCTCCCGTCTCTTCCCCTGACCACGACAGCAAGTGCTTTGAACCTATGGCTAAAATTATCGGCATCATCGTCGTATTCGCGAGCGTGCTCGGCGGATACGTACTCTCCCACGGCAAGATCGCGGCACTGATCCAGCCGTTCGAAGTACTGATCATCGGCGGTGCGGCCTTCGGTGCATTCCTGCAGGCCAACCCTGGCCACATGACCATGCACGTCATCAAGAAGTCGATGAAGATGTTCGGCTCGCGCTTCAGCCATGCCTTCTACCTGGAAGTGCTGGGCCTGGTGTACGAGATCCTCAACAAGAGCCGTCGTGAAGGCATGATGGCCATCGAGGCCGACATCGAGGACGCCGCAGCCAGCCCGATCTTCGCCAAGTACCCGACAGTGCTGGCCGACGAGCGCATGACCGCGTTCATCTGCGACTACCTGCGCATCATGTCCACCGGCAACATGGCCCCGCACGAGCTCGAAGGCCTGTTCGACATGGAGCTGCTGAGCATGAAGGAAGAGCTGGAGCACCCGTCCCACGCCGTGACCGGCATCGCCGACGGCATGCCAGGGTTCGGTATCGTCGCGGCAGTACTGGGTATCGTGGTGACCATGGCCTCGCTCGGCGATGGTGACCAGGCCTCCATCGGCCTCCATGTGGGTGCGGCGCTGGTCGGTACCTTCTTCGGTATCCTGGCGGCCTACGGCTTCTTCGGGCCGCTGGCCAAATGCCTGGAGCACGATGCCAAGGAAGAACTGAACCTCTACGAATCGATCAAGGCTTCGCTGGTGGCCTCGGCCTCGGGCATGCCGCCTTCGCTGGCGGTGGAATTCGGGCGCAAGGTGCTGTACCCCAAGCACCGCCCAAGCTTTGCCGAACTGGAACAAGCGGTTCGCGGTCGCTGAGTCATGGAGAACAATCAGCCCATCATCGTCAAGCGCGTCAAGCGCTATGGCGGCGGCCATCACGGCGGCGCCTGGAAAATCGCCTTTGCCGACTTCGCCACGGCGATGATGGCGTTCTTCCTGGTGCTGTGGCTGTTGTCCACGGCCACACCGGAACAGAAGATCGCCATCGCCGGCTACTTCAAGGACCCGATCGGCTTCTCGGAAAGCGGTACGCCGTACATCATCGACCTGGGTGGTTCGCCGCAGCTGGCGCCGGAAAAGACCATCAACCCTGAAGCCAAGTCCGAGCCGACGCCTGATACCAGCATCCAGCTGGACAAGGACCAGGTCGAGACCATGGCCGAGCAGGTCGAGCGCGAGCGCCTGGAGTTGTTGCTGCAGGAGCTGCAGAACAAGGTCGAGGAAAACCCGCAGCTGCAGAAGTTCAAGGACCAGATCCTGTTCGAGATCACCCAGGATGGCCTGCGCATCCAGATCATGGATGCCGAGAACCGGCCAATGTTCGACATTGGCAGCGCACGCCTGCAGCCGTACTTCGAAGACATCCTGCTGGCCATGGCCGACACCATCAAGGCTGTACCGAACAAGATCAGCATCAGCGGCCACACCGATGCCAAGCCGTATGCAGGCAGTGGTGAGTTCGGCAACTGGGAGCTGTCGGCCAACCGGGCCAACGCCGCACGTCGTGCGCTGGTGGCCGGTGGCTATCCGGATGGCCAGGTGGCGCGGGTGGTGGGTTATGCCTCGTCGTCGCTGTTCGACCGCAACAACCCGTTCAACCCGGTCAACCGCCGCATCGACATCATCGTGCTGACCAAAAAGGCCCAGCGCGACATTGAAGGTGAACAGGGTACCCCGGAAAAACCGGCTGCCGCACCGGCCACTCCGGCCGCACCGCCTGCGTCCGATGCGACCGAGCAAGCCCCCATGCAGCCGCGCGAACTGCGCCAGAAGCTGAACATCTTCGAGGAAGGAACGCTGAAGATGGATGAGGCCAAGGAGCAGTAAGCCCTCCATGCCTGCGCAGCCCCCTGTAGAAGCGGCCTCGTGTCGCGAAAGGGGCGCGCAGCGGCCCCGGATATCAGCAAAAGTGCCAATATTGCCGGGGCCGCGTTACGGCCCTTTCGCGACACAAGGCCGCTTCTGCAGGCGTGTGCTTCAGTAACTGTCTTCCGGCAGGCTGGCGATGATCGAGCGGTAGCTGTTCATTCGTTGCTGCTTGATGCGTCCTTCGTCCAGCGCCTTGAGCAGTGCGCAACCCGGTTCACGGTCGTGCTTGCAGTCGCGGAAGCGGCAGGTACCGAACAGGTCGCGGAACTCGATGAAGCCATCTTCCACATCGCTGCGGCTGACGTGGCCAAGGCCGAATTCGCGGATGCCCGGTGAGTCGATCAGGTCACCGCCATTAGGGAAGTGGTACAGCCGCGCGGTAGTAGTGGTGTGGGTACCCTGGCCAGACCATTCCGACAGATCGCCGACGCGGGTGCCGGCGTCCGGCAGCAGGCTGTTCACCAGCGAGGACTTGCCGACCCCCGACTGGCCGACGAACACGCTGATGTGGCCGTCGAGCATCTGCTGCAGGCGTTGCATGCCGTCCCCATGGTGCGCCGATACTTCCAGCAGCGGGTAGCCCAGATCGCGGTAGACCTCCAGCAACGCATGCAGGCCCGGGCCGTTCTGGTCATCGATCAGGTCGGCCTTGTTCAGCAGCAACAGCGGGCGAATGCCGGCGTGTTCCGCCGCGACCAGGTAACGGTCGATCAAGTTGGGATGCGGTTCGGGAGCCGGAGCGAAGACGATCACGATCAGGTCGACGTTGGCTGCCACCGGCTTCAGCTGGCCGTGGTTGTTCGGCCGGCACAGCTCGGTGCTGCGCGGCATCTGCGCGACGATCACGCCGATGCCCTGGTTGCCCGCGCGCCAGACCACGCGGTCGCCGGTGACCAATGCCGGCAGGTTGGCGCGCAGGTGGCAGCGGAACACCTGGCCTGCGGCTTCGCCGTCCTGAGCCTCCACTTCTACCTGCACACCGAAGTGCGCGATCACCAGGCCCAGCTGCTCCGGCCCCAGGTCGCCACCCTCCAGTTCCTGCAGCACGTGCTGCTCGCGTTTGGCCGCACGCGCGGCGCGCTCGTTCTGGATTTTTTCGATGCGCCAGTTCTGGCGGCGGTTGAGCTGGCGTTTGGCCATGAAGGTTCCGTGCGTGGTGGGGCGGGTGGAAAACGGCAGGCAGTTTAGCACGCCAGGCAGCGGATCAATTCGCTGGCCTGCGTGCCGTGAATGGGCGTGCCCTGGCCACTACGCTACTATGAACGCCTATACGAGGAGCCCCTGCATGCAAAACCCACAGAACCTGATCTGGATCGACCTGGAAATGACCGGCCTGGATCCGGACAGCGATGTCATCATCGAGATGGCCACCATCGTTACCGACAGCGAGCTGAACACCCTGGCCGAAGGGCCGGTGATTGCCATCCATCACAGTGACGAAGTGTTGGCACGCATGGACGAGTGGAACACCCGCACCCATGGCGCTTCGGGCCTGACCCAGCGCGTGCGCGAGAGCAAGGTCGGCATGGCCGAAGCCGAGGCGCAGACCATTGCCTTCCTCGAACAGTGGGTGCCAAAAGGCAAATCGCCGATCTGCGGCAACAGCATCTGCCAGGACCGCCGCTTCCTCTACCGCCACATGCGCAACCTGGAAAACTACTTCCATTACCGCAACCTGGATGTCTCGACCTTGAAGGAGCTGGCTGCCCGCTGGGCGCCATCCGTGCGTGACAGCTTCAAGAAGGGCAACACCCACCTGGCGCTGGACGACATCCGCGAATCGATCGCCGAGCTGCGCCACTACCGCGAGCATTTCATCAAGCTGTGAGTCGAAAAGGCGCAGATATTCTCTCTGCGCCCCCTTTTGGTGCCATGTGCAACTGGTTAGACTGCGCGCCTTTCTCGCCTGCCCGCACGGACCCCGCGCCATGTTGTTGATGCTCTACCTGATTGCCATCACCGCCGAAGCCATGACCGGTGCGTTGTCTGCCGGCCGCCGCGGCATGGACTGGTTCGGCGTGGTACTGATTGCCTGCGTCACCGCCCTGGGTGGCGGCTCGGTGCGTGACGTGCTGCTCGGGCACTACCCGCTGACCTGGGTGAAGCACCCGGAGTATCTGGTACTGACCAGTTGTGCAGCGCTGTTGACCATTTTCATTGCACCGATGATGCGCCGCTTGCGCTCGCTGTTCCTGGTGCTCGATGCCCTGGGGCTGGTGGCCTTTACCCTGATTGGCTGCATGACTGCACTGGAGATGGGGCAGGGCATGCTGGTGGCATCCCTCAGCGGGGTCATTACCGGGGTGTTTGGCGGGATCCTGCGGGATATCTTCTGCAACGACATCCCCTTGGTGTTCCGTCGCGAGTTGTACGCCAGCGTCTCGTTTGCCGCGGCCTGGTTCTACCTGGGCTGCGTGTACTTCAAGGTGCCGGCGGAGCAGGCGATGCTGCTGACGTTGTTTGGCGGCTTCCTGTTGCGCCTGCTGGCGATCCGCTTTCACTGGGAAATGCCGAAGTTCCACTACAACGACCAGCAGTAACGCTAAAGCGCTCCAGGTAGGAGCGGATTTATCCGCGAAGCTGGCGACGCGGTGGATGGCGCCGGCTGTGCCGGTGATCGCGGCTGAAGCCGCTGCTGCAAGCCGGAGCAGTTCAAGGGGTATGCAGCCTTTGAACTATTGAATGCCGTGCTGCGCCAGCGCCCACTCCACATGTTCGCGCACCAGCTCCGAGGCATCCTCTCGTCGCGCTTTCAGGGCTTCGATCACCGGGATCGTCGACGGCGCATTGCCCAACCCCACTGCCAGGTTGCGCAACCAGCGCTCATACCCGGCCCGGCGCAACGGCCCGCCCTCGGTCTTGCGCAGGAACGTCCTTTCATCCCACAGGAACATTTCGGCCAGTTCGGCATTTTCCAGGCCGTGCCGTGGCTGGAAGTCCTGCTCCTGGCTGTGCCTGGCAAAGCGGTTCCATGGGCAGACGATCTGGCAATCATCGCAACCGAACACCCGGTTACCCATCTTGGCGCGCAGCTCGACCGGGATCGGCCCTCTGAGCTCGATGGTCAGGTACGAAATGCAGCGCCGTGCATCCAGCACATAGGGCCCGACGAATGCCTGGGTCGGGCAGATGTCCAGGCAGGCCTGGCAACGCCCGCAATGCTCGCTGCTGGTGGCTTCGTCCACCGGCAGCGGCAGGTCGACGAACAGTTCGGCGAGGAAGAAGTAGCTGCCTGCCTTGCGGTTGAGCAGCAGCGTGTTCTTGCCGATCCAGCCCAGCCCGGCCTGCTCGGCCAGGGCCTTTTCCAGTACTGGAGCGCTGTCGACGAAGGCGCGGTAACCGAACGGGCCGATAGCTTCCTGGATGCGGTCGGCCAGGAACTGCACGCGCTTGCGTACCAGCTTGTGGTAGTCCCGGCCCAGGGCGTAGCGCGACACGTAGGCTTTTTCCGGCTGCGCCAGGCGCTGCGCCATCTGCGTGTCGCCGGGCAGGTAGTCCATGCGCAGCGATACCACGCGCACGGTGCCGGGGATAAGTTGCTCCGGGTGCGCGCGTTTGCTGCCATGGGCGCCCAGGTATTCCATCTCACCCTGGTAACCGGCATCGAGCCAGCGTTGCAGGTGATGTTCGTGCTCGCCAAGGTCGACCCCGGCGATGCCAACATGGGCAAAACCGAGTTCTTGGCCCCAAATCTTGATGGATTGGGCCAGTTGGGCGAGGTCAGGCGTACAAGCGGACATGGATGGGCAAGGCATAACGGGCTCAGGTGCGTATAATTCTGCCAGACATTGGAGCCTTTGACCGCATGCCGCAGACCAAACACCCCAGTCATGCCCCGCAACTGCTCAGCAGCGTGAGCGTCGCTCGCCTGCCGGCACGCCATGCGCAGGCTCACAAAGGCGACTTCGGCCATGTGCTTGTGGTCGGCGGCGACCTCGGCACCGGTGGCGCCGTGTTGCTCAGCGCCGAAGCCGCCTTGCGCTGTGGTGCCGGTTTGGTCAGTGTGGCAACCCGCCCTGAGCACGTTGCTGCCGGCCTGACCCGCATGCCCGAGACCATGTGCCTGGGGGTCGAATCGGCCAACCAGTTGATGGGGGGGCTGGAGCGTGCTTCGGTACTGGTGGTCGGCCCCGGCCTGGGCCAGGCGGCCTGGGGCCGCAGCCTGCTGTCGGCAGTGGCCAATGCCGAGCGCCCGCAGGTGTGGGATGCCGATGCCCTGAATTTGCTGGCGCGCACCCCGCTGGCCCTGCCGAGTGGCAGCATTCTCACCCCGCACCCGGGGGAAGCGGCGCGGCTGCTGGGGATTTCCACCGAGGCGGTGCAGGTCGACCGCCAGGGGGCCGCGCGCAAGCTGGCGCGCCGCTACAACAGTGTCTGCGTGCTCAAGGGCGCTGGCACGCTGGTCGCAGACCCGGCCGGGCAACTGCTGCTATGCGAACGTGGCCACCCGGCCATGGCCGGTGCCGGCCTCGGCGATGTGCTCACGGGCGTGCTGGCAGCGCTGTTGGCCCAGGGCCTGGATGCCTGGCAAGCCGCGGGGCTGGGGGTATGGCTGCACGCCTGTGCGGGCGAGCGCCTGGGCGTAAAAGGTAGAGGCCTGGCCGCCAGCGATCTGGCGCCGGTCATTCGTGAGTTGTTGGAGGAGCATTCTGCGTGTCTGGCTTAAACCTGTTTCTGGCCGATGAAGCGGCCACGGTCAAATTCGGCGCACATCTGGCCGAGGTAACCGGGGGGCACGGCGTGATTTTCCTGGAAGGTGACCTGGGCGCGGGCAAAACCACGCTGTCGCGTGGCCTGATCCGGGGCCTGGGCCATACTGGTGCAGTGAAAAGCCCGACCTTCACCGTGGTCGAACCTTACGAAATCGGTGAGGTCCGAGCTTTCCACTTTGACCTGTACCGCCTGGTCGATCCGGAAGAGCTGGAATTCATGGGGATTCGTGACTATTTCGAGGGCGACCCGCTGTGCCTGTTCGAGTGGCCACAAAAGGGTGCGGGCGTTTTGCCAAAGCCTGACCTGACCATTACCATAAGCCCCCAAGCGGGCGGACGCTCGCTGAACCTTTCGCCGCAGGGGGCTCGCGGCGAGGCCTGGTGCGTGGCACTGGCCGAACATCATAAACAGTAAGTGGGGTAGGTATGCGCATACGCGCACTGGTCGCCATCGTTGGGCTGCTGCTGACAACGGTGACCGTTGACGCTCTGGCCGTCACTCAAGTCAAGAGCATGCGCCTGTGGCGCGCGCCAGACAACACGCGGCTGGTCTTCGACCTGTCTGGCCCCGTGCAGCATAGCGTCTTCACCTTGAGCGCACCGGATCGCCTGGTTATCGACATCAACGGCGCGACCCTGGCCGCGCCGTTGAACGTGGCCACCTCCAACACGCCGATCAGTAGCGTGCGTTCGGCCCAGCGCACCCCGACCGACCTGCGCGTGGTGGTCGACCTGAAAAAGTCGGTCACCCCGAAAAGCTTTACCCTGGCGCCCAACGCCCAGTATGGCAACCGCCTGGTGGTCGACCTGTACGACCAGGAAGCCGACGCCATCGCCGCCAGCGCGCCAACCCCGCCGCCGGCTCCGGTACAAGCGCCCGCAACCACACCAGCCGTGCCGGTCACCCCAGCCCAGCCGGCCATCAAGCTGCCGCCAGTCCCCAACGGCAAACGCGACATCGTGGTGGCCATCGACGCCGGTCACGGCGGCGAAGACCCGGGTGCCTCCGGCTCGCGTGGCCAGCATGAGAAGGACATCGTGCTGCAGATCGCCAAGGAGCTGCAGCGCCAGATCAATAGCGAAAAAGGCTTCCGGGCCGAGCTGACCCGCACCGGCGACTATTTCATCCCGCTGCGCAAGCGCACGGAGATCGCCCGCAAGAAGGGCGCCGACCTGTTCATCTCGATCCATGCCGACGCCGCGCCGTCCCGTGCCGCCTTCGGTGCCTCGGTGTTCGCCCTGTCCGACCGCGGTGCCACCTCCGAGACCGCGCGCTGGCTGGCCGACACGGAAAACCGTTCCGACCTGATCGGTGGCGCCGGTAACGTCAGCCTCGACGACAAGGACCGCATGCTCGCCGGGGTATTGCTCGACCTGTCGATGACCGCCACGCTCAGCTCCAGCCTCAATGTCGGGCAGAAGGTGCTGGGCAACATGGGGCGGATCACCTCGCTGCACAAGCAGCGTGTGGAACAGGCCGGCTTCATGGTGCTGAAGTCGCCGGACATTCCGTCGATCCTCGTTGAAACCGGGTTCATCTCGAACAACAACGAAGCCGCCAAGCTTGCTACCGCGAGCCACCAGCAGGCCCTGGCCCGTTCGATCCACACCGGTGTGCGCCAGTACTTCCAGCAGAACCCGCCGCCTGGCACCTACATCGCCTGGCTGCGCGACACTGGCAAGATCGCCGCAGGCCCGCGTGAGCACACGGTGCGCCCTGGCGAGACCCTGGCAATGATCGCGGTCCGCTACCAGGTCAGCGTGACCAGCCTGCGCAACGCCAACAGCCTCAAGAGCGATGAACTGAAGGTTGGCCAGCGCCTCGATATCCCTGCCACCACATTGGCCTCGCAATGAGTGGCGGTTCGCGCATCCAGCTGCTCAGCCCGCGGCTGGCCAACCAGATTGCTGCCGGCGAGGTTGTCGAGCGGCCGGCCTCGGTCGCCAAGGAGCTGCTGGAGAACAGCCTGGACTCCGGTGCCCGGCGCATCGATGTGGAAGTGGAGCAGGGCGGCGTCAAGCTGCTGCGGGTGCGTGACGATGGTAGCGGCATTTCCGCCGATGACCTGCCGCTGGCCCTGGCCCGCCACGCGACCAGCAAGATTCGTGAACTGGAAGACCTCGAAGGGGTATTGAGCCTGGGCTTCCGCGGTGAGGCCCTGGCCTCGATCAGCTCGGTAGCGCGCCTGACCCTGACCTCGCGCACCGCCAGTGCGAGCGAAGCCTGGCAGGTGGAAACCGAAGGCCGCGACATGACTCCACGGGTGCAGCCGGCGGCGCATCCGGTAGGCACGTCGGTGGAAGTGCGCGACCTGTTCTTCAACACCCCGGCGCGGCGCAAGTTCCTCAAAGCCGAGAAAACCGAATTCGATCACCTGCAGGAGGTCATCCGGCGCCTGGCGCTGGCGCGTTTCGATGTTGGCTTCCATCTGCGCCACAACGGCAAGAGCATCCTCAGCCTGCACGAAGCCCATGATGAAACTGCCCGTGCGCGGCGGGTAAGCGCCATTTGCGGCCCAGGCTTCATGGAGCAGGCGCTGCCGATCGATGTCGAGCGCAACGGCCTGCGCTTGTGGGGCTGGGTCGGCCTGCCAACCTTCTCGCGCAGCCAGGCCGACTTGCAGTATTTCTTCGTCAATGGTCGTGCGGTGCGCGACAAGCTGGTCGCCCACGCCGTGCGCCAGGCCTACCGTGACGTGCTGTTCAATGGCCGGCACCCGACCTTCGTGCTGTTCCTGGAGCTGGAGCCCAACGGCGTCGACGTCAACGTGCACCCGACCAAGCATGAAGTGCGTTTCCGCGAAGGGCGCTCGGTGCACGATTTCCTCTATGGCACCCTGCATCGCGCCTTGGCCGACGTGCGTCCGGAAGACCAGCTGGCCGCGCCTGCCGCCGTGCCTGAAGTCATCCGCCCCACCGGGCCGCAGGCCGGTGAGTTCGGCCCACAGGGGGAAATGCGCCTGGCCTCGCCGGTGCTCGAACAGCCACGTGCCCCGCAGCAGTCATATGCCGGTGGCGGCAGTGGCGCGGGTTACCAGTACCAGTACACCCCGCGTCCCGCGCAGCCGCTGCCGGCCGCCGAGGCGCAGGCGGTGTATCGCGAGTTCTACAAACCGCTGGATGAAGGTGTGGTCACGGCGCCGGCGCTGCCCGAAAGCCAGGGGGATATTCCCCCGCTGGGCTACGCGCTGGCGCAGCTCAAGGGCATCTACATCCTGGCCGAAAACGCCATCGGCCTGGTGCTGGTGGACATGCACGCGGCCCACGAGCGAATCATGTACGAACGCCTGAAAGTGGCCATGGCCAGCGAAGGCCTCAGCGGCCAACCGCTGCTGGTGCCCGAGACCCTGGCCCTGAGCCAGCGCGAAGCCGATTGCGCCGAAGAACACGCGCAGTGGTTCCAGCGCCTGGGCTTCGAACTGCAGCGCCTGGGCCCCGAGACCCTGGCTATCCGCCAGATCCCGGCCTTGCTCAAGCAGGCCGAGGCCAACCGCCTGGTGCAGGATGTGCTCGCCGACCTGATGGAATACGGCACCAGCGACCGTATCCAGGCGCACCTTAACGAGCTGCTCGGCACCATGGCTTGCCACGGCGCCGTGCGCGCCAACCGGCGCCTGGCGATCCCCGAGATGAACGCCCTGCTGCGTGATATGGAAAACACCGAGCGCAGCGGCCAGTGCAATCACGGTCGTCCCACCTGGACCCAGATGGGCCTGGACGACCTGGACAAACTCTTCCTGCGCGGTCGGTGACATGAGCGGCAAGCCCCCTGCAATATTCCTGATGGGCCCGACGGCGGCCGGCAAGACCGACTTGGCCATCGAACTGACCAAGGTCTTGCCCTGTGAACTGATCAGCGTCGATTCGGCACTGGTCTACCGTGGCATGGATATCGGGTCGGCCAAGCCTTCGAAGGAAATCCTCGCGGCCTACCCGCACCGGCTGATCGACATTCGCGATCCGGCCGAGAGCTACTCCGCTGCGCAATTCCGTGCCGATGCCCTGGAGGCCATGGCTGAGATCACTGCGCGCGGCAAGATCCCCTTGTTGGTGGGCGGCACCATGCTCTATTACAAGGCGCTGATCGATGGGCTGGCCGACATGCCGGCCGCCGATGCTGCGGTCCGGGCCGAGCTGGAGGCCCAGGCCGAGGCCTTGGGCCTGGCCGAGTTGCACCGCCAGTTGGCCGAGGTAGACCCCGAGTCGGCGGCGCGTATCCACCCCAACGACCCGCAACGGTTGATCCGGGCGCTGGAAGTGTACCGGGTGAGTGGCGAGAGCATGACAACCCATCGTCAGCGTCAATTCGCGGAAAGTCGCGGCGCAGACGCAGGCGCTGGCGGACATTTGCCCTATACTGTCGCGAGTTTGGCGATTGCTCCTACAGATCGTCACATTTTGCATCAGCGAATTGCGTTACGATTTTCACAGATGTTGGAACAGGGCTTTGTCGAGGAGGTCCGATCGCTGCGAGCCAGAAGTGACTTGCACGCCGGGCTGCCGTCTATACGGGCAGTGGGGTATCGGCAGGTCTGGGATTACCTCGATGGCAGGCTGACTGAGAATGAGATGCGTGAGCGCGGTATCATTGCTACCCGGCAGCTGGCCAAGCGGCAGTTCACCTGGTTGCGTGGCTGGCCTGAAGTGCATTGGCTTGACAGCCTGGCCTGCGACAATCTGTCCCGCACCTTGAAATACCTTGGGGCCATCTCCATATTGAGCTGAGTCCCTGTTGTTTGCCGTCTATCCTTGCGAAGGGGCGGCCCAATTTATCGATTTTCTTGATTTTCTATTATTGATCCTTACAGGAGTGCGGCATATGTCAAAAGGGCATTCGCTACAAGACCCTTACTTGAACACCTTGAGAAAAGAAAAGGTCCCGGTGTCCATCTATCTGGTCAACGGTATCAAGCTGCAGGGCTCGATCGAATCTTTCGACCAGTTCGTGGTATTGCTGAAGAACACCGTCAGCCAGATGGTCTACAAGCACGCCATCTCGACCGTGGTTCCTGCACGTCCGGTTCGCCTGCCAAGCCCGTCCGATTCCGATCACGGCGACAGCGAGCCAGGCAACGCCTGATAGGAGCCTGCATTGTTCTTTGAGCGCCACGGTGGTGGTGAGCGGGCGTTGCTCGTTCACTTGGAAGGCCAGAACCCTGAGGCGCGCGAAGACCCGCAGGAGTTTCAGGAGCTGGCATTGTCGGCCGGTGCCGACATCGTCTCGCTGGTCACGGTGTCAAGGCATCAGCCTTCCGCCAAATACCTGATTGGCACTGGCAAGGTCGAGGAGTTGCATGACCTGGTCCATGCCGAACAGGTAGACCTGGTGATTTTCAATCACACCCTCACGCCCAGTCAGGAGCGCAACCTCGAACGCGTGTTCGAGTGCCGTGTGCTCGACCGTACCGGGCTGATCCTCGATATCTTCGCCCAGCGGGCGCGTACCCATGAAGGCAAGCTGCAGGTCGAGTTGGCCCAGCTCGAGCACATGAGCACGCGACTGGTCCGCGGCTGGACCCACCTTGAGCGGCAGAAGGGTGGTATCGGCCTGCGCGGCCCGGGTGAAACCCAGCTGGAAACCGACCGCCGTCTGCTGCGGGTACGCATTCGCCAGATCAAGTCACGCCTGGAAAAGGTGCGCAGCCAGCGCGAGCAGGCACGGCGCGGGCGCAAGCGCGCGGATATCCCTTCGGTGTCGCTGGTGGGCTATACCAACGCCGGCAAGTCCACGCTGTTCAATGCCCTGACTGCATCCGAGGTGTATGCCGCGGACCAGCTGTTCGCCACCCTCGACCCGACCCTGCGCCGGCTCGAGCTGAACGATCTGGGGCCGATCGTGCTGGCTGACACCGTGGGTTTCATTCGCCACCTGCCGCACAAGCTGGTGGAGGCATTTCGGGCTACGCTCGAAGAGTCGAGCAACTCCGACCTGCTGCTGCATGTGATCGACGCCCATGAGCCAGAGCGCATGGAGCAGATCGAGCAAGTGCTGGCGGTGTTGGGCGAGATTGGTGCCGAAGGGTTGCCGATCCTCGAGGTGTATAACAAACTCGACTTGCTCGAAGATGTCGAGCCGCAGATCCAGCGCAATGCCGATGGCAAGCCTGAGCGGGTCTGGGTATCGGCACGCGATGGGCGTGGCCTGGAGCTGGTCGGCCAGGCGATTGCCGAGTTGCTGGGGGATGATCTGTTTGTCGGTACCCTGTGTCTGGAGCAGCGTTTTGCCCGCTTGCGCGCGCAATTCTTCGCCCTGGGGGCCGTGCAGAGTGAAGCGCATGATGAAGAAGGGCGCAGCCTGCTGAGCGTGCGACTGCCCAGGGTGGAACTGAATCGCCTGGTCAGCCGCGAAGGCATAGAGCCGCAAGTGTTTGTCGAGCAACACACTTTGCAATAAATGCTCGTCGAGGTCGCCGGGCAGCAGTGACAGGCATTCTGTAGCATTGGACGGCGCGCCGTGGGCGCGTCTTTGCTTTATCAGATGGAGAGCGCTATGGCTTGGAACGAGCCGGGTGGCAACTCGAACAATCAGGATCCCTGGGGCGGCCGCCGTGGTGGCGGTGGCGGCGGTGGTGACAAGAAAGGTCCGCCGGACCTGGACGAGGCCTTCCGCAAATTGCAGGACAGCCTGAACGGCATGTTCGGCAGTGGCAAGAAACGTGGCGGCAGCGACCGCAATGTCGGCAAGGGCGGTGGCCTGGGCCTGCTGGGCATCGGCCTGGCGGTACTGGCGGCCATCTGGCTGTACAGCGCCGTTTATGTCGTCGACGAGCAGGAGCAAGCCGTGGTGCTGCGCTTCGGCAAGTACTATGAAACGGTCGGTCCCGGCCTGAACATCTACTTCCCGCCGATCGATCGCAAGTACATGGAAAACGTCACGCGTGAGCGTGCCTACACCAAGCAGGGCCAGATGCTGACCGAAGACGAGAACATCGTCGAGGTGCCGCTGACCGTCCAGTACAAGATCAGCAACCTGCAGGACTTCGTGCTCAACGTCGACCAGCCTGAGGTGAGCCTGCAGCACGCGACCGAAAGCGCCCTGCGCCACGTGGTGGGTTCCACCTCGATGGACCAGGTGCTGACCGAAGGTCGCGAGCAGATGGCCGTGGATATCCGCGAACGTCTGCAGCGCTTCCTCGACAACTACCGCACGGGTATCACCGTTACCCAGGTCAACGTGCAGAGCGCGGCCGCCCCGCGTGAAGTGCAGGAAGCCTTCGACGACGTGATCCGTGCCCGCGAAGACGAGCAGCGTGCGCGCAACCAGGCCGAGTCCTACGCCAACGGCGTGGTGCCGGAAGCCCGTGGCCAGGCCCAGCGTATCATCGAGGATGCCAACGGCTACCGTGACGAAGTCATTGCCCGTGCCAAGGGTGAGGCCGACCGCTTCACCAAGCTGGTTGCCGAGTACCGCAAGGCACCTGACGTGACCCGTCAGCGCCTGTACCTGGAGACCATGCAGGAGGTCTACAGCAATTCGAGCAAGGTCATGGTGGCAACCAAGGACGGGCAGAACAACCTGCTCTACCTGCCACTGGACAAGATGGTCGAAGGCAGCCGCAACCCGTCCGTGCCAACCACCAGCGTGTCGCCATCGGTCAACGATGCGGCCGCCCGTGCGGCGCAGGACCTGCAACAGCAACAGCAGCCGCTGCGCACTAGGGAGAGCCGCTGATGAGCAACCGATCGCTGATCGCCCTGATCGCCGCCGTGGTCCTGGCAATCGTTGCCTGGAACAGCTTCTATATCGTGTCCCAGACCGAGCGTGCAGTACTGCTGCGCTTCGGTAAGGTGGTCCAGGCAGATGTCCAGCCGGGCCTGCACGTGAAGATTCCGTACGTGAACCAGGTACGCAAGTTCGACGCTCGCCTGATGACCCTCGACGCCCCGACCCAGCGGTTCCTGACCCTGGAGAAGAAAGCGGTGATGGTCGACGCCTACGCCAAGTGGCGCGTCAAGGATGCCGAGCGCTTCTACACCGCCACGTCCGGCATGAAGCAGATTGCCGACGAGCGTCTGTCGCGTCGCCTGGAAAGCGGCCTGCGTGACCAGTTCGGTAAACGTACCCTGCACGAGGTGGTTTCCGGTGAACGTGACGCGCTGATGGCCGACATCACTGCATCGCTCAACCGCATGGCCGCCAAGGAGCTGGGGATCGAGGTGGTCGACGTACGCGTCAAGGCCATCGACCTGCCGAAGGAAGTCAACCGCAGCGTGTTCGACCGCATGAGCACCGAGCGTGAGCGAGAAGCCCGCGAGCACCGCGCCAAGGGTAACGAGCTGGCTGAGGGTATCCGTGCCGATGCTGACCGTCAGCGTCGTGTACTGCTGGCCGAGGCTTATCGCGAGGCAGAGGAAACCCGCGGTGATGGTGACGCCCAGGCGGCAGCCATCTACGCCAAGGCCTACACCCAGGACGCCGATTTCTATGCGTTCTACCGTAGCCTGCAGGCGTACCGCGAGAGCTTCTCGAGCAAGAGCGACGTGCTGGTCCTGGACCCGAAGAACGAGTTCTTCCGCTTCCTGGACAAGAGCAGGCCGTGATGCTCAGGCCCTGATTCCGATGCAGCGGCCCCGCCTGGCAGCTAAAACGCCTGGCGGGGTGCATCCTGATGGAAAAGGGGTGTATGATGAGGCAGCCGGGAAATTTCCCGGCTTTTTTGCGTCTGCAAGGTTGATTGGCAAACCGCCAGTTGACGGTTTGGTCAGGTCGCATGGCAATTCGAGGGTATCGGGTACGGTGGCTGCGCTGGGATCAGTGCTGCCCGCTGCTGTGCGCGATACCGGCTTTACTGACGGCTCGCCTGCTGGCAAGCCACCCGGACCAGAGGGGAAATGGCGTAATGGCAACGGTAGACCGCTGGCTGCTGCCAGATGGCATCGAGGAAGTACTGCCACCTGAGGCTGCGCGCATCGAGATCGCGCGCCGCCAGGTGTTGGACCTGTTCCAGAGTTGGGGCTACGAACTGGTCGTCACCCCGCATATCGAGTACCTGGAGTCGCTGCTCACCGGCGCCGGCCAGGACCTGGATCAGCGCACCTTCAAGGTAGTGGACCCGCAGTCCGGCCGCCTGATGGGCTTCCGCGCCGACTTCACTCCGCAGGTGGCACGCATCGATGCCCACACCTTGCGCCGTGAAGGCCCGAGCCGCCTGTGCTATGCCGGCAGTGTGCTGCATGCCCAGCCGCGTGCCCTGTCTACCTCGCGCAGCCCGATCCAGCTGGGCGCCGAGCTGTACGGCGATGCCAGCCCTACCAGCGATGTCGAAGTCATCAGCCTGATGCTCGCCACGCTGCAACTGGCCGACGTACCGGATGTACACATGGACCTCGGCCACGTCGGTATCTACCGCGGCCTGGCCCGTGCTGCCGGCCTGTCTGGTGCGGTCGAGCAGCAGCTGTTCGACGCCCTGCAGCGCAAGGCCGTCGATGAGGTCCAGGCGCTGACCGCCGACTTGCCGAAAGACCTGGGCAACATGCTGCGTGCGCTGGTCGAGCTGTGCGGTGGTCGTGAAGTGCTGGCCGACGCCCGCGTGCGCCTGGGCCGTGCCCCGGCCAGCGTGCTGGCGGCGCTGGACGACCTGCTGGCGATCGCCGATCGCCTGGCATCGCGCTTCCCTGACCTGCCGCTGTACTTCGACCTCGGCGAACTGCGCGGTTACCACTACCACACCGGCGTGGTGTTCGCCGTGTTCGTGCCTGGCGAAGGCCAATCGATCGCCCAGGGCGGACGCTACGACGACATCGGCGCCGACTTTGGCCGGGCACGCCCGGCCACCGGATTTTCCACGGATTTGAAGACCCTGGTCACACTGGGGCGAGCGGAGGTCGTATTGCCAGCTGGCGGCATCTGGATGCCGGACAGTGGCGATGCGGCCCTCTGGCAGCAAGTCTGCCAGTTGCGCAACGAGGGCCAGCGTGTGGTCCAGGCCCTGCCTGGCCAGCCGTTGAGTGCTGCCCTCGAAGCGGATTGTGATCGGCAATTGATTCAGCAAGACGGGCGCTGGCAGGTTCTGCCGCTGACCCAGTGAGTTTCTGCGTCGGCAACAGGCCGACAACCAAGTTTGCGTGAATGAGGACCAATGTAATGGGTAAGAATGTCGTCGTCCTGGGTACCCAGTGGGGTGATGAGGGCAAAGGCAAGATCGTCGATCTGCTGACCGAACATGCTGCCGCCGTAGTGCGCTACCAGGGTGGCCACAACGCGGGTCACACCCTGGTGATCAATGGTGAAAAGACCGTTCTGCACCTGATTCCCTCGGGCATCCTGCGTGAAGGCGTACAGTGCCTGATCGGCAACGGCGTGGTCGTTGCACCGGACGCGCTGATGCGTGAAATCACCAAGCTGGAAGAGAAGGGCGTACCGGTGCGTGAGCGCCTGCGCATTTCCCCGGCTGCGCCGCTGATCCTGTCGTATCACGTGGCCCTGGACCAGGCCCGCGAGAAAGCCCGTGGCGAAGCCAAGATCGGCACCACCGGTCGCGGTATCGGCCCAGCCTATGAAGACAAGGTGGCACGTCGCGGCCTGCGCGTCGGCGATCTGTTCCACCGCGAGCGTTTCGCTGCCAAGCTCGGTGAGCTGCTGGATTACCACAACTTCCAGCTGGTGAACTACTACAAAGAGCCGGCCATCGACTTCCAGCAGACCCTGGACGAATGCATGGCCTACGCCGAACAGCTCAAGCCGATGATGCTCGACGTCACCGCCGAGCTGCACAACCTGCGTCGTGCCGGCAAGGACATCATGTTCGAAGGTGCCCAGGGCTCGCTGCTGGACATCGACCACGGTACCTACCCGTACGTCACCAGCTCCAACACCACCGCTGGCGGTATCTCCACTGGTTCTGGCGTTGGCCCGATGTACCTCGACTACATCCTGGGTATCACCAAGGCCTACACCACTCGCGTAGGTTCCGGTCCGTTCCCGACCGAACTGTTCGACGAGACTGGCGCTACCCTGGCCAAGCGTGGCCACGAGTTCGGCTCCACCACCGGCCGTGCCCGCCGTTGCGGCTGGTTCGATGCCGTCATCCTGCGTCGTGCCATCGACGTCAACAGCATCTCGGGCATCTGCCTGACCAAGCTGGACGTACTGGACGGCCTGGAAACCATCAACATCTGCGTTGGCTACAAGAACGAGAACGGTGCCGTCATCGACGCGCCTTCCGATGCCGACAGCTACATCGGCCTGGAGCCGGTGTACGAAGAGATGCCAGGCTGGAGCGAGTCGACCCTGGGCGTTAAAACCCTGGAAGAACTGCCAGCCAACGCTCGCGCTTACATCAAGCGCATCGAAGCGCTGATCGGTGCGCCGATCGACATCATCTCCACCGGCCCGGACCGCAACGAGACCATCGTGCTGCGTCATCCGTTCGCCTGATCTGCCTTCCAGGCTGATCTGACGCCGTGGCCCTGAAAGGGGCTGCGGCGTTTTCATTTGTGCTTTCCTGCACCGGCCTCTTCGCGGGCAAGCCCGCGAAGAGGCCGGTGCAGGAAAACCCATTGCTGAACCTTGGCGTTTATCCCTGCTGCCCCCGGCACAACCCTTGCTGTAAGAAGTTTCTGAAGATGCCATCAAAATAGTGGCGCCAGAAAACACGAGGGTTACACCGTGTCTGCCATCCTCTCACTGTTACGAAGCCGCCTTTTGCGGCCTGTGTTTGTTGCCCTTGGTATCGCTCTTTTGGTGCAGGTGCTGGTCGCCGTTGCGCTTACCCGAAGCACGGTCACCGCCCTGGAAGCCGACCTGGGTGAACGCCTGGGCAAAGACAGCCGCCAACTCGCCAGTGAGTTGGAGCAAGCCGGGCAAGATGTGCGCTCCGGCCTCGACGGGCTCTCCAGCAGCACCCGCCAGCGCCTGAGTGCAGGTTTGTCGGCACGCCTGCAAAGCGAGCAGCAGCAGCTGCGCAGCACGCTGGAGAAGAACCTCAAGGACTCCGCTAACGATATGGCCGAGCTGCTGGCTTCGGTCGCCCCGCGGGCGATCTGGGACAACGATGTGCCGGTGCTCTCCGACTTCGCGCGCCGCGCCCAGCGCAACCCCAACGTGCTGTTTGTGGTTTACGACGACGCCCAGGGCCAGCACCTCACCCGCTACCTGAACCGGCAGAACCCGATCAACCAGGCGTTGATGGAAAAAGGTCAGGGCGAGCGTGCGCTGGACAAGGTGATCGACGCGGCACGGCGGGACCCGGCGGTGTACTTCGTCGAGGCCTCGATCAGCCCCAATGGTGCGGAAATCGGCAAGGTGGTGATGGGTGTTTCCACGGCTGGCATCGACCAGGAGCTCAAGGCGCTCGACCAGCGCTTCGCCGCCCTTATCACCAGTGGCGAGCAACTGGTCGGTGACAGCCTGGTCGGTGCTGCGGCCGAGAGTGGCGACACCCTGCGCGAGCGTTTGGAAAAGGCCCAGGGCAGCGCCGCCGCGATGCAGGCCAATACAGCACAGACGGTTCGCGATGCCGCTGCCGAGCTGCGCTGGCGTATCGGCCTGGGGCTGGTGCTGGTCGGCCTAGGGGTGCTGCTGGTGGTAGCCGTGGTACTTGGCCGGCGGGTGTTGAGCAAGCTGCGCCTGCTGATCGCTGCACTCGACGACCTGGCTGCCGGTGAAGGCGACCTGACCAAGCGCGTGCTGCTCGACAGCCGCGATGAAATCGGCGACATGGCCTCGGCGGTGAACCGCTTTGTCGACAAGCTGCAGCCCATCGTGCGCGAGGCCGGCGAGGTGGCGCAGCGTACCGGCGTTGAGATTGGCGCAATGGCCCAGCGCAATGCCGGCGCCGATGCTGCCGCTGCACTGCAACGCGATGAAGTGGCGGCCAGCCTGCGCGACCTGTCGAGCATGGCCGACGAGGCCCAGGCTGAAAGCCATGCGATGCAGGCTGCGCTGCAACAAGTCGTGGATATCCGCCAGGCCACCAATGAAAACAGTCGCACCTCGACCCAGCTGGCCGGCTTGATCGAGAATCTGGCCGAGCAGGTGGAGACCGGCTCGCAGGTGATCGAGCGGCTGGCCAAGCAGAGTGAACAGATTGAAGTGGTGCTGACGGTGATCCACGGTATTGCCGAACAGACCAACCTGTTGGCCCTCAACGCTGCCATCGAGGCTGCCCGGGCGGGCGAGACCGGGCGTGGGTTTGCCGTTGTGGCTGATGAAGTGCGGGCGTTGGCGAGCAAGACGCAAAGCTCCACCGGCGACATCCAGGCGCATATCGCCGCCTTGCAGAAAGGTGCGAAGGAAGCCGTGGCGACCATCAGCCAGGCCGGGCTCAAGGCCAGCGAAGGGCTGCTGGTGCTGCGCGACAACGAGCGCCGTCAGCAGTCGGTGCAGGTGGCGGTCGAGCAGGTGCATGCGGCGATCGGCCTGGCAACCCGGGCAGCCGAACAGCAGGCCCATGGTGCGCAGGCGGTGCGGGGGCGAGTTGAAAACATCCATGCACAAGCCGAGCGCTCGGCCGAAGTAGTGATGCAGACCACGGCCAGCAGCAAGGTGCTGGATGACCTGGCCGCACAGCTGCGGGCAAGCCTGGGCCAATTCAGAGCCTGATGCGGCCGCTCCTACAAGGGGCGGTGTTGCTATGATGGCGGCGACACATGGCAAAAGGAGTTGTTCATGTCTGCCCAACTGGTCGCCGCCCCGGCCGAGCTGGATTTTTTTCATTCCGATGGCATCGTCGTCACTGCGCCAATGACCGCCTTCGGGGCCTACTGTGCCATGACCTCGGTCGTCCCGGGCTGGCTGGCCGTGGCCTTCCGCCTGCGCGACTCCATTTCGCGGCGGTTCAATGTCGCTGCCATCCACGGTTTCTCATCACGCAGCCCCGAGCAGGTGCCGGTAGTCGGCGAGCTTCTGGATTTTTTCACCGTCGAAGCGATCGTTGATCAGCAACTGGTCCTGACTTCGCGCGACACGCACCTGGCGGTGATGGTGAGCATGGATCTGGATGAAGCAGGGCAGGGGCGGCAATACTTGCGCGTAACCACCTCGGTGCAGTGCTTCAACAGGTTCGGCCGCCTCTACATGCTGCCGGTCGGCAAGGCTCATGGGCCTATCGTGCGGCGCATGCTGCGTAACATCGTCTGAAGGCCTTTTCGCGGGCAAGCCCGCGAAGCAGGTTACGCCTTGTTCAGATACATGCGTGTAGTCAGCAGATAAACCGGCAATCCTGATACCACGATCAGCAGTGCCGCATAAGGCGCCGCTGCCGCGAACTCGACGTTGGCGGTATGTGCCCACACCTCGGTGGCCAAGGTGGTCATGCCGGTAGGGCTGAGCAGCAATGTCGCGGTCAGTTCCTTCATGGCATCCAGAAACACCAATGCAAAGGCCGCTGCCATGGCCGGGAAAATGATCGGCAAGGTCACCCGGCAGAACGCGGCAAAGCTGTTCGCGCCCAAGGTGCGTGCGGCTTCCTCCAGTGTCGGCGAAGCCTTGTTCAGCGCGGTACGCACTGGCGACTGGGCCAGTGGCAGGAACAGCAGCGCGTAGGCGAGCAACAACAAGGCCGTGGTCTGGTACAGCGCCGGCACATAGTGCAGGGCGAAGAATACCAGGGTCAGGGCAATTACCAGGCCGGGCAGGGCGTGCAGCAGGTACGGCAGGCGTTCGGCCCAGATTGCCAGGCGGCCTTTGTAGCGCACCACCAGGAAGCTGATCGGCAGGGCCAGTAGCACGCAGAAGCCGGCACCACCAAGCGACACCGACAGCGAGGTGAACAACGCCTTGGAGATGGCCGCCACCGGAAATGCCGCTGATGATCCTACGCTCAGCCAATAGCCGAGCATGGCCAGCGGAATACCGCTGCCCAGCACTGCCAGGGCTACACAGAACAGTTGCGCCAGCACGGCCCAGCCGCGTAGCCGCACCGGTTGCGCGCGGCGTGCCACGCCCTGGCCGATGCGCACATGGCGTGCCTTGCCGCGAACGCGAAATTCCAGCCACAGCATCACCAGGCACAGCGCCAGCAGTACAGCCGACAGCATCGCAGCATTGGCATTGCTGAATTCCAGTTCGAACTGCTGGTAGATCGCCGTGGTGAAGGTCTGCAGGCCGAGGATCGACAGCGCGCCGAACTCCACCAGCATGTGCAGGGCAATCAGCAGCGCACCGCCGAGCATCGATGGCCACAGCAGCGGCAGGGTGACCTTGACGAATACGCCCCAGCGGCTGCAACCCAGGGTGCGTGCCGACTCTTCCAGCGAGGTGTCGAGATTGCGCAAAGTAGCCGCTACTGGCAGGAATACCAGCGGGTACTTGGACAACGCCATGACCAGGATCGCCCCGCCCAGGCCTTCGAAGTCCGAGCTCAGCGACACCCAGGTGAAGCTGCTGACGAACGACGGTACGGCGAACGGCAGGCACAGCACCACGCCCCACAGCCTGCGGCCGTACAGGTTGCTGCGCTCCAGCAACCAGGCCAGGGCAAGGCCGACCACCATGCAGGCCAGCGTCACCCCGATCATCAGTATCAGGGTGTTGCGCATCAGCCCCCAGACAAACGGCCGCCACAGCAGGTGCAAGGCTTCGCGCCAGCCGGCTTCCCAGGCTTTGATGGCGACGTAGGCCAATGGCAGCAAGCTCATTGCCACCAGGAACAGCACAGGCAGCAGCACCCAGACGGAAGGGCGCTTGCGGCGCGGTACGAAGCGTACCGGCACCGGCTCGGACAGGGCGGCAGTCATCAGAGCAGGCCGACCTCGCGTTCCAGCTCGATGGCTTCCTCGGCATTGCCCAGGTCCGCCGGCGAGATCTTCGGCGGGCGCAGCTCTTCGAACGGTTTCAGGCCACGGTCGGAGACCATGCCTTTGTGCAGCGGGTACTCGGCGGTGGTCTGGGTGATCACGCGCTGGCCTTCTTCGCTGGCCATCCAGTTGAGCAGGGCCTGGGCTTCCTTCGGGTGCTTGCTGGCCTTGACCGCCGCTGCACCGGAGATAGTCACCAGGTTGCCGGCATCGCCGTCGGCCAGGTAGTACAACTTGGAGTCGAGCTTGCCGCGCTCGCGTTCCAGTGCATACCAGTAGTAGTTGTTCACCAGTACGGCGGCGACTTCGCCTTTTTCCACGGCCTTCAGGGCGACCATGTTGTTGGTGTAGGTCTTGCCGAAGGCTTTCAGGCCGGTCAGCCATTCTTCGGTGGCTTCGCGACCGTGCATCTTCAGGATGGCCACGGCCTGTTCCTGGAATGCACCGCTGGTAGGCACATAACCGACACGGCCATCCCATTCAGGGCCGGCAAAATCCATGACGGTGGTCGGCAGGTCTTTCTCGTCGATCTTCTTCGGGTTGTACACGACGACGCGGGTGCGTGCGGTGACGCCCATCCAGGTGTCGTTGGCGCCAACGTATTCCTTGGGCAGCATGTTCAGCGTGGCATCGTCGATCTTCGCCAGCAGGCCCAGCTCGCCCAGGTTGTTTAGGGGCGGGGACTCTTCGGTGTAGATGATGTCGGCCGGCGAACGGTCGCCTTCCTCGATGATCTGGCTGGCCAGCTGATTGCTGCTGCCCTTGCGAATATTGATGTGGATGCCGGTCTTGGCCTCGTAGGCCTTGGCGATGGCTTCGCCGATTTCCTTGTGCTGGCCGTTGTACATGGTCAGGGTGACCGGTGCATCTGCCATGGCGGCCGGAGCGCCGATGACCAGGCTCAGCACGGCGGCGGCCAAGGTACGCATCAGCGGTTGCGGGCGGATCGTCATGCGGGTACTTCCTCGCTTACGGCTACATATTTGGAAACAATGGTAAACGAAATCGTTTCTCAAGTGGCCGGGTGAGGAGAAATTCATGGGGCAGACCAAGGTGTAACGGCCTAGAGGCCGGTGCAGGTTTGCACCTTGTCGGTGTCGTTGCTCGAAGGAGGGCGATACAAAAAACGCAGGCAAGAAAAAACCCACTAGCAAGCTAGTGGGTTTTTGTATGGTGCCCAGGAGAAGACTCGAACTTCCACGACCGTTAAGTCACTGATACCTGAAACCAGCGCGTCTACCAATTCCGCCACCTGGGCAAAGCTTTACATCATCTGGAGAAGGCTACTATCGTTCGCTTTCACACAGTAGTAACAGATCCTTGGTCATCTATTACTTGAAAATATTTGGTGCCCAGGAGAAGACTCGAACTTCCACGGCCGTTAAGCCACTGATACCTGAAACCAGCGCGTCTACCAATTCCGCCACCTGGGCACACATTCGAGATTAAAAGATGCTTTACAGCGTCGTTCATCTCTACTACAACTTCGGGGTTGTCCGTCGTTGTGGTGCGCACTATACGGACGGTCCGGGGGGCTGTAAACCCCCTGAGCGAAAAAAATTTCAAAAAATTCAACTTGTTGATTCCGCAGGCCTATTCCTGCCCGCCGGAGGTGCCGGTGGGGCTGTCCAAGGCTGACATTTCCGGTTTCAATACGCCTATGCCAGAATTCCTATCTATATACCCCAAGGTGAACCCCTTCTGATGGCCGATTGGCAATCCCTCGATCCCGAGGCCGCTCGCGAAGCGGAAAAATACGACAACCCCATTCCCAGCCGTGAGCTGATCCTGCAGCGCCTCGCCGACCGTGGCGAACCGGCCGCGCGCGAGGAGCTGGCGGCCGAGTTCGGTCTGTACGACGAAGACCAGATCGAAGCACTGCGCCGCCGCCTGCGCGCCATGGAGCGTGATGGCCAGCTTATCTATACCCGGCGCGGCACTTATGCCCCGGTGGACAAGCTGGACCTGATCTGCGGCCGCGTCTCCGGCCACCGTGACGGCTTCGGCTTCCTGATCCCGGACGACGGCAGCGAAGACCTGTTCCTAAGCCCGGCGCAGATGCGCCTGGTGTTCGATGGCGACCGCGGCCTGGCCCGCGTGTCTGGTGTCGACCGCCGTGGCCGCCGCGAAGGCGTGCTGGTCGAGATCATTTCCCGTGCCCACGAAAGCGTGGTTGGCCGTTACTTCGAAGAAGGCGGCATCGGCTACGTGACCCCGGACAATCCGAAGATCCAGCAGGAAGTGCTGGTGACCGCCGGGCGCAATGGTGGCGCGAAGATCGGCCAGTTCGTCGAGATCAAGATCACCCACTGGCCAACCCCGCGCTTCCAGCCGCAAGGCGATGTGGTCGAAGTCATCGGCAACTACATGGCGCCGGGTATGGAAATCGACGTTGCCCTGCGCAGCTACGACATCCCGCACGTCTGGCCCAAGGAAGTGATCAAGGAAGCGCGCAAGTTCCGCTCCGAAGTCGAAGAGAAGGACAAGGAGAAGCGTGTCGACCTGCGCCACCTGCCGTTCGTCACCATCGACGGCGAGGATGCCCGCGACTTCGACGACGCCGTCTATTGCGAACCGCTGGGCAAGCTGCGTCTGTTCTCCGGCGGCTGGCGTCTTTATGTGGCCATCGCCGACGTGTCCAGCTACGTGCGCCTGGGCTCGGCCCTGGACGTCGAGGCCCAGCAGCGCGGCAACTCGGTGTACTTCCCCGAGCGCGTGGTGCCGATGCTCCCCGAGGAGCTGTCCAACGGCCTGTGCTCGCTGAACCCGCATGTCGATCGCCTGGCCATGGTCTGCGAAATGACCATGAACAAGGCCGGCCAGATGGTCGACTACCAGTTCTATGAAGGTGTCATCCACTCCCACGCCCGCCTGACCTACAACAAGGTCAGCAGCATGCTCGAGCATTCCCGCACCCGTGAGGGCAAGGCGCTGCGCGAGGAGTACAAGGCGGTCGTACCGGACCTGAAGAATCTGTACAACCTGTACAAGGTACTGGTAGCTGCCCGCCACACCCGTGGCGCGATCGACTTCGAGACCCAGGAAACCCGCATCATCTTCGGCGACGAGCGCAAGATCGCGGAAATCCGCCCGACCGTGCGCAACGACGCCCACAAGCTGATCGAGGAGTGCATGCTGGCGGCCAACGTGGCCACTGCCGAATTCCTGCAGAAGCATGGCGTGCCTTCGTTGTATCGCGTGCACGACGGCCCGCCGCCAGAGCGTCTGGAAAAGCTGCGCGCCTTCCTTGGCGAGCTGGGCCTGACCCTGCACAAGGGCAAGGACCCGTCGCCAAAGGATTACCAGGCCTTGCTGGCGAGCATCGCCGGGCGCCCGGACTTCCACCTGATCCAGACCGTGATGCTGCGTTCGCTGAGCCAGGCGGTGTACAGCACCGAAAACAACGGCCACTTCGGCCTGAACTACGAGGCGTACACCCACTTCACCTCGCCGATTCGTCGTTATCCTGACCTGCTGGTGCACCGCGCCATTCGCAGCATCATCCGCTCCAGGGTCGATACCCCGCACGTCAAGCGTGCCGGCGCCATGAGCATCCCCAAGGCACGTATCTACCCGTACGACGAGAACACTCTCGAGCAACTTGGCGAGCAGTGCTCGATGACCGAGCGCCGGGCTGACGAGGCCACCCGCGACGTGGTCAACTGGCTCAAGTGCGAGTTCATGAAAGACCGCGTGGGCGAGACCTTCCCGGGCGTGATCACTGCAGTGACCGGGTTCGGCCTGTTCGTCGAACTGACCGATATCTATGTAGAGGGCCTGGTGCACGTCAGTGCGCTGCCGGGCGACTACTACCACTTCGACCCGGTGCACCACCGCCTGTCCGGCGAACGCACCGGGCGCAGCTTCCGCCTGGGTGACACGATCGAGGTCAAGGTCATGCGCGTCGACCTGGACGAACGCAAGATCGACTTCGAAGTGTCGGAAAACACCCTCGCCGCGCCGATCGGCCGCAAGCAGCGTGGTGCAGCACCGGCTGCCGGCCAGGCCGAGCAGGCACCGGTCGAGGCCAAGGCCACGCCGAAGCCGCGCAGCCGCAAGAGCGAGACCGCCGAGGCGTACTTCCCGAAAGACGCCGTGCAGCGTAACGCCGAAGTGCGCAAGAGCCGCGAAATGAAGAAGGCGCTGATGAGCGAGGCGCGCAGTGGCGGCCATGCCAGCAGCAAGTCGGACAAAGGCGGCAAGGCCTCGGGCAAGCCGACCAAGCACCGTAAAGGCCCGTCGAAGTCCGGCGCGCCACGCAAGAGCAAGAGCAAGTCATGAGTCAGCTGGAAAAAATCTACGGCGTGCACGCCGTGCAGGCGTTGCTGCAGCACCATCCGAAGCGGGTCAAGCAGATCTGGCTGTCGGAAGGGCGCAGCGAGCCGCGTATCCAGGCGTTGCTGGCGCTGGCCGCGGAAAACCGCGTGGCGGTCGGCCAGGCCGAGCGCCGTGAGCTGGACGCCTGGGTCGAAGGCGTGCACCAGGGCGTTGTTGCCGAGGTGAGCCCAAGCCAGGTGTGGGGCGAGTTGATGCTCGAGGAGCTGCTTGAGCGCAGCGAAACGCCGCCGCTGATCCTGGTGCTGGACGGCGTCACCGACCCGCACAACCTTGGTGCCTGCCTGCGTACCGCCGATGCGGCCGGTGCCACGGCGGTGATCGTGCCCAAGGACAAGTCTGCAACCCTGACTCCAGTGGTGCGTAAGGTAGCCTGCGGTGCAGCGGAAGTGATCCCGCTGGTAGCCGTGACCAACCTGGCGCGCACCCTGGAAAAATTGCAACAGCGTGGCCTGTGGGTAGTCGGTACCGCTGGCGAAGCCGAGCAGGAGATCTATCAGCAGGACCTCACCGGGCCGCTGGTGATGATCATGGGCGCGGAAGGCAAGGGCATGCGCCGGCTGACCCGTGAACATTGCGATTTCCTGGTGAAACTGCCGATGGCCGGTAGCGTCAGCAGCCTGAACGTGTCGGTGGCGACCGGCGTCTGCCTGTTCGAGGCCGTGCGCCAGCGCCAGGCCAAACGCTGATCTTCGGCCGGTGCCGGCTTCTTCGCGGGTAGGCCCGCTCCCGCAGGTGCTGCACAGGGCTCAGGCCTTTTGCGATCCCTGTGCGGGCGGGTTCACTCGCGAATAGGCCAGCGCGGGTGCAAAGTGTTTCCGGCTGTTCAAATAATCACCAATTTCCTTGCTTGTGTGTCCCGCCTTCTCTACAATTGCGCCCCTTGCCGAGCTGGCAGGTGCGCATGTGCCTCTACTCCCTGGCAAGACACACCAGTGTCATTCACTCCTTGTCTGACCAGATCCACTGGCAGACTACTAACCCGTAAGGAGCATTCATGCGTCATTACGAAATCATCTTCCTGGTTCACCCGGACCAGAGCGAGCAAGTCGGCGGCATGGTTGAGCGTTACACCAAGCTGATCGAAGAAGATGGTGGCAAGATCCACCGCCTGGAAGACTGGGGCCGTCGTCAACTGGCCTACGCAATCAACAATGTTCACAAGGCTCACTACGTGATGCTGAACGTTGAGTGCACCGGCAAGGCCCTGGCCGAGCTGGAAGACAACTTCCGCTACAACGATGCCGTTATCCGTAACCTGGTCATCCGTCGCGACGAAGCCGTTACCGGCCAGTCCGAGATGCTGAAGGCTGAAGAAAACCGCAGCGAGCGCCGTGAGCGTCGTGAGCGTCCTGAGCATGCTGAATCCGCCGATGGCGACGACAGCAATGACAGCGACTCCAGCGATAACGCTGACGAGTAATCCACGGACCTTTAGAGGAGCCTATTAAATGGCACGTTTCTTCCGTCGTCGTAAATTCTGCCGCTTCACTGCTGAAGACGTGAAAGAGATCGACTTCAAAGATCTCAACACCCTGAAAGCTTACGTATCCGAAACCGGCAAGATCGTTCCAAGCCGTATCACCGGTACCAAAGCTCGTTATCAGCGTCAGCTGGCTACCGCTATCAAGCGCGCCCGCTTCCTGGCCCTGCTGCCCTACACCGACAGCCACGGCCGCTGAGACCGGGTCGTCGACAAGCAGTAAGGGATTAGCATGCGAGCGTTAGCAAGTTTCATCATGCGCGGTCGTATGCAGGCCACCCTGGTGGTGGTCATCAGTGCGGTATTGCCGCTGCTGTTCTGGTTGAGTGCCGCTGCCGGCAGCCTTGTGCTGCTGCGGCGTGGGTTCAAGGATGCTACAACGGTCATCGCCGGCGGCCTGCTGGCCGGGCTGGCCGTGTGGGTCATGGGCGAT
Organism: Pseudomonas oryzicola; assembly: GCF_014269185.2. Classification (NCBI taxonomy): domain Bacteria; kingdom Pseudomonadati; phylum Pseudomonadota; class Gammaproteobacteria; order Pseudomonadales; family Pseudomonadaceae; genus Pseudomonas; species Pseudomonas oryzicola. Next base: position 775,915 of record NZ_JABWRZ020000001.1, read on the forward strand.
CCGATCACCTTTCTGGTGATCGCGGGTGCCCTGGGCCTGGCTGCGCTGCTGCGCGCCGAGCATCCCTGGAGCCGGGTGTTGGTCGTCAGTGCCGTGTTCGCCGTGGCTTTCAGCCTCGTGCTCGATCTGGCGCTGGCGCAAACCTTCGATGGATTGGCCAAGGCGTTTGCCGAAGCCATGCCGAAAATCGAAGGGCAACCGGTGCTTTCCGGTGAGCTGATCCGCCCTGTGCTGGTCGCTTCCACAGCAGTGACGGTGCAATTGTTCAGCGTGTTGGCCCTGGTGCTGGCGCGCTACTGGCAGGCAGCGTTGTACAACCCTGGAGGCTTCGGTCGCGAGTTTCGCGCCCTGAAGTTGCCGAAACAGACCATGGCGGTCTTGGTGGCAGTGATGGTGGTGGCCCCGTTCATCGGGCCGCAGTTCATCATCCTGGCATCGGCCTCGAGCCTGGTACTGGTGCTGGCCGGCATCGCCTTGATGCACGGGCTGGTGGCGCAGGGCCGACTGGCCGGTTTCTGGCTGGTGGGGATGTACGTGACGTTGCCGCTGATCATGCAGCTGATTTATCCGTTGCTGGTGGTTTTGGCCATTGTCGACAGCCTGATTGATTTTCGCGGTCGCAAGTCCCCCAAGGGGAATGACTCCGCGAACGGTGAAGGTTAAAAGTTAAGAGGTTTTACCAAATGGAACTGATCCTGCTGGAAAAAGTCGCTAACCTGGGCAACCTGGGCGACAAAGTAAAAGTTAAGGCTGGTTACGGCCGTAACTTCCTGCTGCCATTCGGCAAGGCCACCGTTGCCAACGCCGCCAACCTGGCTGCGTTCGAAGAGCGTCGCGCCGAGCTGGAAAAAGCAGCTGCTGACAAGAAAGCTTCGGCTGAAAGCCGCGCTGCCCAACTGGCCGAGCTGGAAGTGACCATCACTGCCACCGCTGGCGACGAAGGCAAGCTGTTCGGTTCGATCGGCACCCACGACATCGCTGACGCCCTGACCGCCTCCGGCGTTGAAGTGGCCAAGGCTGAAGTTCGTCTGCCGAACGGCACCATCCGTCAGGTTGGCGAATACGACGTAGCCGTGCACCTGCACAGCGACGTTGAAGCCACCGTACGTGTGGTCGTCGTAGCTGCCTAAGCTGCGCTGACTGGCTGGCTCCTCGTGAGCCGGGCGGTTAACATCGGGCACGGTCCTGTTTTTGACAGGCCGTGCCCTTTGTCTTTTTCATCCTCAAGAATTCTTTCGTGGCCATGAACGAGATCACCACCCCCGAACAGCTTGACCTGCAAACCGCAGCCCTGAAGGTGCCGCCGCATTCCATCGAGGCCGAACAGGCCGTGCTCGGTGGCCTGATGCTGGATAACAACGCCTGGGAGCGGGTACTGGACCAGGTCTCGGACGGCGATTTCTACCGGCATGACCATCGCCTGATCTTCCGTGCCGTGCACAAGCTGGCTGACGCCAACCAGCCCTTCGACGTGGTCACGCTGCATGAGCAGCTGGACAAGGAAGGCCTGTCCTCGCAGGTCGGTGGCCTGGCATACCTGGCGGAACTGGCCAAGAACACTCCGTCGGTAGCCAACATCAAGGCCTACGCCGCGATCATTCGCGAGCGTGCCACCCTGCGTCAGCTGATCAGCATCAGTACCGACATCGCCGACAATGCATTCAACCCGCAAGGGCGCAATGCCGAAGAAATCCTTGACGACGCCGAGCGGCAGATTTTCCAGATCGCCGAGGCGCGCCCGAAAACCGGCGGCCCGGTAGGGGTCAACGAACTGTTGACCATGGCCATTGACCGTATCGACACGCTGTTCAACTCCGACAGCGATATCACCGGTGTTTCCACCGGCTTCACCGACCTGGACGAGAAGACCAGCGGCCTGCAGCCGGCCGACCTGATCATCGTTGCCGGCCGTCCGTCGATGGGCAAGACCACCTTCGCCATGAACCTGGTGGAGAACGCCGTACTGCGTACCGACAAGGCGGTGCTGGTGTTCTCGCTCGAGATGCCAGGTGAGTCGCTGATCATGCGTATGTTGTCGTCGCTGGGCCGTATCGACCAGACCAAGGTGCGTTCCGGCCAGCTGGACGACGACGACTGGCCGCGCCTGACTTCGGCAGTGAACCTGCTCAACGACCGCAAGCTGTTCATCGACGATACCGCCGGCATCAGCCCTTCTGAAATGCGCGCGCGCACCCGGCGCCTGGCCCGTGAGCACGGCGAAATCGCCATGATCATGGTCGACTACCTGCAGCTGATGCAGATCCCCGGTTCGGCCGGTGACAACCGTACCAACGAGATCTCCGAGATCTCCCGCTCGCTCAAGGCCCTGGCCAAGGAGTTCAACTGCCCGGTCATCGCCCTGTCGCAGCTGAACCGTTCCCTGGAACAGCGGCCGAACAAGCGCCCGGTGAACTCCGACTTGCGTGAGTCCGGTGCGATCGAGCAGGACGCCGACGTGATCATGTTCGTCTATCGCGACGAGGTGTATCACCCCGAGACCGAGCACAAGGGCGTTGCGGAAATCATCATCGGTAAACAGCGTAACGGCCCCATCGGCTTCGTACGCCTGGCCTTCATCGGCAAGTACACCCGCTTCGAGAATCTTGCGCCGGGCATGTACAACTTCGACGACGACGAATAACGGGGGTCCGTATAGGATCGGCGTTTTTCACCGGTATCCATGAATCCGACAACCATCGTCGGATTTGGTCAAAATTTGTGCTATATTCCGCGCCCGCGATTTTCCTGCACACCAGAACCGGTCACTGACATGCAAGCAGCCAAACCACTCTACGACTATCCCAAGTACTGGGCCGAATGCTTCGGGCCGGCACCTTTCCTGCCGATGAGCAGGGAGGAGATGGATCTGCTCGGCTGGGATTCCTGCGACATCATCATCGTGACCGGCGATGCCTACGTCGACCACCCATCGTTCGGCATGGCCATCATCGGCCGCCTGCTGGAGGCCCAGGGTTTCCGCGTAGGGATCATCGCCCAGCCGAACTGGCAGTCGAAGGACGACTTCATGAAGCTCGGCGAGCCGAACCTGTTCTTCGGCGTGGCTGCGGGCAACATGGACTCCATGATCAACCGCTACACCGCGGACAAGAAGATCCGTTCCGATGACGCCTACACCCCCGGCGGCCTGGCCGGCAAGCGCCCGGACCGGGCCAGCCTGGTCTACAGCCAGCGCTGCAAGGAAGCCTACAAGCACGTGCCGATCGTGCTGGGTGGCATCGAAGCGTCGCTGCGCCGTATCGCCCACTACGACTACTGGCAGGACAAGGTCCGCCACTCGATCCTGATCGACGCCAGCGCCGACATTTTGCTGTTCGGCAACGCCGAGCGCGCAGTGGTTGAAGTGGCTCAGCGCCTGGCCAACGGCGAGAAGATCGAGAGCATCACCGACGTGCGCGGTACTGCCTTCGTGCGCCGCGACACCCCCGAGGGCTGGTACGAGATCGATTCCACGCGCATCGACCGCCCGGGCCGCGTGGACAAGATCATCAACCCCTACGTGAACACCCAGGACACCCAGGCCTGTGCCATCGAGCAGGCCAAGGGCGAGGTCGAAGACCCGAACGAAGCCAAGGTGGTGCAGATCCTCGATAGCCCGCGCATGACCCGCGATAAATCGGTTATCCGCCTGCCGTCGTTCGAGAAGGTGCGTAACGACCCGGTGCTGTATGCCCACGCCAACCGTGTGCTGCACCTGGAAACCAACCCCGGTAACGCCCGCGCCCTGGTGCAGAAGCATGGTGAAGTGGATGTGTGGTTCAACCCACCACCCATCCCCATGACCACCGAGGAAATGGACTACGTGTTCGGCATGCCTTACGCCCGCGTGCCGCACCCGGCCTATGGCAAGGAGCGCATTCCGGCCTACGAGATGATCCGGTTCTCGGTGAACATCATGCGCGGTTGCTTCGGTGGCTGCACCTTCTGCTCGATCACCGAGCACGAAGGCCGCATCATCCAGAACCGTTCGCACGAATCGATCCTGCACGAGATCGAGGAGATGCGCGACAAGGTGCCGGGCTTCACTGGCGTGGTCTCCGACCTAGGCGGCCCGACCGCCAACATGTACCGCATCGCCTGCAAGAGCCCTGACATCGAGAAGCACTGCCGCAAGCCGTCGTGCGTGTTCCCGGGTATCTGCGAGAACCTCAACACCGACCACAGCTCGCTGATCGAGCTGTATCGCAAGGCACGTGCCCTGCCGGGGGTGAAGAAGATCCTGATTGCCTCGGGCCTGCGCTACGACCTGGCCGTGGAGTCGCCGGAGTACGTCAAGGAGCTGGTCACCCACCATGTCGGTGGTTACCTGAAGATTGCCCCGGAGCACACCGAGCGTGGCCCGCTGGACAAGATGATGAAGCCGGGCATCGGTACCTACGACCGCTTCAAGCGCATGTTCGAGAAGTTCTCGAAAGAGGCGGGTAAAGAGCAGTACCTGATCCCATATTTCATCGCTGCGCACCCAGGCACCACCGACGAAGACATGATGAACCTGGCCCTGTGGCTGAAGGGCAACGGCTTCCGTGCCGACCAGGTGCAGGCGTTCTACCCGTCGCCGATGGCTTCGGCCACGGCCATGTACCACTCGGGCAAGAACCCGCTGCGCAAGGTGACCTACAAGAGCGAAGGCGTGGAAATCGTCAAGAGCGAGGAGCAGCGTCGCCTGCACAAGGCGTTCCTGCGCTACCACGACCCGAAGGGTTGGCCGATGCTGCGTGAAGCGCTGCAGCGCATGGGCCGCGCCGACCTGATCGGGCCGGGCAAGCATCAGCTGATCCCGCTGCACCAGCCGCAGACTGACAGCTACCAGAGCGCGCGTCGCAAGAACTCGACCCCGGCGGGTAGCCACAAGGTGGGCAAGGAGCAGAAGATCCTTACCCAGCACACCGGCCTGCCGCCGCGTGGCAGTGATGGCAGCAAGCCGTGGGACAAGCGCGAAAAGGCCAAGGCCGAGGCGTTTGCACGTAACCAGCAGGCCGCCAAGGAGCGCAAGGAAGCGGGCAAGGGTGGCAAGGGCAACAAGAAGCCGCGTCAGCCAGTCATTCCGCGCTGATTTCGGGGGGGGCTGCAACGCAGCCCCTGTATCAGCTTCAGTCAGGCTTCTTGTCGACCCACTTCGGTGCCACCGGCGCGACGAAGCTCTCCATCCCGTCCAGTAGTTCGTCCGGTTGCTGCGCCAGCAGCAACATCGCCCGATGCTGTGGGCGCACGAAACCTTCTGCGACGATATGGTCGAGGAACCCGCCGAGCTTTTCATAAAAACTATTCACATCGAGCAGGCCCAGCGGCTTGGCGTGATAGCCCAGTTGCCCCCAGGTCCATACTTCGAACAACTCTTCCAGCGTGCCCAGCCCACCCGGCAGGGCAATGAAGGCATCGCTCAGCTCGGCCATGCGTGCCTTGCGCGCGTGCATGCCGTCGACCACTTCCAGGCGGCTGAGGCCTTTGTGGCCGATTTCGGCATTCATCAGGCTTTCCGGGATGACCCCGATCACTTCGCCCCCGGCCGCCATGGCCGCGTCGGCGACGGTGCCCATCAGGCCAACCGCGCCACCGCCATAGACCAGGGTCAGGCCGCGGCGGGCAATCGCCTGGCCCAACGCGACGGCTGCTTCACGATAAGCAGGGTTGGCGCCGATGCTGGCGCCGCAGAACACACAAACGGAACGTACGGGCATTGCTCATCTCCAGTCACTCAGGTTGACAGGGTAAGGCCCGTGCCTAGCGGTTCCAAGGCAGGTTTCACTCCGGACGGGAGAATTCGCAGATTGCACCGGTCGCGCCATGGGCGTAGGCCGCCAGCAGGCTGTTCATCAGGCTACCAAGGGTCATTTCGTATTGCTCCTAAATGAGAGGTTGTCCCATCGTCCAATAAAAGGGCATGATGTGCTCTTGAATTGGTTGTATACAATCGATTGAACAATTCTACTGGCTGGCCGCTTGACACCCCCTTGACCCATATCAGCAAGGGGCTGAACGGTTTCAGGCAGTCTCGCAATTGATAAAACCCTGCCAAGGAGATTCATGATGTTTGCGAAAGCTGTAGCGGTATCCCTGCTGACCCTCGCCAGCGCGTCTGTCTTCGCAGCCGAGTGCTCGGTGACTGTCGACTCGACCGATCAGATGTCCTACAACACCAAGGAAATCACCGTCGATAAGAGCTGCAAGGAGTTCACCGTCAAACTGACCCACTCCGGCAACCTGCCGAAGAACGTCATGGGCCACAACCTGGTGATCAGCAAGACAGCTGACATGCAGGGCATTGCCACCGAAGGCATGAGCCAAGGTCTGGACAAGGACTACATCAAGGCTGATAACGCCGCGATCATCGCCCACACCAAGATGATCGGTGCGCCTGAGAAGGAAACCGAAGTGAAGTTCGACCCTTCCAAACTGGAAGCCGGTGGTGACTACAGCTTCTTCTGCACCTTCCCGGGCCACATCTCGATGATGAAGGGCAAGGTCGTCGTCAAGTAATGACAGCTGTGTAGGCCTTTCGGGCCTATTCGCGGGCATGCCCGCTGCCACAGGATTGTGCCAATTGTGAAACAGGCACTGTACTTGTGGGAGCGGGCATGCCCGCGAAGCTTTTATGGGGCGAACGGCATTTCACGCTTGTGCTGGGTCTTGCGGTAGGTGGCGACGATGATGTCGAACGCCTCCTGGCTCACCGGCTCGCCATGCAGGAAAGCGTCGATCTGCTGGTAGGTCACGCCATGGGACGCTTCATCCGGCTTGCCCGGCTCCAGGTCTTCCAGGTCTGCGGTCGGCACCTTCTCCACCAGTGATTCCGGCGCACCAAAGCTGCGCGCAATCGCCCGCACCTGGTTTTTCACCAGGCCACTCAGCGGTGCCAGGTCGCAAGCCCCATCGCCGAACTTGGTAAAGAAGCCCATTACTGCTTCGGCAGCGTGGTCGGTACCGATCACCAGGCCCCCGCGTGCACCGGCCAGGGTGTACTGGGCGATCATGCGCGTGCGCGCCTTGACGTTACCGACAACGAAATCCACCAAGGTCGGTGAACCGTTCTTCAGTTCCTCTACTTCGCCAGCCAGGGCTTTTACCGCTGGGGCGATATCGATGGTGTGCACTTCATCGGCCCTGATCACCTCCAGGCACGCCTGGGCGTCATGCTCGTCATGCTGGACGTGATACGGCAGGCGCACCGCGATGAAGGTATAGGCCTTGTCACCGGTTTCGGCTCGCAACTCGTTGATGGCACGTTGGGCGAGCAGGGCGGCGGTCAGCGAGTCGACGCCACCGCTGATGCCCAGCACCAGGGTCTTGAGCCGGGCGTTGGCCAGGCAATCCTTGATGAACGCCACACGCCGGGCGACTTCGGCCTCGAGCGCGGCGGCGTCGGCGAACGGCGGCTGTACCTTCAGCGCCTGGGCAATCTCTTGCTGAACCGCTTGCATGGGTTACTCCTTGCTGGGGACTTTGAATACGTGGCGCATATAGGCGACGAAGTTCTCGTCGCGGCATTGGGTCTTGGCGGCTTCGTCGGAAATCTTTGCCACTGGCGCGCCGTTACAGTCGGTCATTTTAAGCACGATGTTCATCGGTACCACGCCCGGGATGTCGCAAGTGAGATTGGTACCGATGCCAAAGCTCACGTTGATGCGACCGCGCAGGGCGCGGAAGATTTCCAGTGAACGGGGCAGGTTGAGACCATCGGAGAACACCAGGGTCTTGGTCATCGGGTCGATACCCAGTTTCTGGTAATGGGCTATGGCCTTTTCTGCCCAGGCCACCGGTTCGCCGGAGTCATGGCGCAAACCGTCGAACAGCTTGGCGAAGTACAGGTCGAAATCGCCGAGGAAGGCATCCATGGTAATGCAGTCGGTCAGGGCGATGCCGAGCAGGCCGCGGTACTCGCGTACCCAACAGTCGAGCGCGGCGATCTGGCTGTCGATCAGCCGCGGGCCGAGTTGTTGGTGGGCCATGATCCACTCGTGGGCCATGGTGCCCAGCGGCTTGATATCCAGTTTCCATGCCAGGTGGACGTTGCTGGTGCCGACGAAGCGGGCCGGGAAGTCGTCGCGCAGTACGCCGACGACCTCCTCCTGCACCCGGCTGGAAAAGCGCCGGCGGGTGCCGAAGTCGGCCACTTGCAGCTCGGCCAGTTCCTCGGCGCTGGCATGCGCGCGCAGCCAGTCGAACTTGCGGTACAGCTGGTCGCGGGCTTCGGCAAGGCGCATGCGTGGGTGCAGGTTGCGGTTGCGCACTTCGCTGATGATCGCCAGTAATGGCACTTCGAACAGAATCACATGCAGCCACGGGCCTTTCAGGCGCAGGAACAGTTGATCGTGCTCTATCCCCAGGCGCACGTAACGCAGGTTGAAGCGGAACAGGCGCAGAAAGCGCAGGAAGTCCGGCTTGAGAAAGCTGATGCGTTCCAGGAAGGCCAACTGGCCGTCATCCAGGGTGAGGTCGCCGAGCTTCTCCAGCTGGTTGCGGATCTCGCCAAGATAAGGCCGCAGGTCCTCGCCGTTGCGGCAGCGAAATTCCCATTCGACGTCGGCGTCCGGGTAATTGTGCAGCACGCCCTGCATCATCGTGAGTTTGTAGAAGTCGGTGTCGAGCAGGTTGTGCACGATGCGCTCGGCGAATGCGCTCTCGCTCATCAAAGGGGCTCCGGAGGCGGCGAATGGCGGACATTGTGCCAGCCTTTGGGCTTTGTGTGGCTGTTCCGGCCGTTTCGCGGGCTCGCCCGCTGCCACAAAGATCTCTCTGGTTAACGAGGGGGGCCTCGTTGTGAGAGCGGGCATGCCCCGCGAAGAGGCCGGAACAGCCAAAACCGCGTGTTTTTCGGTGCATACGCCAGCCTTGAAACGGTGCCGCCTGTAGCAGTCGCGCACCAGCGGTGTGCAGTTCGGTGACGTCTGCTGTTACAGGCTGGTTGCACGTAAACACTTGCCAGGGTTGCAATGATGGCACGCGAAGGTTGCTCCTTGTCTGTACGTGCGGTGGCGCCCACCGCGTGGCAGACGGTTGCACGCTCAATAAAGAAAAGGCCGTCGGTCGCCTGCAGGTGCCCTGCACGGTGTGTTTTCCCGGAACCCAAAACCGCTGGCACGGCCCTTGCTCTGAGCACAGTGCTGAGAAGTTGTAGTGCCAACCAAAAAAACTCTAGGAGCACCACCTCATGTCGCAGACGTTTTACAAGAAAGGTTTCCTGGCTCTGGCCGTAGCTACGGCACTGGGTGTTTCTTCGTATGTTCAGGCCGACGTCAAGATCGGCGTAGCGGGCCCGATGACCGGGGCAAACGCAGCGTTTGGCGAGCAGTACATGAAAGGTGCGCAAGCAGCGGCCGACAAGATCAACGCCGCCGGTGGCGTGAATGGCGAGAAGATTGTCCTGGTCAAGGGCGATGACGCCTGCGAACCGAAGCAGGCCGTGGCCGTGGCCAACCGCCTGGTCGACCAGGACAAGGTGATCGGCGTGGTCGGCCACTTCTGTTCTTCCAATACCATCCCGGCTTCCGAGGTGTACGACGAGGCTGGTGTCATCGCCATCACCCCAGGCTCTACCAACCCGCAGGTGACCGAGCGCGGTCTTTCTGCGATGTTCCGCATGTGTGGGCGTGACGACCAGCAGGGGATCGTCGCTGGCGACTACATCGTCGACGTGCTCAAGGGCAAGAAGGTCGCGGTGTTGCACGACAAGGACACCTATGGCCAAGGCCTGGCCGACGCGACCAAGGCGCAGCTGGAAAAGCGCGGTGTCAAGCCGGTGCTGTACGAAGGCCTGACCCGTGGCGAGAAGGACTTCAGCGCCGTGGTCACCAAGATCCGCTCCACTGGTGCCGACGTGGTGTACTTCGGTGGCCTGCACCCGGAAGCCGGCCCGCTGGTGCGCCAGCTGCGCGAACAGGGCCTGAAGGACGTCAAGTTCATGTCCGATGACGGCATCGTCACCGACGAACTGGTGTCCACCGCAGGCGGCGCGCAATACGTCGACGGCGTGTACATGACCTTCGGTGCCGACCCGCGCCTGCTGCCGGACAGCAAGGCGGTGGTGGAGGAATTCCGCAAGAATGGCACCGAGCCTGAAGGCTACACCCTGTACGCCTACGCCTCGCTGCAGGCCCTGGCTGCCGCGTTCAACGGCGCCAAGTCGAACAAGGGCGAAGCGGCTGCCGAGTGGCTCAAGGCCAACCCGGTGCAGACCGTCATGGGCGAGAAGAAGTGGGACAAGAAGGGTGACCTGACCGTGTCCGACTATGTGGTCTACCAGTGGGATGCCCAAGGCAAGTACCACCAGCTGGAAAAACAAAAATAACAATGGCCCACGGCCCGGGCGCGTCAGCCCCCGGGCCAAAGCCCCGCGGTACCTGTCTTTATCCGTAGATCTGCACAGTACTGCGCTGCGAGGGCCGCCTAGTCCCAAGGCCCGCCGTGGTCGGCGCTCGTGCAATCTCAATCAGGTGAGATTGCGTTATGGATGGTATTTTCCTGCAGCAACTGGTCAACGGCCTGACCCTCGGGTCGGTCTATGGCCTGATCGCCATCGGCTACACAATGGTCTATGGCATTATCGGCATGATCAACTTCGCGCACGGCGAGGTGTACATGATTTCCGCGTACCTCGCGGCAATCAGCCTGGCATTGCTGGCTTACTTCGGTATCGAGTCGTTTCCCCTGCTGATGCTGGGCACCCTGTTGTTCACCATCGTCGTCACCGGCGTGTACGGCTTCACCATTGAACGCATCGCCTACAAACCCCTGCGCAACTCCACCCGCCTGGCACCACTGATCAGCGCCATCGGCATTTCGCTGATCCTGCAGAACTACGCGCAGATCAGCCAGGGCGCCCGCCAGCAAGGCGTGCCAACCCTGCTCGAAGGCGCCTGGCGCGTCGAAGTGGGCACCGGCTTCGTGCAACTGACCTACACCAAGATCTTCATCCTGGTGGCCGCCTTCGTGGGCATGGGCCTGCTCACCTACGTGATCAAGTACACCAAGCTCGGCCGCATGTGCCGGGCCACCCAGCAAGACCGCAAGATGGCCTCGATCCTGGGCATCAATACCGACCGGGTGATCTCCTACGTGTTCGTCATCGGTGCGGTGATGGCCGCCCTGGCTGGCGTGCTGATCACCATGAACTACGGCACCTTCGACTTCTACGCCGGCTTCATCATCGGCATCAAGGCGTTCACCGCTGCGGTGCTCGGCGGTATCGGCTCGCTGCCTGGCGCCATGCTCGGCGGGATCATCCTGGGTATTTCCGAGTCGCTGTTCTCTGGCCTGATCAACTCCGACTACAAGGACGTGTTCAGCTTCTCGCTGCTGGTGATGATCCTTATCTTCCGCCCACAAGGCCTGCTGGGTCGCCCGCTCGTGGCTAAGGTGTGAACATGTCCATTGCCAAAACTGCCGCTGTTCCCGAAACCAAGGGTTTCGACCTTAAACGCAGCCTGCTGGAGACCATCGTCGCCGGCTTGCTGGCACTCATCGTGTTTGGCCCGGTCGTCGGCGTGGTCCTCGATGGCTACAGCTTCAATGCCGAGCCGCGTCGCGTGGCCTGGCTGGTCGGTGGGGTGATGCTGGGGCGCTTCCTGCTCAGCCTGTACCTGCAGACCGCCGCCGGCACCCGCATGCTGCAGGGCTTCGAAAGCGGTGGCTCGGGCGTGCATGTGCGCGCGCCGGACTACGTGTCGCGCCTGCGCTACATCATCCCGGCGCTGGTGGTGATTGCCATCGTCTTCCCGATCTTCGCCAACAAGTACCTGTTGACCGTGGTCATCCTTGGCCTGATCTACGTGCTGCTCGGCCTCGGCCTGAACATCGTGGTCGGCCTGGCCGGCCTGCTCGACCTCGGCTACGTGGCGTTCTATGCCATCGGCGCCTACGGCCTGGCGCTGGGCTACCAGTACCTCGGCCTGGGCTTCTGGAGCGTGCTGCCCCTGGCGGCCATCGCAGCGGCGCTGGCGGGCTGCATCCTCGGCTTCCCGGTGCTGCGGATGCACGGTGATTATCTGGCGATCGTGACCCTGGGCTTCGGTGAGATCATCCGCCTGGTACTGAACAACTGGCTGTCGTTCACCGGTGGCCCGAACGGCATGCCGGCACCGTCGCCGACCTTCTTCGGCCTGGAGTTCGGCCGCCGGGCCAAGGACGGTGGGGTACCGATCCACGAGTTCTTCGGCTTCGAATACAACGCCAACCTCAAGTTCGTGTTCATCTACGCCGTGCTGTTCATGGTCGTGCTGGCCGTGCTGTACATCAAGCACCGCTTGACCCGCATGCCGGTCGGCCGCGCCTGGGAAGCGCTGCGCGAGGACGAGATCGCTTGCCGCTCGATGGGCCTGAACCATGTGTTGGTGAAACTCTCGGCGTTTACCCTGGGCGCCTCCACTGCTGGCCTGGCGGGGGTGTTCTTCGCGACCTACCAGGGCTTCGTCAACCCGTCGTCGTTCACCTTCTTCGAGTCGGCACTGATTCTTGCCATCGTCGTGCTCGGCGGCATGGGCTCGACCGTGGGCGTGGTGATCGCGGCTTTCGTCCTGACCGTGGCGCCGGAGCTGCTGCGCAGCTTCTCGGAATACCGGGTGCTGCTGTTCGGTGTGCTCATGGTGTTGATGATGATCTGGCGACCGCGAGGGCTGATCCGCATCAGCCGTACCGGTGTGACCCCGCGTAAAGGAGTGGCGCCATGAGCGACGATATCATTCTCTCGGTCGACAACCTGATGATGCAGTTCGGCGGCATCAAGGCGCTCAGCGATGTCAGCCTGAAGGTCAAACGCAACCAGATCTTCGCCCTGATCGGCCCCAACGGCGCCGGCAAGACCACGGTGTTCAACTGCCTGACCGGCTTCTACAAGGCCAGCGGCGGGCGCATCGAGCTGAATGTGCGCGGCAGCCACACCAATGTCATCCAACTGCTCGGCGAGCGTTTCCAGGCTGCGGACTTCGTATCGCCGGCGCGCTTTGCCAACCGTCTCTACTACAAGATGTTCGGCGGTACCCACCTGGTCAACCGCGCCGGCCTGGCACGGACCTTCCAGAACATTCGCCTGTTCAAGGAAATGTCGGTGGTGGAAAACCTGCTGGTGGCCCAGCACATGTGGGTCAACCGCAACCTGCTGGCCGGGGTGCTCAACACCAAGGCCTACCGCAAGGCTGAAAGCGATGCGCTGGACCATGCATTCTACTGGCTGGAAGTGGTCGACCTGGTCGATTGCGCCAACCGCCTGGCCGGTGAGCTGTCGTACGGCCAGCAGCGCCGCCTGGAAATCGCCCGGGCCATGTGCACGCGGCCGAAGATCATTTGCCTGGACGAGCCGGCGGCGGGCCTCAACCCACAGGAAACCGAGGCACTCAGCCGCATGATCCGGGTACTGCGTGATGAGCACGACATCACTGTGGTGCTGATCGAGCACGACATGGGCATGGTCATGAGCATTTCCGACCATATCGTGGTGCTCGACCACGGCAACGTGATTGCCGAAGGCGCGCCGCAGGATATCCGCCACAACCCGACGGTGATCGCCGCCTACCTGGGTGCCGATGAAGAGGAACTGGTATGAGTGCACCCATTCTCGAACTGAAGGACCTGGACGTGTTCTACGGGCCGATCCAGGCGCTGAAAAAGGTGTCGATGCACATCAACGAGGGCGAGACGGTCAGCCTGATCGGCGCCAATGGTGCCGGCAAGTCGACCCTGCTGATGTCGATTTTCGGTCAGCCACGGGCCGCGTCGGGGCATATCGTGTACCGCGGCACCGACATCACGCGCAAATCATCGCACTACATCGCTTCCAACGGCATCGCCCAGTCGCCGGAAGGGCGTCGGGTGTTCCCCGACATGACTGTCGAGGAAAACCTGATGATGGGCACCATCCCCATCGGCGACAAACATGCCGACGAAGACATGCAGCGCATGTACGAGCTGTTTCCGCGGCTTAAGGAGCGGCGTAACCAGCGGGCCATGACCATGTCCGGTGGCGAGCAACAGATGCTGGCGATTGCCCGGGCGCTGATGAGCCGTCCGAAGCTGTTGCTGCTGGACGAACCATCGCTGGGGCTGGCGCCGATCGTGGTCAAGCAGATCTTCTCGACCTTGCTCGAACTGGCCAAGACCGGGATGACCATCTTCCTCGTGGAGCAGAACGCCAACCATGCACTGAAACTGTCTGATCGGGCCTATGTGATGGTCAACGGGCAGATTCGCATGACCGGCACAGGGCAGGAACTGCTGGCCAACGAGGAAGTGCGCAACGCTTATCTGGGCGGTCATTGAGTGGCATCCGGGGCTGCAAACGCAGCCCCGTTTCCTATGTGGACAACCTGTTTCACATCCTTCCCGAATTACTCCACAAGCGCGTCGCAAAGCATTGTTTCCACAGGCTGATGTTTTCCACGGTTAATGTGGAACCGCCTGTGGAAAACATGGTGGCACCTGGCGCAAACCCTTGACCAACAAGGGCTACAGGGAAAAGGTCATTTTTTGATCACATGCCTCCTGTAGGTGATTTCCACTGTTCTGGCGAACTCAGCGTCCTCGCTCAACGCCGCGAATAGCCTGTGGATAACTCTGTGAGAAACCCTTGGACAGACCGCTGCACGCGGCATCCTTGAAAGCCTTGCGCCATCACCTGAAAGATATCCACCGACCCCGCTACGCTGAAAGGGTTCCGCTCAGCAGACAAGTTGCCCCCAATCCATGGGGAAAGCCTTGTGGATAACATGCGTATAGCTGGCGCCGAACCCTCTGCTGCAAGGGTTTGCCGGGTATGAACAGAAAATGATCAGCAGCCTCGACGGCTTGCTGCCAGCGCCCGGCGCGGGCATGCTGCAAAGCTGCCGATGACAATCTACCGTGAGGAACAGAGCATGACGTCCACCGTATTCATCACTGGCGCGACTTCCGGTTTCGGCGAGGCCACTGCCCGCCGCTTCGCCGAGGCCGGCTGGAAACTGGTACTCACTGGTCGTCGCAAGGAGCGCCTGGACGCCCTGTGTGCCGAGCTGTCAGCCAAGACCGAAGTGTGTGGGCTGGTGCTCGACGTGCGCGATCGCAAGGCCATGGAGCAGGCCATCGCCAACCTGCCGGCAGGCTTCGACAAGTTGCGGGGCCTGGTCAACAACGCCGGCCTTGCGCTGGGCGTGGATGCGGCGCAAAACTGCAGCCTGGACGATTGGGAGACCATGGTCGACACCAATATCAAGGGCCTGATGTTCACCACCCGCCTGCTGCTGCCGCGGCTGATCGCCCACGGTCGCGGCGCATCGATCCTCAACGTGGGGTCGGTGGCAGGCAACTACCCGTACCCGGGCAGCAACGTGTATGGCGGTACCAAGGCTTTCGTCGGCCAGTTCTCGTTGAGCCTGCGCTGCGACCTGCGCGGCACCGGCGTGCGCGTGAGCAACATCGAGCCGGGCCTGTGCGAGAGCGAGTTCTCGCTGGTGCGCTTCGGCGGTGACCAGGCCAAGTACGACGCCACCTACGCCGGTGCCGAGCCAATCCAGCCGGAGGACATTGCCGAGACCATTTTCTGGATCCTCAACCAGCCGGCGCACATCAACATCAACAGCCTGGAGCTGATGCCGGTAAGCCAGGATTGGGCAGGATTCTCGATCGACCGGTCGGCCAAGTGACACCAGGGATAAATGGGTGAACCGGCAATTGCTGGTTCGCCCATAGCCTGAGATTACTTCGGGATGTAGGAAAGGTAGGTACGATCTCGCGGGATGATCCCCAGCAATTGCAGGACATCGTTGATTCCGTCATGCCGACCGAAATCCTCACGCACTGCGTTGCCGCTGGTAATGCGGCGGAGGCTGAGTAGATAACTCAGCTTGCCGTGAGCGAAGTCATCGACATTGTCGGCTCGGTTGACGATGTCCTGCGCTGTCTTGTTGATTTCCTCTAAGAGATACTCGGCAAATTTCTGTTCGTTCATCGGCTTGAACTCGTCACATGAAGGAATGTGCATAGTAGAGAGCCGAAAATTACAGTTTCAGAGAGAATTTCAACTTCAACAGGAGCTCTTCCCCTCAGCTGTGTGCCACATGGTCCCTTCGAGGCAAGTTGCCAAGTGATAAGGGGTTGTGGAAGGCATGTCGTGTCGACTTACCGTACCTTCACCATCGCGGCATTCATACCACCCGCCTGGGTGCAGGAACTGATGTTCCATCGCCTGTAGCTGGGCTTGCAGCTTCGCTTCATTTCCCGGACGCAGGGCCAACGCCCGCAAGTACTCGGCCTGGGCCCAGATCCGTTGGGTGGCGTCGAGCACTCGGCCCTCAACATCCAGCGTTGCCAGCACCGCCGTGCCCTTTACCCCGTATTGCTCGGCGTAGCCGAAAGCCCGCTCGATGGAGGCATGTAATGGCGTGTCACGCAGCAGCGGCGAGGTGTGCAGCAGGTAGAACCACTCGAACTGGTGCCCTGGCTCGAACCAGTTGTCCACAGCACCGCGGGGTTTTTCCAGCATCAGGCCGTGGGCCGGCTCGATGAAGTGCGCCTGCAGGGCATCGCACAGCTGCAGCAGCGACTGCCGGGTATGTTCATCTTCACGAACTGCCAGCACTTGCAGGAACGCTTCGGCCAGATGCATCTGTGGGTTCTGCAGCGGGCCGCTGCCCAGGTCGGCCCAGTCTTCGCCCAGGCTGGCTTCGTACAGGCCGTCGTCACGGGCGAACTGCCGGTCGATGATGTCCAGCGCTGCATTCAAGGTGGACTCCACCAGGCTTTCGCGCACCTTGCCCCAGTAATGCGCACAGGCGAACACGATGAAGGCGTGGGTATACAGGTCCTTGCGCCGGTCCAGCGGCTTGCCCTGGGCGTCGATGCTGTAGAACCAGCCGCCGTGTTCGGGGTCGTGGAAGTGCTTCTGCAACGAGCGGAACAGGGCCGCCGCGCGTTCGGCCGCACCGGGTAACCCGATGCGGCTGCTGAACAGGTACAGCTGGCGCGCGCAGGCCATGGCCCGGTAGCGCTGCACCGGCAAGGGCTTGCGCTCGGCGTCCAGGGCTTCGTAGGGCAGGGCCATGTCGGCGTTCCAGCCCGGGCCTTGCCACAACGGCACGATGCGTTCGGCGAAATGTTGGTTGAAGCGGGCCAGTTCGGGCAGGGTGTGGCGGGGGTTGGACATTTGGGCGCTCGTCGCTGTCGGGCAGGGCGCCATGGTAGCAGAACTGGGGTTTTCGGTAGCCGGTGCCCGCGAAGAGGACAGTACAGGCAAGCGATCAGCCCGGGTTGCCCAACCCCTGCCAATGCCGCGCACCGACGAAGATGAAGCGCAACTGCTGGGTGATTTTTTCCTGCGGCGTCAGCGCCTGTGGATAACCCGGCTCCGGGCTGTCGATCAGTTCCGGCAGGGTGGCGAACACGGTCTTCACCACCAGGTCGGCCATCACCGCCAGCGCCGCGCCGTCCAGGTGCTGCCAGCGTTTCATGCGTGCGAGGTCGGTGGCCAGGTCGTTGCTGATGTCCTGGCGCAGGCGGGCAATGGCCTGGCGGACTGCCTGCGAACCGCCGTACTGCTCGCGGGCCAGGAACAGGAACTGCGCGCGGTGGGCGGCGACCACGTCGAGGAAGATGCGCACCGAGGCATCGGTAATGCCGCCCAGCTCGAATTCGTTGTGGCGCACCAGGCGGATGGTCTGGCGGAACGTGGCATCGACCTCGGCCACCAGGGCCAGGCCCAGGGCGTCCATGTCGGAGAAATGCCGGTAGAAGCCAGTGGGGACGATGCCGGCGGTCTTCGCCACTTCGCGCAGGCTGATACTGCCGAAACCACGGCCACTCTCCATGAGCTGGCAGGCGGCATCAAGCAGGGCCTGGCGGGTCTGTAGCTTCTGTTCGGCGCGCGGCAGCATGGTGCGAGCTTCTGTGACGGTAAGGCTGGGCACTCTAGTGAAAAAAACAAAGCCCGGTCAATGGACCGGGCCTGGAGGGGAGGCGGTGTTGCGACAGTGATTGTTCTTTTCGGCCATGGTGATCAGCTCACACGGCTGATTTCGACCAGGCGATCAGAACCGCCTTCGGCAACGCGGCCAGTGCGTTCGATCAGGCGATCGGAACCACCTTCGGCAACGCGGCCAGTGCGTTCGATCAGGCGATCGGAACCACCTTCGGCAACACGGCCAGTGCGTTCGATCAGGCGATCGGAACCACCTTCGGCAACGCGGCCAGTGCGTTCGATCAGGCGATCGGAACCACCTTCGGCAACGCGGCCAGTGCGTTCGATCAGGCGATCGGAACCACCTTCGGCAACGCGGCCAGTGCGTTCGATCAGGCGATCGGAACCACCTTCGGCAACACGGCCAGTGCGTTCGATCAGGCGATCGGAACCACCTTCGGCAACGCGGCCAGTGCGTTCGATCAGGCGATCAGAACCACCTTCGGCAACAGTCTTCAGCGGCTGGGCGATCTCCGCAGCGCTGGAGCGCGATTCGGCGGTCAGGTGTTGCTCGTCGGCTGGCAAGGCAAAAGCGTTGGCAGCCAGAATGGACAGGGTCAGGGTCAGCAGGTGGCGTTTCATGATTTCGGTGCTCCTCTCGGGGGCTGGAAAGTGGGTACGAAGCCAATGCTACGCCGGGTAACGCCAGAGAGAAGTTCATACGGGTAATGGTAACAATCGACCGTATTGATAGAGGCCTCAAACAGCTCTGAAACAGGCTTCCTGGCTTTAGTGATGGCTTTTTGAGATTGTTGTGGGCCGGTTACACCGACAGCCTGACAAGACGAATTGCTGAACAAATGGCCAGGAAAAACTTCGTTATCATGGGCCAACCATAAAACCCCGCGGGTTTTCGTCAGTCCCAGTTATTGAATGCCCCCGCTGCGCCTGTTTCTGTGCCATACCGCAAGGAGAGTCACGCAATGACGCGTCCCGCCAGAATCCTCGCCTGGACCTTCACCAGCCTGCTGACCCTGCTGGCGATCCTGGTGGTGGTCATCGCCACCTTCGACTGGAACCGCGTCAAGCCTCTGCTCAACGAGAAGGTTTCCGAAGCCCTGCAGCGGCCCTTTGCGATCAATGGCAACCTTGCCGTGGAATGGCGCACCGAAGCGGAAGAGGGCGGTTGGCGCGCCTGGGTACCCTGGCCGCACTTCATTGCCGAGGACCTGAGCCTGGGCAACCCGGCGTGGCTCGACGAGCAGAAGATGGTCGGCCTGGAGCGCGTGACGTTCCGCCTGGCGCCGCTACCGCTGCTGTTCCGGCAGATCAGCATCCCGCGCATCGACCTGACCGGGCCCACTGCCAGCCTGACCCGTCTGGCTGATGGGCGTGCCAACTGGACCTTCGACTTCGGCCCCAAGGATGAGAACGCCGAACCTTCGAAATGGCAGCTGGACATCGGTGCGATCGGCTTCGACCAGGGTAATGTCAGTTTCGATGACCAAACCCTGAAAACCAGCATGAAGGTGCAGATCGACCCGCTGGGCAAGCCGATACCGTTCAGTGACATCGTCGGCAAGGCCAGGGCCGAGAAGACCGGTGCTGCGCAGGATTACGCCTTCGGCCTCAAGGTGCAGGGCCGCTATAAAGGCCAGCCGGTGGCCGGGTCCGGCAAGATTGGCGGCCTGCTGGCCCTGCAGGACGCCAGCCAACCGTTCCCGCTGCAGGCTGATGTGCGTATCGCCGACACCCATGTGGTGCTCGCTGGTACCCTGACCGATCCGCGCAACCTGGGTGCCCTCGACCTGCGCCTGCGCCTGTCCGGGGCCAGCCTGGGCAACCTCTACCCGTTGACCGGTGTGACCCTGCCGGACACCCCGGCCTATTCCACCGATGGCCACCTCAGCGCCAACCTGCAAGCGCCGCAAGGGGCGATCTTCAACTACCAGGGCTTCAACGGCCAGATCGGTAACAGCGACATTCATGGTGACCTGGCCTTCGTTGCCAGCCAGCCACGGCCCAAGCTGTCGGGCAACCTGGTGTCCAACCAGTTGCTGTTCAAGGACCTGGCGCCACTGATCGGCGCCGACTCCAATGCCGAGCAGAAAGCCCGTGGCGGCGCCAGCAAGCAGCCGCAAGGCAAGGTTCTGCCGGTGGAGGAGTTCCGCACCGAGCGCTGGCGAGCAATGGATGCCGATGTTACTTTTGCCGGAAAGCGCATCGTGCACAGCGCGCAGTTGCCCTTCAACGACCTGTCGGCCCACGTGATCCTGGCAGATGGCCTGCTACGCCTGGAGCCCCTGCGTTTTGGCGTGGCCGGTGGCAACCTGGTGTCGCAGGTCCGCCTGGATGGCCGCAACGTGCCGTTGCAGGGGCGTGCCCGGCTGACCGCGCGGGGGTTCAAGCTCAAACAGCTGTTCCCCGGTTTCGCGCCGATGCAGACCAGCTTCGGCGAGTTGAATGGCGATGCCGACATCACAGGCCGGGGCAATTCGGTAGCTGCGTTGCTGGCTACGGCCAATGGCGACCTGCGCATGCTGGTCAACGATGGCGCCATCAGCCGTAGCCTGATGGAGATTGCCGGGTTGAACGTGGGCAACTACGTGGTCGGCAAGCTGTTCGGCGATGAAGACGTGAAGATCAATTGCGCAGCAGCCGATCTGGGCATCAAGGATGGGTTGGCGACCACGCGCCTGTTCATCTTCGATACCGAGAACGCAATCATCTACATCAACGGCACGGCCAATTTCGCCAGCGAGCAGCTGGACCTGAAAATCACCCCTGAATCAAAAGGGCTGCGGCTGTTCTCGCTGCGCTCGCCACTGTACGTGCGCGGGCCGTTCGCCCAGCCCCGTGCCGGTGTGCAGGCGGTGCCGCTGGCATTGCGCGGGGCGGGGATGGTGGCGCTGGGCGTGGTGGCCGGGCCGGCGGCGGGCTTGCTGGCGCTGATTGCGCCCAGCAGCGGGGATGACCCGAACCAATGCACACCGTTGCTGCAGCAGATGAAGGCGGGCACTGCGCCAGCTGCAGTGAAAGGCAAGCAATGAGGGGGGCTGCAAGGCAGCCCCTTGCAATTACAGCCCCTGCAGCAGATCGGACATGTCGTCCGCGTGTTCTTCTTCCTGGGCCAGGATGTCTTCGAAGATCCGCCGCGTGGTCGGGTCCTTGTCACCAATGTACTGGATGATCTCACGGTAGCTGTCGATGGCGATGCGCTCTGCCACCAGGTCCTCCAGCACCATCTCTTTCAGCGTGGCGCCTGCCACGTACTGGGCGTGCGAGTTCTTGCTGAGGTTATCCGGGTTGAAGTCCGGCTCGCCGCCCAACTGCACGATACGTTCGGCGATCCTGTCGGCGTGTTCGGCTTCCTGGTTGGCGTGCTCCAGGAATTCTTCGGCCGCTATGCTGGCCTTCACGCCCGAAGCCATGAAGTAGTGACGCTTGTAGCGCAGGGTACACACCAGCTCGGTCGCCAGGGCTTCATTGAGCAGGCGGATGATGCGCTCACGGTCGGCGTGGTAGCCCTCGGTCACGGCGCCGTTCTCGACGTGCTGGCGGGCACGCTGGCGCAGGGTTTGCACATCGGTCAGTTCAATCGCAGTCATGTTCATCTCCGAAAGCATCAGGGTGGTCATGGCGTGTCCTGTGGGTGTCATGCGCCGTGGGCGGCGTCGCTGTCTTCCTGGCGTTGCTTGCAGGTCTTGAAGCCTTTGGCATCGACATGACCGGTGGCGTCGAAGCGCACGTAGTAGGGCTGCTGGTGGCCGTCGCGGTTGAGGATGTAGTCATTGCAGGTACCGCCGTGAGGCAGGTCCGTCACGTTGGACGGGCTACCGCCGATAGCGATGACCTTCTGCATGGTCATGCCGTTTTCCACCTGTTTGACCAGCGGTTCGTCGCGGTAGGTGACGTAATCCACGGGGTTTTCCGGGCGGCTGCCACAGGCGCCGAGGGTGGCGCTGGCCAGGAGGATTGCCAGGGTCTGTTTGTACATGGTCCCGCTCCTTGCAAAGGGTCTGTTGGGTTTGGAACCGCAGCGGGCGCCCAGAGTTCGATTGCGCTGCTGAATAGGGCCGCTGTAGTGTTGGCCGGTCGTCCACGGAAAGGGGCTGGCTATGCAACAGGAATTGGCCACGCGATACCCGTTGGTGCTGGTACCGGGCATGCTGGGGTTCGTGCGGGTGGTCCTCTACCCCTACTGGTTCGGTATTGTGCCGGCTCTGCGCAAGGGCGGGGCGCAGGTGTTCCCGGTGCAGGTTTCGCCACTGCATTGCAGTGAGGTGCGCGGTGAGCAGCTGCTGGCGATCATCGAAGACATCTGCCAGCGCAGCAATGCCGAAAAGGTCAACCTCATTGGCCACAGCCAAGGTGCCCTGGACGCCCGCTATGCGGCTGCCAGGCGGCCCGAGCGGGTGGCGTCGGTCACCTCGGTGGCCGGGCCCAACCATGGTTCTGAACTGGCCGACTACCTGGAACGCAGGGCGCCTGGCGATTCGCCCCAGGGGCGCATACTCAAGGCCTTGCTGCACGGTGTTGCCGTGCTGCTGGTATGGCTGGAAACCGGTTGGCGTCGCGACCCGTTGCCGGTGGATGTGCACGCCTCGCACCAGGCCCTGACCAGCAGCGGTGTGGCACGCTTCAACCAGGCGTATCCACAGGGGCTGCCAGATACCTGGGGCGGGGAAGGCGCCTATCAGGTCGATGGCGTGCGCTATTTCTCCTGGTCCGGTACCTTGCAGCCCGGCCTGACCGACCGGGGGCGCAACCGTTTCGATGGCAGCAACTACTTCTGCCGCCTGTTCGCGCGCAGTTTCGTCAAGGAAAAGGGCCAGTGCGATGGCATGGTCGGGCGCTTCAGCTCGCACCTGGGGCAAGTGATTGGCGACGATTATCCGCTCGATCACCTCGACATCGTCAACCAGTCACTTGGTGCCATCGGCACGGGCGCCGAACCGGTGCGGCTGTTCACCGAGCATGCTGCCCGGCTCAAGGCCGCGGGCCTCTAGCGACGGATCGGCGTGGTCCAGCGCTCGGCCAGCAGCACCCCCGAACATTATCGCCGCCAGGTGCGGGCAAGGCCTTGAGGATTCTTGGCTACACTCAGCTCGATCCCCGCGCATCGGGTGCGGAGCCAAGGAGACCACTTCATGAAAGTGCTGCATATTCCTTTATTGGTAATGGCGGTGTTGTTCAGCGCCCAAGGCTTCGCTGCCACTACCGCGCAGCAGGAAAAGATGAAAACCTGCAACGCCGACGCCACCGCCAAGGCCTTGAAGGGCGATGAGCGCAAAGCCTTCATGAGCACCTGCCTGAAAAAGGAGGTGCCACAAACCCAGCAGGAGAAAATGAAGACGTGCAATGCTGACGCCACCAGCAAAGCCCTCAAGGGTGATGAGCGCAAGGCGTTCATGAGTGACTGTCTGAAGAAGAAATGACCTGCGCCTATGCCTGCACGCGTAAGGCTGGCAGACTGCGGGTCTTTCCCGTTGTCTGCCGTTGAGGCTGTATGACCTTCACCCCCCGCCAGGTCACCCTGGCCAGCTGGATTATCGTATTTGCCGGCCTGTTGCTGGCGTTGCCCCTGAAATTGCTGCCAAGCCTGCTGGCCGGCCTGCTGGTGTTCGAGCTTGTCAACATGCTCACCCCGCGGCTGCAGCCGCTGATTGCCGGGCAACGTGCCCGTTGGTTGGCTGTCGCGCTGCTTGGCACACTGGTGGTCATTACCCTGACCCTGCTGATCGCCGGTGCCTTCAGCTTCCTGCTGCACGAGGCAGAAAACCCCGGTGCCTCGCTGGACAAGTTCATGGCCCTGGTGGAGCGTGCCCGCGGGCAACTGCCGCCGTTCATCGAAGGCTACCTGCCGGCCAGTGCGGCGGAGTTCAAGGTGGCCATCGGTGACTGGATCAAGAGCCACCTGAGCGACCTGCAACTGGTGGGCAAGGGCATGGCACACATGTTCGTCACCTTGCTGATAGGCATGATCCTTGGTGCCATCGTTGCCTTGCAGCGCATCCCCGACATTTCCCGGCGCAAACCCCTGGCGGCGGCGCTGTTCGAACGCCTGAGCCTGCTGGTGCAGGCGTTTCGCAACATCGTCTTCGCGCAAATCAAGATCTCGCTGCTCAATACTACCTTCACCGGCATCTTCCTGGCGGTGGTGCTGCCGATGTTCGACGTGCACCTGCCGCTGACCAAGACGCTGATTGTGCTGACCTTCCTGCTCGGCCTGCTGCCGGTGATCGGCAACCTGATGTCGAACACCTTGATCACCATCGTCGGCCTGTCGCTGTCGATCTGGGTGGCGGCGGCGGCGCTGGGTTACCTGATCGTCATCCACAAGGTCGAGTACTTCCTCAACGCACGGATCGTGGGCGGGCAGATCAGCGCCAAGTCATGGGAGCTGCTGCTGGCGATGCTGGTGTTCGAGGCGGCGTTCGGGCTGCCTGGGGTGGTGGCGGGGCCGATCTACTATGCCTACCTGAAAAGTGAGCTGAAGCGGGCCGAACTGGTCTGATTCTTCAATAGCCTGTACCGGCCCCTTCGCGGGCTTGCCCGCTCCCACAGGGACCGCACAGTACCCAAGACCTGTGCAATACCTGTGGGAGCGGGCAAGCCCGCGAAGGGGCCGGCACAGGCTGAAGAGCCTGGCTCAGGCCACGCCGTAACGTTTGCGTGCCTCGATGGCCAGCCCGCTGCCAATGCTGCCAAAGATGTTGCCTTCCACATGCCGCGCATTCGGCAGCATCGCCGCCACGCTGTTGCGCAGCGCCGGGATCCCGCTGGAACCGCCGGTGAAGAACACCGTGTCGACCTGGGTCTCGCTGACACCCGCCTTGGCCAGCAGTTCGCTCACGCTGCCACGCACGCGCTCCAGCAACCCTTCGATAGCCGCCTCGAACAACGTACGGGACAGGTCCACGCCCAGCTCGCGCTCGATGCGGCCGAGGTCGACGCGCCGGCTCTGTTGCTCGGTCAGCTCGATCTTGCTGGCCTCCACTTCCATCGCCAGCCAGTGCCCGGCACGCTCTTCGATCAGCTTGAACAGGCGGTCGATGCCCAGTGTGTCCTCGATGTCGTAGCGCATGCTGCCCAAGGCCAGCTGCGACTTCTGCGAGTACAGGGCGTTGATGGTGTGCCAGGTGGCCAGGTTGAGGTGGTAGCTGGTGGGCATCAGCGCGCCGCTCTTCATGCGGCTGCCGTAGCCGAACAGCGGCATCACGCCTTGCAGGCTCAGTTGCTTGTCGAAGTCGGTACCGCCGATGTGCACGCCGCCGGTGGCCAGGATGTCGCTCTGGCGCTCGGCGACCAGGTGGCGCTCGGGTGACAGGCGGATCAGGGTGAAGTCCGAGGTACCACCGCCGATATCGACGATCAGCACCAGCTCTTCGCGGCTGATGCCCGACTCGTAGTCGAAGGCTGCGGCAATCGGCTCGTACTGGAACGACACGTCCTTGAAGCCGATCTTGCGCGCCACTTCGGCCAGGGTGTCCTCGGCTTCCTGGTCAGCGGCCGGGTCTTCGTCGACGAAGAACACCGGGCGGCCCAGCACCACCTGTTCGAATTCGCGGCCGGCAGTGGCCTCGGCGCGCTTCTTCAATTCGCCAATGAACATGCCCAGCAGGTCCTTGAATGGCAGGGCGCTGCCCAACACGCTAGTGTCGTGCTTGATCAGCTTGGAGCCCAGCAGGCTTTTCAGCGAGCGCATCAGCCGCCCTTCGTAGCCTTCCAGGTATTCGTGCAGCGCCAGGCGGCCATACACTGGGCGACGCTCCTCGATGTTGAAGAACACCACAGAGGGCAAGGTGATCTTGCCGTCTTCCAGGGCAATCAGCGACTCGACACCCGGACGGTGCCAGCCAACCGTAGAGTTGGAGGTGCCAAAGTCGATGCCCAGGGCGCGGGCCGGAGATACGTCAGACATGGGGAATGAACTTCCGGAGGCAAAACGGCCGCGCAGTGTATGCCAGTTGGCTACAGAATCAAGACCGGTCGTCTGCCCTGGAGCAAACCCAAAGCGGTCTTGAAAGGCTATGCTTGAGCCCTATCTTCAATGGCAACACGCACATTCACATTGGTGATCCATAGATGGACTTCAAAGACTATTACAAGATACTTGGCGTAGAGCCGACGGCGGACGAGAAGGCGATCAAGGCCGCGTACCGCAAGCTGGCGCGCAAGTATCACCCCGATGTCAGCAAGGAGCGCGACGCCGAGGAAAAATTCAAGGAGGCCAACGAGGCCTACGAAGTGCTGGGCGACGCGCAGAAACGTGCCGAGTTCGACGAAATCCGCAAATACGGCGGCCAGCATGGCCGGCCGTTCCAGGCGCCGCCGGGCTGGGAAAGCCGTGGCGGTGGCGGCTTCGAGGGCGGTGATTTTTCCGACTTCTTCAGTTCGATATTCGGTGCCCGGGGTGGCAACCCCTTTGGTGGCGCCCGGCAACAGCAACGCAGTGCCGGCAGGCGAGGGCAGGACGTGGAGCTTGAACTGGCGGTATTCCTTGAAGAGACCCTGAACAAGGAGTCCAAGCAGATCAGCTTCCAGGTGCCGCAGACCAATGCGATGGGCCAGCGCACCGGCTTCACCACCAAGACCCTGAACGTGAAGATCCCGGCCGGGGTGACTGATGGCGAGCGTATCCGCCTCAAGGGCCAGGGCGCGCCGGGCAGTGCTGGCGGGGCCAATGGCGACCTGTTCCTGACCATTCGCATGGCACCGCACCCGCTGTTCGATGTCGAAGGTCATGACTTGATCATTACCGTACCACTGGCACCGTGGGAGGCAGCACTGGGCGCCAAGGTGGCCGTGCCGACCCTGGACGGCAAGATCAACCTCACCATCCGCCCCGACAGCCAGAGCGGCCAGCGCCTGCGCGTACCGGGCAAGGGCCTGGCCAACAAGAGTGGCGAGCGTGGCAACCTTTACGCGCAACTGAAAGTGGTCATGCCGCCAGCATCCGACGAGTCTGCCCGCGAACTGTGGACCAAGCTTTCCGAGAAGGCTGCGTTCAACCCGAGGACACAATGGAGTAAGTGATCATGAGCAGCACCCTGATCGTTCAACTGGACATGCGTACCTTGTGTCAGGAGGCCGACCTCACGGCTGACTGCGTGATCGAAATCGTCGAGCACGGCATTGTCGAACCCTCCGGGCGAACGCCGGAGGACTGGTTGTTCGACGATCAGGCACCGTTGCTGGCCAAACGCGCGGCGAAGCTGCATCAGGAGCTGGAACTGGAGTGGGAAGGGGTGGCGCTGGCGCTGGAGCTGTTGCAGGAAGTGCGGCAGTTGCGCAGTGAGAACAGCATGCTGAGGCAGCGGTTGGGCAGGTTTATCCAGATGTGAGGTTTGCAGGCCCGGCCTCTTCGCGGGTGAACCCGCTCCCACAGGGAGCGCACGATTCCTGAGATGTGTGCAGTATCTGTGGGAGCGGGTTTACCCGCGAAGAGGCTAGTACAGGCAAAATCGAATTCAGCTTGGTTCTGCCCCCGGGTTCAGCACCAGCTGCATGAAGGTCAAGTCCAGCCACCGGCCAAACTTCACCCCCACCTGCGGCATCTGCCCGGTCACCACGAAGCCCAGCCGCTCGTGCAGGCGCACCGACGCTGCATTGCCGCTCTCGATGGCCGCCACCATCACATGCTTGCCACACGCGCGCGCACGCTCGACCAGCGCTGCCATCAGCACCGGCCCCAGCCCCTTGCCACGCTGGTCGCCGCGGATATACACCGAATGCTCAACGGTAAGGCGAAAGCCCTCGAACGGCCGCCAGTCGCCAAACGACGCATAGCCCAGCACACCGCTCTCATCCACCGCCACCAGGATCGGGTAGCCCTGCTGCGCACGTGCGGCAAACCAGGCCAGGCGGTTGGCCAGGTCCACCGGGTTTTCGTTCCAGATCGCCGTGGTGTTGCGCACCGCGTCGTTGTAGATGTCGAGGATGCCTGGCACGTCGGTAGGCAGGGCGTCGCGGATTTCATGACTCATGACAGCGTCTCGCAGGGGCGTTGCTTGCAGATTAAATGGTTACCAGCCCACGCACACCCTCGGCTTGCATGTTTTCGCCACGGCCCCGCTGGATGATCTCGCCACGGGCCATCACCAGGTACTGGTCGGCCAGCTCCTCAGCGAAGTCGTAGAACTGTTCCACCAGCAGGATGGCCATGTCACCGCGCTCTGCCAAGCGACGGATGACAGCGCCAATTTCTTTGATGACCGAAGGCTGGATGCCCTCGGTGGGCTCGTCGAGGATCAGCAGGCGCGGGCGGCTGGCCAGGGCACGGCCGATGGCCAGCTGTTGCTGCTGGCCGCCGGACAGGTCACCGCCCCGGCGTTGTTTCATCTGTTCCAGCACGGGGAACAGTTCGTAGATGAAGGATGGCACTGCGCGCGCTTCACGCGCGGGAAAGCGCGACAGGCCCATCAGCAGGTTCTCCTCGACAGTGAGGCGCGGGAAGATCTCGCGGCCCTGGGGTACGTAGGCGATGCCGGCATGGACCCGTTGCTGGGGCTTGAGGCTGGTGATCGGCTTGCCTTCCCATTCGATGCTGCCGTCGCGGGCGGGTACCAGCCCCATCAGGCAGCGCAGCAGGGTGGTCTTGCCCACGCCGTTGCGGCCCAGCAGGCAGGTGACTTCGCCAACCTTGGCTTCGAAGGACAGGCCCCGGAGGATGTGGCTGCCGCCGTAATACTGGTGCAGGGTGTCGATCTTGAGCATGTGTGTATTCCTGAAATTGTTGCTGTGCCTGTGCCGGCCCTTTCGCGGGCTTGCCCGCTCCCACAGGTACTACACAGGGCTCGAAAACTGTGGGTTTCCTGTGGGAGCGGGCAAGCCCGCGAAGAGGCCGGTACAGGCTTCAAAAATTCAAATGCCGGTCACCGGCCCAAGTAGACCTCGACCACCCGCTCATCCGCCTGCACCTGCTCCAGCGACCCTTCCGCCAGCACGCTGCCCTGGTGCAGCACGGTCACATGGTCGGCAATGCTGCCGACAAAGCCCATGTCGTGCTCCACCACCATCAGTGAGTGCTTGCCGGCCAGGCCCTTGAACAGCTCGGCGGTGAACTCGGTCTCGGCATCGGTCATGCCGGCTACCGGCTCGTCCAGCAACAGCAGTTGCGGCTCCTGCACCAGCAGCATGCCGATCTCCAGGAACTGCTTCTGCCCATGCGACAGCAGGCCCGCCTGGCGCTGAGCCAGGGGCAGCAGGCGCAGGGTGGTCAGCACCTCCTCGATACGCTGGCGTTGTTCAGCACCGAGCCGCGCCGTCAGACTGGCCCACACCGACTTGTCGGTCTTCAGCGCCAGTTCCAGGTTGTCGAACACCGTCAATGCCTCGAACACCGTTGGCTTCTGGAACTTGCGGCCGATGCCTGCCTGGGCGATCTGGTATTCGCTCAGGCGGGTCAGGTCGAGGGTGTCGCCAAACCAGGCGTTGCCGCTGTCAGGGCGGGTCTTGCCGGTGATCACATCCATCATCGTGGTCTTGCCGGCACCGTTGGGGCCGATGATGCAGCGCAGTTCGCCCACGCCGATGTACAGGTTCAGCGCGTTGAGTGCCTTGAAACCATCGAAGCTGACGCTGATGTCCTCAAGGCTCAGCACCGTGCCGTGGCGGGTATCCAGGCCGGCCTTGCGGCGGTTGCCAAGGCCGATGGCCTCGCGACCGGCGCCAAGGTTGTCGAAAACCGGCTCGAGCATGAATTCGGGGTGTACCGGCGGCACGCCTCTCATGGTTGGCTCCTTTTCTTCAGCAGGCCCACCACGCCCTTGGGCAGGTACAGGGTGACCAGGATGAACAGCGCGCCGAGGAAGAACAGCCAGTACTCCGGGAAGGCCACGGTGAACCAGCTTTTCATGCCATTGACCAGGCCGGCGCCGAGCAGCGGGCCGAGCAGCGTGCCGCGCCCGCCAAGGGCCACCCAGACGGCGGCTTCGATGGAGTTGGTCGGCGACATTTCGCCAGGGTTGATGATGCCCACCTGTGGCACGTACAGCGCACCGGCCAGGCCGCACAGTACGGCACTCAGTACCCACACCAGCAGCTTGAAACCGCGAGGGTCGTAGCCGCAGAACATCAGGCGGTTCTCGGCATCGCGCACGGCGGTGAGCAAGCGGCCGAACTTGCTGCGGGTCAGGCCCCGGCACAGGTACAGGCTGGCCAGCAGCAGGGCGACGGTGCACAGGAACAGCACGGCACGGGTACCTTGGGCGGCGATGTCGAAACCGAGGATGGTGCGAAAGCTGGTGAAACCGTTGTTGCCGCCAAAGCCGGTCTCGTTGCGGAAGAACAGCAGCATGCCGGCAAAGGTCAGGGCCTGGGTCATGATCGAGAAATACACACCCTTGATCCGTGAGCGGAAGGCGAACCAGCCGAATACCAGCGCCAGCAGCCCGGGCGCCAGCACCACCAGGCACAAGGCCCAGGCGAAATGCTGGGTGCCGGCCCAGTACCAGGGCAGTTCGCTCCACGAAAGAAAAGTCATGAACCCTGGCAGGCCGTCACCGGCGGCCTGGCGCATCAGGTACATGCCCATGGCGTAGCCACCGAGGGCGAAGAACAAGCCGTGGCCCAGCGACAGCAGCCCGGCATAGCCCCAGACCAGGTCCAGCGCCAGGGCCACGATGGCGTAGCAGAGGATCTTGCCGACCAGGGTCAGGGTGTACGCCGACACTTGCAGGGCATGCTCCGCCGGTAGCAGCGACAGCAGCGGCAGGGCCACCAGCAGCAGGACGACGATGGCGCCGATGGCCAGCGACAGGCGCGGCCCGACCTTTTGCGTGGCAGTGACAAGCAGTGGCTGGTTCATCAGTCGATTACCCGTCCCTTGAGGGCGAACAGGCCTTGCGGGCGCTTCTGGATGAACAGAATGATCAACGCAAGGATGAGAATCTTGCCCAGTACCGCACCGATCTGCGGCTCCAGCAGTTTGTTGGCGATGCCAAGGCCGAATGCTGCCCACAGGCTGCCGGCCAGCTGGCCGACACCGCCGAGCACCACCACCAGGAACGAGTCGATTATGTAGCTCTGGCCCAGGTCCGGGCCGACGTTGCCGACCTGGCTCAGGGCCACACCGCCCAGCCCGGCGATGCCTGAGCCGAGGCCGAAGGCGAGCATGTCGACGCGCCCGGTGGACACCCCGCAGCAGGCCGCCATGTTGCGGTTCTGGGTGACCGCACGGACGTTCAGGCCCAGCCGTGTGCGGTTGAGCAGCAACCAGGTGAGCAGCACCACGGCCAGGGCGAAGCCGATGATCACCAGGCGGTTGTACGGCAGCACCAGGTTGGGCAGCAACTGGATGCCACCGGACAGCCAGGCCGGGTTGCTGACTTCGACGTTCTGCGCGCCGAACAGCAGGCGGATGGCCTGGATCAGGATCAGGCTGATGCCCCAGGTCGCCAGCAGGGTTTCCAGTGGGCGGCCATACAGGTGGCGGATTATCGTGCGCTCCAGCGCCATGCCGACGCCGGCGCTGACGGTGAAGGCCACCGGCAGGGCGAGCAGCGGGTAGAACTCGATGGCGCCGGGGGCGTAGCGCTGCAGCAGTACCTGGACCATGTAGGTGCTGTAGGCACCGAGCATCAGCATTTCGCCGTGGGCCATGTTGATCACGCCGAGCAGGCCGAAGGTGATCGCCAGGCCCAAGGCCGCCAGCAGCAGGATCGAACCCAGCGACAGGCCGCTGAAGGCCTGGCCGAGCAGTTCGCCGACCAATAGTTTGCGCTGCACCTGGGCCAGGCTGGTTTCAACGGCGGTGCGCACGCCCGGGTCGGTTTCCGCGCCCGGTTGCAACAGTGCCTCAAGACGGGTGCGGGCCAGCGGGTCACCGGTTTCGCCGAGCAGGCGCACGGCAGCCAGGCGTACGGCCGGTTCGCTGGCGCCCAGTTGCAGGTTGGCCAGGGCCAGGCCGAGGGCGGCGTGCACGGCGGCATCCGGTTCGCTGGCGAAGCGCCGGTCGAGGAAGGCCATTTGCGCAGGTTGTGCGCTCTTCTGCAGTTGCTGGGCGGCGGCCAGGCGCGTGGCGCTGTCGTCGCTGAGCAACTGGTGGCTGGCCAGGGCGTTGTCGATCAGGCCGCGCAGACGGTTGTTCAGGCGGACCTTGCGGTTGTCATCGATGGCGATGCGGCCGTGGCGCAAGTTGTCCAGCAGCGGCAGGCGTGCGGCATCCGGTTGCGCCGCCCAACCTTCGAGCAGGCGGGCTTGTTCGGCGGGCTTGGCGCTGAGGAAGAATTCGCCCTCGCTGGCCTGGATGGCCAGGGGTAATAGCAGGAGCAGGGTGAGCAGCAGTCTGAGCATGCGGGCAATCCTGAAGATTGGCGGTGGATTCATCGCGGTTAAATCCGCTCCTACACGGGCGGTGCCGTAGGAGCGGATTCATCCGCGATAGGGCTGCAAGGCAGCCCCAGTGCACTCAGTTACCTTTCACTGCGTAATCAGGGCGCTTGTCGTTGCCCGGAATGAACGGACTCCAAGGCTGCGCCCGCAGCGGCTGCTCGGTTTCCCACACGACGCTGAACTGGCCGTCATCCTGGATCTCGCCGATCATCACCGGCTTGTGCAGGTGGTGGTTGGTCTTGTCCATGGTCAGGGTGAAGCCCGACGGTGCCTTGAAGGTCTGCCCGGCCAGCGCTTCGCGGACCTTGTCAACGTCGGTGGACTTGGCCTTCTCGGCGGCCTGGGCCCACATGTGGATACCCACATAAGTGGCCTCCATCGGGTCGTTGGTCACCGCCTTGTCGGCACCTGGCAAGCCCTTGGCCTTGGCGTAGGCCTTCCAGTCGGCGACGAACTTCTGGTTGACCGGGTTATCCACCGACTCGAAGTAGTTCCACGCCGCCAGGTGGCCGACCAGCGGCTTGGTGTCGATGCCGCGCAGCTCTTCTTCGCCGACCGAGAACGCCACCACCGGCACGTCGGTGGCCTTCAGCCCCTG
The DNA here is from genome assembly GCF_014269185.2 of Pseudomonas oryzicola. Classification (NCBI taxonomy): domain Bacteria; kingdom Pseudomonadati; phylum Pseudomonadota; class Gammaproteobacteria; order Pseudomonadales; family Pseudomonadaceae; genus Pseudomonas; species Pseudomonas oryzicola. The sequence continues at coordinate 808,722 of NZ_JABWRZ020000001.1, forward strand.
GTTGGCCAGCTCTTTGTAGAACGGCACATTGGAGTCGCCGTTGACGGTGGAAATGACGGCTGTCTTGCCGCCAGCGGAGAACTTCTTGATGTTGGCGACGATGGTTTGGTAATCGCTGTGGCCGAACGGCGTGTACACCTCTTCGATGTCTTTGTCGGCCACGCCCTTGCTGTGCAGGAAGGCACGCAGGATCTTGTTGGTGGTGCGCGGGTAGACGTAGTCGGTGCCCAGCAGGAAGAAGCGCTTGGCGCCGCCGCCGTCCTCACTCATCAGGTACTCCACGGCTGGGATGGCCTGCTGGTTGGGCGCGGCGCCGGTGTAGAACACGTTCGGCGACATCTCTTCACCTTCGTACTGCACCGGGTAGAACAGCAGGCCATTGAGCTCCTCGAATACCGGCAGCACGGATTTGCGCGACACCGACGTCCAGCAGCCGAACACTACCGCGACCTTGTCCTGGGTCAGCAGCTGTCGGCTCTTTTCAGCGAACAGCGGCCAGTTGGAGGCGGGGTCGACCACCACCGGTTCGAGCAGCTTGCCGTTTACACCGCCCTTGGCGTTGATCTCGTCGATGGTCATCAGCGCCATGTCCTTGAGCGAGGTCTCGGAAATCGCCATGGTCCCCGACAGCGAATGCAGGATACCGACCTTGATGGTTTCGGCGGCCTGTATGCTCCAGCTCAGGCCCATCGCCGCGATCGATGCGCTGAGGGTAAAGGCCTTGATCAGACTACGACGCTTCATGTGCTCTCTCCGCTGAGTTTTTATGTGTTGGGCAAGCGGGGAGGGGTGTTGCAAGGGGTGTGCCTGGTTGCGCAAAGGGCGCAATAGAGGGGTTGTGCGAGGTATTAGGGCGCTGGTTGGATCCAGGTTGGTGCCGGCGGGATGTGTGTGCACAGGATTGGGGCCGCAACGCAGCCCCCCCGAGGCCATCAGCCGTTACGCACCGCCGTGCGCGGATGGCGTTTGCTGCGCACGAACTGGTAGGTCACCGCCAGCAGCACGAACCAGATCGGCGTCACCACCAACGCCGAGCGCGTGTCTGCCTCCAGGCTCAGCAACACCAGAATGAAGGCAAAGAACGCCAGGCACACGTAGCACATGAAGCGCCCGCCCGGCATCTTGTACTTCGAGGCCTGGTGCAGCGTCGCGCGGTGCTTGCGGTACTGCAGGTAGGACAGCAGGATCAGTGTCCAGACAAACATGAACAACACCGCAGAAACAGTGGTGATCAGGGTGAATGCCTCTACCACGTTGGGCACCAGATAGATCATCACTGCACCCAGCAGCAGGCAGGAGCAGGAGAAGTACAGGCCATTGGCAGGTACCGAGCGGCCCGACAGCTCCCCAAACGCCTTGGGTGCGTCACCTTCCTGCGACAGGCCATACAGCATGCGGCTGGTGGAAAACACGCCACCGTTGGCCGACGAGGCCGCCGAGGTCAGCACCACGAAGTTGATGACACTCGCCGCCGCCGGCAGGCCGGCCAGTACGAACAGTTCGATGAACGGGCTCTTGCCCGGTACCACGTCGCGCCAGGGTGTGACGGCCATGATTGCGATCAGTGCCAGCACGTAGAACATGATGATCCGCAGCGGGATCGAGTTGATCGCCCGCGGCAGAGTGCGCTCCGGGTTCTTCGCTTCGGCAGCGGTGGTACCCACTAGCTCGATGCCGACGAAGGCGAACACGGCGATCTGGAAGCCGGCGAAGAAGCCCATCAGGCCATTGGGGAACATGCCCCCGTCGTTCCACAGGTTGGCCAACTGCGCGGTGCGCCCGCTGGGTGAGGTAAAGCCGCTGAAGACCATGTACAGGCCGGTAGCGACCAGGCCGAGTATGGCGACGATCTTGACCAGGGCGAACCAGAACTCCAGTTCACCGAACATCTTCACGGTCACCAGGTTCAGTGACAGCAGCAACGCCACGAAGGCCAGCGCCGGTATCCATTGCGGCAGTTCGGGGAACCAGAACTGGGTGTAGGCCGCGATGGCGACCACGTCGGCGATGCCGGTGACCACCCAGCAGAACCAGTAGGTCCAGCCGGTGAAGTAGCCGGCCCAGGGGCCAAGCAGGTCGGCGGAAAAATCGATGAACGACTTGTAGTTGAGGTTCGACAGCAGCAGTTCGCCCATGGCGCGCATGACGAAGAACAGCATGAAGCCGATGATCATGTAGACGAAGATGATCGACGGCCCGGCCAGGTTGATGGTCTTGCCCGAACCCATGAACAGGCCGGTACCGATGGCGCCACCGATGGCGATCAGTTGGATGTGACGGTTGGTCAGGTTGCGTTGCAGGTGTGGCTCATCTGGCGGCGTGGGTGAAGCTTGCGTCATAGTCGGCATTCCATTGGACAGTCCGTCGTCTTGGCGGAGGTAGCCGGCTAGGCTAACACGCGCGTCCCAGTTCGGGGCGCGACAGATCGACTCGACTTTTGGGGAGCAGTTTTGTGCCTGTGCCGGCCTCTTCGCGGGTGAACCCGCTCCCACAGGGACCGCGCTGCCCTCAGGCTTGGCGCAGAAACTGTGGGAGCGGGTTTACCCGCGAAAGGGCCGGCACAGACGAAGCAAGGCTCAAGCGCTGGCCAGCACCCGGCCGCGCCTGACCACCAGGCTATCTACCAGCCACATCACCACCATCGACACCCCCACCAGCGGAAACACCACCCCCAGCACCAGCATCACCGCCACTGCCGTCTTCCAGCGCGGCAGGTCATGGCGCAGCGGCGGCACACCCAGCCCGCCGGCCGGCCGGCGCTGCCACCACATCAGCAGCCCGCTCACCGAGCCCAGCAGGATCATCAGGCACACCAGCAGGATGATGATCTGGTTCAGCGCCCCGAACATCTTGCCTTCATGCAGCATCACCCCAAGCTCCGTGGCCCGCGCCACCGGGTTGTAGTCCTGCCAGCGCACGTCGGCCAGGACCTTGCCGGTGTACTGGTCGACATGCAGGGTGGCGTCGTTGCGTGGGTCGTCGGCGAACACCGCGATGGTGAATACACCGTCAGCCGTGGTCGGCAGGGTGATGCTGTAGCCCGGTTCGACCTGGCGTGCGCTGGCGATGTCCTCGACATGTTGCACGCTCACCTGCGGTGCGGAGGGCAGGGCCGACATCATGTGATGCCCGGCGTGTTCGGCGTGCGCACCGGACTGCGGCATTGGCGTGCTCTCCACTGCCCAGGGCACTGTCTGGCGGTGTGCATTGTTCAGTTCACCCGCCTGCTGGTCCGATCTGGGCACGTCGTTCCACATGGCTGCCGGAAAACGGTTCCACAGATCGGCGTATTGCTTGCCCCACAGGCCGGTCCAGGTCATGCCGCTGAGCAGCATCAGCAACAGCAAGGCCGAGCCCCAGAAGCCCGTCACTGCATGCAGGTCGCGCCAGAACAGGCGGCCGCGTGCCGACAGCCGTGGCCACAGTACGCCGGCGCCGTTGCGCCCGCGTGGCCACCACAAATACAGGCCGGACACTACCAGTACGATGCCCCAGCCTGCAGCCAGCTCCACCAGGCGGTCGCCGATCGTGCCGACCATCAGTTCACCGTGCAGGGCCCGGGCAATGGCCTGCAGGTTCTGCTTGCCGTCCTGCTCGCCAAGGATCTTGCCGCTGTAAGGGTCGATGAACACGTTCAGTTCGCGCCCGCCGTCATGCACCACGAACTGCGCGCTGCGCTCGGCGTTCAGCGGCGGCAGGTACTGGCCGACATGGCCCTCGGGATAGGCCTGGCGTACTTCGGCCAGCATCGTGTCCGCGCCCTGCCGGTGGTGGCCGGCTTCGACCACCATCAGGTCGCGGTACAGCAGCGGGTCGAGTTGCGGCTTGAACAGGTAGATGATCCCGGTAACCGCCAGCAGGATCATGAACGGGGCCACGAACAGCCCGGCATAGAAGTGCCAACGCCAGGCCAGGTTGTAGAAATTGATGCGTGTTCCTCTCATGGGAACCTCCGGTTTTACCAGCTGAGGGGCGCAACACCAGGTTGCGTCCACGGTTTTTGTCAGAAGCTGAAATCGACCTTGGTCCAGAAGGTCCGGCCTGGCTCGTTCACCGGTTGTGGGTCTGTGGCCGGGTAGCCGAACCCGGCGTTCCCGGCCAGGTTCAGGTGCTCGGCATAGGTCTTGTCGAACAGGTTGTCGACCCCCGCGCTGAGCTTGAGGTGGTTGCTGACCTGGTAGGCGCCATTGAGCGAGAACACGCCGAAACCGGCGCTGTTGTCGTAGTCCTTGCCGACCACGTTGCCCTGGTTCTCGGCGATGCGGTTCTGTGCCGTCACCAGCCGCCACAGCGCGCCGACACTCCATGCATCGCGGCTGTAGGTCAGGCCCAGGCGGCTTTCCAGGGGCGGCATTTGCGGTAGTGCTGTACCGTCACTGCTGTTCTTGCCCCAGGCGTAGGCCAGCGTGGCGTCGGCCTTCCAGTTTTCCGTCAGCTGGTAGGCCGCGCCCAGTTCGCCGCCCATGATGCGGGCGTCGATGTTGCGAGCCTGGGAGCTCATTCCCTGGTAGTCGAACAGGATGTAGTCGCGGATCTGCCCGATGTAGCCAGACGCCCAGGCTTCCATTCGCTCGTCGCGGTACTGGATACCGAAGTCGAGCTGGGTGGTCTTCTCTGGCTTGATACCGTCGAAGGCATTGGCCGCACCGGGTGGTGCCAGCTTGGGCGAGAACAGCTCCCAGTAGTCAGGGAAACGCTGGGCATGACCAAGGCCGATGTACGTGGTGGCCGGGATGGCTGCCAGGTCGTGCTCGTAGCGAACAAAACCGCTGGGCAGGGTGTCGGCGCGGGTGTTGCCGTTGGTGGCGCTGGCCGCGCGGAAGTCGCGGGCCGTGGCGCGGTCCAGGCGGGCACCGGTAATCATGCGGTCCTCACCGCTGACGTACCAGGTCAGCTCGCCGAAGGCACCGTAGTTGTGGAAGTCGGCGTCCTTGGTCCAGGCCTGGCCCTTGTGCGCGTTCACGCCCATGCCGCCGCGTTTGCGATGTTCGTTGGTCTGCGCGTCGATGCCACCGATCAGTTGCACATCGGCCCAGCGCCAGGTGGCCTTGATGCGTGCGCCCAGGGTGCGGCGGTCGACGTTGCTGACCATCGGCATGCCCATCATGCCGCTGCCCGAAGGCGTACGCAGGCTGTAGTTGTCCATCACGTGGTCGGCGTAGTTGTAATAGACCTGCGCCTCGACCTTGTCGAGCACTTCGCCGAGGTTGGACTTTTCGAAACGCAGGCCCAGGCTTTCGCGCTTGAACTGCGAGCCGTCCATGCCGCGCCCGGCATAGCGGGCTTCGCCATCGCCCTTGCCGGCGGTGAGCTCCAGCAGGGTGTCCTGGTCCGGCGTCCAGCCGAGGGCGACATCGCCGTTCCACTTGTCCCAGCGTGACGGCACGGTGTTGTCGCTGCCGTCGTGGTAGTCGTCCGAGCGCGACTGGTTGCCGACGAAGCGGGCGTAGGCCTGGTCGTTGCCGGCGGCGGTGTCCAGCACCTTGTCGAAGCGGCCGTTGGAGCCGGCCAGCAGGCTCGCATTGACTCGGCTGCCGAGGGTGCCGAAGTTCTCCGGCTCGCGCTCGAAGAGGATGGTGCCTGCCGAGCCGCCTGGGCCCCAGATCACGCTTTGCGGGCCTTTGATTACGGTCAGGCGGTCGTAGGTTTCCGGCGAAATGTACGAGGTGGGGGCATCCATGCGGTTGGGGCAGGCGCCCAGCATCAGGCCGCCATTGGTGAGGATGTTCAGGCGCGAGCCGAACATGCCGCGCAGTACCGGGTCGCCGTTGGTGCCGCCGGCGCGGATGGCCGAGAAGCCGGGGATGGTCTTCAGGTAGTCGGCGCCGTCGCTGGCCGGCACCGGCTGGCGCGGGTCTTTCGGGTTGGTAACCACGGTCAGCGGTGAACTCGGGGCCACGGCGGTGATCACCGTCGGGCTCAGCTCGGGAGCGTCATGTACATGGCCTTTATGGCCTGGGTCGGCGGCCAGGGCCACGGGCGCGAGCAGCGAGCCGCACACGGCGGCGATGGTCCCACGCAGGGACAAGGCAAAAACAGGGGTGCAGCCGGACATAATGATTCCAGTCGATCAGTCATGAGTCAGCGCGAAGCCTCCTGGCTCCGTGCGCGAAATGTGGGTTCAGACGTTGATCGAGGAAGGTGGCGCGCGGCTGCGCGCGCCGGGGAATACAGCCTGCCGGGCATGGCCCTGGCGCGTTGGTGCGAACAGGTGGGTGGTGGGGACGACGCTGCCGGCGCTGAGCGGGCTGAGGGTCTGGGGCAGGGCCGGGCAGTTGAACAACAGGCTGCAGTAGCCGCACTTTTCCCACATCACGTGCAGCTGGCCATCGCCGGCCTGGCCGTGATGGGTGTCGCCGCCATGCTGATGGGCAGTGGCCATCGGCATGTCCATCGGCATGCTCATGCCGGCGTGGTGGTCCATCGGCATCGACTGGGAAATCAGCGGGCCGATGAAGATCATCCACATGGCAAACAGGCTCAGCCATCCGCCACCGGCGCGCCTGCGGTCAGGGCGTGTGGTACGGCTGATGCTGTTGCGTGGCAGGCTCATGACGAGTGCCTTTCAGCGGGTGATCAGTGCGTGTGTTCGTGGGCTTGCGGCTGGTCCGTCGGCGCCTGCTTCTGCACGGCCACATCGACGGTGATATCGCCGGCCTTTTCGAAGTGCAGGGTCAACGGGAAGCGCTTGCCGTCGCTGAGCAGGCTGCGGTCCTTGGGCTGCATCAGCATCACATGGTAGGCGCTGGGGGCGAAGGTCAGGTCCTTGCCGGCGGGCACCACCACGCTGGGCACCTGCTGCATCTTCATGGCGCCGCTGGCGCTCATGACATGCTCGTGCAGTTGTGCGTCATCGCTGATGGGGCTGTCGACACCGAGCAGGCGGTCGTCGGCCTGGCCATTGTTGTGCACCACGAAGTACGCCGCGACGTTGGGGGCGTTGGGGGGCAGCTGCAGTGACCAGGGGTGGGCAATGTGCAGGTCACCCACGCTGTATTCGTGGGCATTGGCAAAGGCGCCGGGCAGCAGCAGGGCGGCCACGACGAGGGCGTGCTTGAGCATGGTGAATCTCCGTTTCTGTTCAGGTTCAGGCAGACAGGGTGATGAACTCAGGCCAGCGGAGAGGCACGGGGATTGAGCGCCGGCCAGAGCTGGCGCGGCGTGGCGTGGTAGTCGGCGGGTGGCGGCAGCAGCCCGGCCAGCAGTATCGGCGGGTTGTGCAGCTGCGGCGGGTAGCCGGGCAAGGCCAGCAGTGGCGCGGCACCGGAGCAGCACCAGCAATTCATCATGCTGGCGCTGTCGTCGCTTTGCGGGCCAAGGTCGATCTTGGCCAGGGCCTGCACGTCGACCTTGGCCTTGCTGGCCATGCTGGAACAGAAGGCCCCCCACAGCAGCTGCTCGGCCGGGCCCTTGGGGGCAGCAGAGGACAGCGGCATGGCCAGCAGGTTGAACAGCACTGCGAGGCAGGCTATCCAGGCGATGGGCCGACGTGGGGGCATGGAGAGATCCGGTCAGGAATCGTGGTGGCTATTGTACGGCCGAGTATAGGTAAAAATGACAGGGTGCGGTGAAGTGACGCAGATGGCCAGTTTTTGGGGCTGCGCAGCAGCCCCGGCATTATCAGGCCTTGTTACGCCCCATCAACCCGCGTACGGTCTCCTGCAGGTCCGCCGGCAGCACCACCACCTTGGCATTGCTGCTGCCCGCCAGGTTCTCCATCGCCCCCACATAGCGCTCGCCCAGCAGGTACATCGCCGGCACGGTCTCATTACCCACCGCGTCCTTGACCAGGGTGATCGCCCGTGCCGAGGCTTCGGCCAGGCTGACCTGCGCCTCGGCATCCAGCCTGGCCGCCTGCAGGCGTGCTTCGGCCTCGAGGATCGCCGCCTGCTTGGCCCCTTCGGCGCGGGTGACGTCGGCCTTGCGCTCACGCTCGGCGGCCGCCTGGCGCTCCATGGCCAGCTGCATGTTTTCGGACGGCTTGATGTCCTGGATTTCCACCGAGCGCACGGTCACGCCCCAGTCCTCGGTCTGCTCGGACATGGCTTCACGCAGGCGCGCCTTGATCTGCTCGCGGCTGGACAGCGCTTCATCCAGGTCCATGGCACCGACGATGGCGCGCAGCGAGGTCATGGTCAGGCTGGTGACGGCGAACGAGAAGTCCTGCACGCCGTAGGAGGCCTTCTGCGGGTCGACCACCTTGGCGAAACACAGGGCGTTGGCGACGATTACCGCATTGTCCCGGGTGATGATTTCCTGCTCTTGCACATCGAGGATGATGTCCTTGGTCGGCAGGCGGTAGGCAACCACGTCCATATACGGGATGACGATGTTCAGGCCGGGCTTGAGCGTGTTGTGGTAACGGCCAAGGCGCTCGACGATCCATTCCTCGCCCTGGGGCACGATACGCACCCCCTTGAACACGGTGATCAGGACGAACAGGGCGATGGCGGCGACGACGATGAGGCTGGTCATGACAGGCAATTCCTTTTGGTGCAGGTTCAGGCCCGGATGACCCGGGCGGTATTCCCTTCGATGGCGGTAAGGCGTACCCGCTCGCCAGCGGCGATCTCGCTGTCGGCGATGCAGGTCCATTCTTCGTTGCCGAGGACTGGCTTCTGGAAGCGTACCCGGCCTTTCTGAAACTCCGAGACGGCAGCGGTCAGCAGCCCGACTTCACCGATCACACTGTCGGCGGTCCAGCGCACGTCCGGTTTGCGCCGGAACAGCTTGAACCACAATGCCGTGGTGACTGACGAAAGCAGCACCCAGAGCAGCACCTGCATGTCCAGATGCAGGCCGGGAGCGGCCAGCGAGATGAGCGAAACCAGCACGGCACCGATGCCGAACCAGAGAATGAAGAACGTCGGCAGGACCAGTTCGAGCAGCATCAGCGCGATGCCGAAGACCAGCCAGATCCACCATTGCATATCCATATGAGTAGTGCCTTCCAGAGGGAGGAGGCCGAGTTTAAGGCAGCAGGGCGGCAGAAGGCCACCTGAAGGCTTGAACGAAAAGCCCGAAATGGCTGTAGGACTACTTTCTAAAGAGTGATGGGATCTCGTGCAGGAGCGGCGGCGTTTGCGACAGTTGTTCTTACAGGCCGAGTGCTGCAGCCAGGTCATGCAGCGATTCGAATGCCCGGTCCACACCAGGCAGCACCGGGCGCTTCAGCACCAGCACCGGCACGCCCAGCTCCCGCGCCACTTCCAGCTTCGGCTCGGTTGCCACGCTGCCGCTGTTCTTGCTGATCAGCACATCGATGCCACGACGCTGGAACAAGGCCCGCTCATCGTCGATATGGAACGGCCCACGCGCGCCAATCACTTCACAGCGCTCGTTGCCAGGGCACGCTTCCAGCGCGCGCAAGGTCCAGAACTGCTCGGGCGGAATCTCATCCAGGTGTTGCAGGGGCTCACGCCCCAAGGTGAACAGCGGCCTGCGAAACGGCTTGAGGGCGTCGATCAACCCGGCCCAGTCATCGACCTCGCGCCAGTCGTCCCCCTCCTGTGCCTGCCAGGCCGGGCGCCGTAACGCCCAGCATGCGATACCGGCACTGCGCGCGGCGGCGGCGGCATTGCGGCTGATCTGCGCGGCGTAGGGGTGGGTGGCATCGATCAGCAAGCTGATGCCCGCCTCGCACAGGTAGCCCGCCAGGCCCTCGGCGCCGCCAAAGCCGCCCACCCGCACCTGGCATTGCAGGTCCTGCGGCACGCGGCCGATGCCGGCCAGGCTGTAGACGTGCTGCGGGCCAAGGCGGCGAGCGATGGCCAGGGCTTCGGTGATGCCGCCCAACAGCAGGATGCGCTCGTTCATGGCATGCCTGCCCGGCCAACGATGCCGCCCTGGCGGTCGATGGCGAACACTTCCACGTGCACCTCAGCCGGCACGATGCTGCGGGCGAAGGCCAGGGCGTGGGCGCAAACCACATCACCCAGCGCAATGCCGGCGGCATGGGCCAGCGCCAGAGCCTGCTGGCTGGTGTTGGCTGCGCGGATCGCCGCCTGCAGCGCTTGGTCAGCACCGATGTCCGCAGCCCAGCCGGCCAGTTGCGGCAAGTCGATGCTGGAGTGACGGCTGTGCAGGTCCATGTGCCCGGCCGCCAGCTTGCTGATCTTGCCGAAGCCGCCACACAGGGTCAGACGCGGCACTGGCACCTTGCGCAGGTGCTTGAGCACCGCGCCGACGAAGTCACCCATTTCGATCAGGGCGATTTCCGGCAGGCCATAGACCCGGCGCATGGTGTCCTCGCTGGCGTTGCCGGTGCATGCGGCAATGTGCGTGTAGCCATTGGTGTGGGCCACATCGATCCCCTGGTGGATCGAGGCGATGTAGGCCGCACAGGAAAACGGCCGCACGATGCCGCTGGTACCGAGAATTGACAGCCCGCCGAGAATACCCAGGCGCGGGTTCATGGTTTTCAGCGCCAGCTGCTCACCGCCCTGCACATTGACAGTGACTTCGAAGCCACCGGCATAACCGCATTCGTCCGCCAGGCTTTGCAGATGTTCGCTGATCATGCGTCGCGGCACCGGGTTGATGGCCGGCTCACCCACTGCCAGCACCAGCCCCGGGCGGGTCACGGTGCCGACACCGGTGCCGGCGACAAAGCGGATGCCCGCTTCGGTCAGCAGGCGCACCTGGCTGTAGAGCAGGGCGCCATGGGTCACGTCAGGGTCGTCGCCGGCATCCTTCAGCGTGCCCGCCTCGGCGCTTTCGCCGTTCAGGCGGCAGAACTCCAGGCGCATCTGCACCACCTTGCCCTTGGGCAGGGTGATACTCACGGCATCGCTGCTCGTCCCGCTCAGCAGCAGGCGAGCGGCTGCCAGGCTGGTTGCGGTGGCGCAACTGCCGGTGGTCAGGCCGCTGCGCAGGGGCGCGGGCTGTTCACGGGTTTCTTCACGCATCGGCGGGTTTCACGATGTCCAGCAGGGTGATCGGTAGCGCCTGGCGCCAAGTGTCGAAGGCGCCCAGTGGCTGGGCATGCGCGACGTGGATGCGGGTCAGCTCGCCGCCGTGGCGTTCGCGGAACTGCGTCAGGGCCAGTTCGCTTTGCAGGGTCACTGCGTTGGCTACCAGGCGGCCGCCGGGGCGCAGGCTTGCCCAGCACAGGTCGAGCACGCCATCGCGGGTGACGCCGCCGCCGATGAAGATGGCATCGGGCTGTTCCAGGCCTTGCAGTGCCGCCGGGGCCTTGCCGCGAACCAGTTGCAGGCCGGGAACCCCCAGCGCATCGCGGTTGTGTTCGATAAAGCCCTGGCGGCCCTCGTCGGCCTCGATGGCCAGGGCCCGGCAGGCGGGGTGGGCGCGCATCCATTCGATACCGACCGAGCCGCAGCCCGCGCCGACGTCCCACAACAGTTCGCCGGGCTGTGGCGCCAGGCGGGCGAGGGTGATGGCACGGACATCGCGCTTGGTCAGCTGACCGTCGTGGCGGAAGGCGCTGTCCGGCAGCCCGGCGAGACGGTGCAGGTGAGCGGCGTGTGGCGCAGCCCGGCATTCGATGGCCACCAGATTGAGCGCCGCGACCTGGACATGTGGCCAATCCTCGGCGGAGCCGGACAATTCACGTTCCGCTGCCCCGCCCAGATGCTCGAACACCCGCAGCCGGCTTGGCCCGAAACCACGCTCGCGCAGCAGCGCAGCAATCGCCGCCGGGCTGTCGCCGTCGTTGCTCAGCACCAGCAGGCGCACGCCGCTGTGCAACTGGGCATTCAGTGCAGACAGCGGGCGGGCGACCAGTGACAGCACCTGCACGTCCTGCAGTGGCCAGCCCAGGCGGGCGGCGGCCAGAGCGCAGGACGAGGGCATCGGTAGCACGAGCATTTCTGTGTCAGGCACCTGGCGCGCCAGGCTGGCGCCCACGCCGTAGAACATCGGATCGCCGCTGGCCAGCACGCACACCGGCTCACCGCGCAAGGCCAGCACCGGGGCGAGGGAGAACGGACTCGGCCAGCCCAGCCGCTCGCCGGCCACGCAGCGCGGCAGCAGGGCCAGCTGGCGCGGGCTGCCGAAGATCCGCACTGCGCCCAGCAGCGCGCGCCGGGCCTGCTTGCCCAGGCCACTGAAGCCGTCTTCGCCGATGCCTACTACTGTCAGCCAGGGTGCCATGTATTTCATTCCGCCATGATTGGGGCCGCTGCGCGCCCCTGAATTTCTGCTCAATCGCTGATGATGCTCGACCACCGGCTTTTCATGCCGCCGGACAAAGCAGGCATAATACCGCGCCTTCTACACTCAAGCGCATTTTCACAGACTGCCGGATGCCCCATTGACGCAGGCCCATACCCCCCAAGTTGCGCCCCGCCCCTCGGCCTGTCCGGGGTTGTGGCGTATCGTCAGTGCCCGGGATGGCGGTATTTGCCGCATCAAGCTGGCGGGTGGCCTGCTGCTAGCCGACCAGGCCGACGCGGTGGCGACGGCGGCCGAGCGTTTCGCCAGCGGCGTGATCGAGGCCACCAACCGCGGCAACCTGCAGATCCGCGGCATCGGCAGCGATCACCAGGGCCTGGTCGAGGCCCTGCTCGCTGCCGGCCTGGGCCCGCGTGATGCCGCTGGTGACGATGTGCGTAACCTGATGCTCAGTCCGCTGGCTGGCCGCGATCCGGCCATGCTGTTGGACGCTCGGCCGTTGGCCGGGCAGATCCTCGACCTGCTGGAAGGTACCCCGCGTTTCCACCAGCTGTCGGCCAAGTTCGCCGTACAGCTGGATGCCGGCGAGCGCCTGGCCATGCTCGAACATCCTCATGACCTGTGGCTGTCGGCTTTGCCTCTGGAGCAGCAGGCCTGGCTGGCCTTCGGCCTGGCGGGTTGCCCGGCTGACGGCCAGGTGCTTGGCGCGGTGCCACTGGAGCAGGGCTTGATGCTGGTGCGTGCCGTGCTGGAGCGCTTCCTCGACCTGGCCACCCCGGCCCAATCGCGCATGCGCCAGTTGCTCGAAGTGTGTTCGCCAAGCGATTTCATCGACGGCCTCGGCCTGGTTATCCGCCGCGATGCCGCCGTGCTCGGCTGGCGACGTGAAGCGTACGATGCCCCGTGGCTGGGTGTGCTGCCCCAGGCGCAGGGGCTGGCCTTGGGCGTTGCCCCGCCGCAGGGCCGCCTGACCCCGACCATGCTGCGGGGGGCCGCACGTGTCGCCCGCGAACTGGGCGATGGCAGCCTGCGCCTGAGCCCTTGGCAAAGCCTGGTGCTGACCAACATCCAGGCGCAAGCCGTCGCCCAGGCCCAAGCCGCCCTCAGCGACCTGGGCCTGCTGTGCCACGCTCATGAACCGCTGGCCCGTATCAGTGCCTGCACCGGCAGCAGTGGCTGCGCCAAGGCCCTCGGCGAAACCAAGGCTGACGCCGCCACCCTGGCCGCGCTGCTCGGCCCGGGTGCGCCCGGCAGCGTGCACTTGTCCGGTTGCCCCCGATCCTGCGCCGTGGCCCATGTTGCCCCGGCTACCCTGCTGGCCCGCTCACCGGGCCGTTATGACCTGTACCTGCGTGATGCACGCCAGCCGGGCTTCGGCGCCCTGCGCGCCACCGACCTTACCTTGAACGAAGCAGGCGCCATGCTCGACCTGCCGACGGAGCACCTTGATGATTGACTACATCCGCGATGGCCAGGAGATCTATCGCAATTCCTTCCGGATCATCCGTGAGGAAGCCCGACTCGAGCGGATTCCCGCAGACCTCGAGAAGCTTGCCGTGCGCGTGATTCACGCCTGTGGCATGGTCGATGCCATCGATGGCCTGCAATTCTCCGAAGGCGCCGGGCGCGCCGGGCGTGAGGCGCTGCGGGGCGGCGCGCCGATCCTGTGCGATGCGCACATGGTTGCCGAAGGCATCACCCGGGCACGCCTGCCTGCCGACAACAAAGTGATCTGCACCCTGCGCGACCCGAGCGTGCCGGGCCTGGCGAAAGATGCCGGCAATACCCGTTCCGCCGTAGCCCTGGAGCTGTGGCGCCCGTACCTGGAAGGCAGCGTGGTGGTGATCGGCAATGCCCCCACTGCATTGTTCTACCTGCTGGAAATGCTCGACGCTGGCGCCCCCAAGCCGGCGTTGATCCTCGGCTTCCCGGTCGGCTTCGTCGGCGCCGCCGAGTCCAAGGCGATGCTCGCTGCCGACAGCCGTGGCGTGCCATTCGTGATCATGCAGGGCCGCCTGGGCGGTAGCGCGATGGCCGCCGCCGCGGTCAACGCCCTGGCCACGGAGGTGGAATGATGGCGCCGCGTGGACGTCTGCTCGGCCTGGGCGTAGGCCCTGGCGACCCTGAACTGATTACCCTGAAAGCCCTGCGCCTGCTGCGTGAAGCGCCGGTGGTCGGCTATTTCGTGGCCAAGGGCAAGCGCGGCAATGCCTTCGGCATCATCGAGGCACACCTGCAGCCCGAGCAGACCCTGCTGCCGCTGGTCTACCCGGTCACCACCGAGGCCTTGCCGGCGCCGCTGTCCTATGAACAGGTGATCAGCGACTTCTATGACGAGGCCAGCATGCAGGTGGCCGAGCATCTGGATGCCGGCCGCGACGTTGCGGTGATCTGCGAAGGCGACCCGTTCTTCTACGGTTCCTACATGTACCTGCACGACCGCCTGGCCCAGCGCTATGAGGCCGAAGTGGTCCCCGGCGTCTGTTCGATGCTTGGTGGTGCCTCGGTACTGGGCGCGCCGCTGGTGTATCGCAACCAGAGCCTGTCGGTGCTGTCTGGCGTGTTGCCCGCTGAAGAGCTCAGGCGCCGCCTGGCCGACGCCGATGCGGCGGTGATCATGAAGCTTGGCCGCAACTTCCCCAAGGTGCGCGAGGTGCTGGCTGAACTGGGCCTGGACGGCCGTGCGCTGTATGTGGAGCGAGCGACCATGGCCAATCAGAAGATCGTGCCGCTGGATCAGGTCGATCCGCAGTCGTCGCCGTATTTCTCGCTGATCATCGTGCCGGGTGAAAAATGGCAGGGCTGAACATGCACAAGGCTCCGGCGATCGTCATTCTGGGCCAAGGCAGCCTGGCCACGGCGCAGCGTATCCGGCAATGTTATCCACAGGCGTCGATCCACGGCCTGGAAGGGCGGGTCGAAGGTGCCGACCTTTACTACAGCGCGTTTGGAGATACCTTGCGTGCGCTGTACCAGCAGGACACACCGATTGTTGCCCTGTGCGCAGCAGGTATCGTGATTCGCAGCCTGGCCAGCCAGCTCAGCGAGAAAGGCGTGGAACCAGCGGTGCTGGCGGTGGCTGAAGACGGCAGCGCCGTGGTACCTCTGCTGGGTGGCCTGGCTGGTGTGAACCTGATGGCGCGCGAAATTGCCGAAGCCTTGGGCGTTACTGCGGCGATTACCACCAGTGGCGAACTGCGTTTTGGTACCTGCCTGCTGAGCCCCCCGCAGGGCTATGCGCTGGCGGATATCGAGCAAGGCAAGCGCTTTGTTTCCGACCTGCTGGCTGGCGAAACAGTGCGCATCGAAGGGGATGCGCCGTGGTTGCAGCAGGTACAGCTGCCTGCCAGTGGCGAGGCGCGGCGCACCATCCATGTGGGGCATCAGGCGCGTCCGGCCAACCGCAACGAACTGCTGATTCACCCACGCTCGGTGGTAGTGGGTGTCGCGGGTGGCAATCTGCACGGCATTCGTGCCGCCTTGCAGCAGGCTGGTATCGCCGAGCCTTCGCTGGCGTGTGTGCTGGCAGATGAGCAAGCCATGGCCGATACCGCACTGCACGAGGCCGCGCAGGCACTGGGCGTGGCGTTGCGTTTTGCCGCCAAGCCGCAGGATGTGGCTGGCATGGTGGCCGAAGCATTGCCAGATGCACAACTGATCGAGGTGGCCGACATGGTCATCGCGGTGGCACCTGCACCGCTTGAGGTGGCGCAGCTCGGCCGCCGTCGTGGGCGCCTGGCGGTAATCGGCCTGGGCCCGGGCGCTGCCGAGCTGATGGTGCCGGCGGTCAAGGCCGAGTTGGCGCGTGCCGAAGATGTGCTGGGTTACGAGACCTACGTACGCATGGCCGGCCCGTTCCGGGGCGACCAGGTGCTGCACTGCACCGACAACCGCGAAGAGATGCAGCGCGCCCGGCATGCCTTCGAACTGGCGGCCCAGGGCCGTTCGGTGGTGGTGGTGTCATCCGGCGACCCGGGCGTGTTCGCCATGGCGGCTGCGGTACTTGAAGCGTTGCATGAATCCAGCGACCCTGCCTGGCATCGCGTTGACCTGGAGATCCTGCCGGGGGTGTCGGCCTCGCTGGCGACGGCCGCGCAGGCAGGGGCACCACTGGGGCATGACTTCTGCGTGATGTCGCTGTCGGACAACCTCAAGCCCTGGTCGATCATTGAAAAGCGCCTGGACCTGGCGGCGCAGGCCGACCTGGTGCTGGCGTTCTACAACCCGATTTCCAAAGCCAGGCCGCATCAGCTCGGCGTGGCGCTGGAGGTGGTGCGTCGGCATCGTGACAGGAATACACCGGTAGTCCTTGGCCGCGACATCGGTAGGCCGGGGCAGACGTTGAAGGTAGTCACATTGGCCGAGTTGGTGCCAGAAATGGTCGACATGCGCACCATGGTGCTGGTCGGTTCGTCCCATACCTGCACTTTCGGCCGTGCCAATGGCGGCTCATGGGTGTATACGCCGCGCTGGTACGGCAACCAGTCCTGAGGGGGGCATGCCGGGCAGCTGAGGAAGGGTTTCGCGGCTGTTCGTGCAATCGAACAAGGAAGTGAAGGTGAACGATCTGCGCCTGGTGGTGATTCGTTTCAACCTGCCGGGGTTCCGAGAGGACTACCGTCGCAGGGCGCAGGCCAGCGTGGAGCGCAGCGGGCCGCGGGTGATTCACGACCTGCAGCCCTAGGGGGCCAGGTAGCCTTTGATACCGGTGAAGATGATCTGGGCAGCCAGGGCACAGACGAACAGCCCCATCAGCCGGCTTACGATCTGCAGGCCCTGGTCGCCCAGGATGCGCTCGATGCGGTGTGAGAGGTACAGCACCAGGCCGACGGTGAAGCTGGCCAGTGCAATGCTGACAATGGCCAGCACCTTGTCGTCCCAGTGTGGGTGGCCCACCCCCATCACCAACAATGCACCGATGGTACCGGGGCCTACGGTCAGCGGGATGGTCAGCGGTACGATGGTGACATCCTGCTGCACGTTGTCTGCCTGAACCGCCGACTTGCCTTGGGCCATGCCCAGTGCCGAGATGAATAGCACGCTGCCGGCGCCAATGCGGAAGGCATCTGCGGTGATGCCGAAAATACCGAATATCGCACGCCCGAACAGGTACAGCAGGACACTGGCGACGAGCGCGGCAATGGCCACCTTCCAGGCCAGTTGCTTGCGTTCTTTGCTGGAGTGGCCGCGGGTCAGGCTGATGAAGCACGACAGCACGAAGAACGGGCTGTAGAGCACGAGCATTTTCAGGTAGACGCTGAACAACTCATGGAGCATGGGGTAGCCCCTGGCAGGAAATGTGTGGGCAAGTGTATCAGCAGCACCTGGGTTGCCTGTACAGGCAATACAGATCAGGAGGTATGCGCCGGATCTACCTTGGTTTCCCGATGACTGGCCCAATACTGGATCAGCTCTCGCAATTGCGACAATTCCACCGGTTTGGCCATGTGCCCGTCCATTCCCGCCAGGCGCGCGCGTTCCTTGTGTTCGGCAAGAATGTGCGCGGTCAGCGCCACCACCGGGGTGCGCTGGCGCTGGTTGGCGGCTTCCCAGGCGCGCAGCTGTTGGGTGGCGGAAAAACCATCCAGTATTGGCATTTCGCAGTCCATCAGCACCAGGTCATAACGCTGCGCTTTCATCGCCTGGAGGGCCTCTTCGCCATTGCTGGCGGTGTCGGGCTCGAGGTTGAGCTTGCCCAGCATGCCACGGATCACCTTGGTCGAAATGCTGTTGTCCTCGGCGACCAGTACGCGGAAGTCGCCAGGCAGCTCCAGTGCCTGTGCGGTGCCTGGTGGGCTGGCGGGTACCGCCTGCTCGCGACCGCGCTGGGCCAGTTCTTCGGCGAGGGTGGTCTTCAGCGTGTAGCCGGCCACCGGCTTGGCGAGGATCCGCTTGACCCCGGCGTTACGTGCAATGACCTTGCTCGGCGCGTTGCTGATACCGGTGAGCATCACCACCAGGATGTCGTGATTCAGGCTTGGGTCTTCCTTGATCTTGGCGGCCAGTTGCATGCCGGTCATGCCCGGCATGTTCTGGTCCAGCAGCACGGCGTCGAAATAGTCGCGCAGGTGCGCCTTGGTGCGTAGCAGGGCCAGGGCTTCCTTGCCCGATGGTACCGCACTGACGTTCATGCCCCAGGCGCTGCACTGCTGTACCAGCACTTTGCGGCAGGTATCGTTGTCGTCCACCACCAGCACGCGGGCGTCACGCAGTGGGCCATCGAGGTCGGCCGGTGGCTGTTCCAGGCGAGAAGGGTCAAGGGGCAGGGCCAGCCACAAGGTATTGCCCATGCCGCTGCTGCTCTTGATGCCGAACTCGCCCTGCATCAGGCCGATCAGTTGCTTGGCAATGACCAAACCGAGGTGGCCGCCCAGCTTGTTGCTGGACAGGAAATGGTGGCTGTGCAGTTCGGCCTGCAGCAAGGCCTCGCGTTCGGCAGCAGGCAACGGCTCGCCGCTGTCCTGCACGGCAATGCGCAGGCGCGGTACCTCACCCCGCTGATCCAGTGCCACCACCAACAGGATCTCGCCCTGGTCGGTGTTTTTCAGCGCATTTTCCAGCAGGCTCGACAAGGCCTGGCGCAGGCGCGTGGGATCGCCGCTGATCACCCTGGGTACTTGTGGCTGGGTAAAGCTGATCAGTTCGACGTTCTGCTGCTCGGCCTTGGCGCGGAAGATGTTCAGGCAATCCTCGATCAGCGCATTGAGGTCGAACTGCACGTCATCCAGTTCGATCTGTCGGGATTCCAGCTTGGAAATGTCGAGAATCTCGTTGATCAGCGTGAGCAGTTCGTTGCCGGCGCTGTGGATGGTCTGCACGTAATCGCGCTGCTTGACCGACAAGGGGGTGCCCAGCAGCAACTCGGTCATGCCCAGCACCCCATTCATCGGCGTACGGATTTCGTGGCTGATCTTGGCCAGGAATTCGGCCTTGGCGTTGATTTCGGCATCGCTGGCGGCCAGGGCGCGGCTGGCGCTGAAGCGCTCTTCGCTCATTCGCCGCAGGCGTTCGCTGACCGCCAGGTTGAGCAGCAGGCCGCTGGCCACGGTCAAGCCCAGCAGGATGCACAGCAGCCAGGGCGTCGGGGTGCGGGTGAGGCCAAGCAACGCCGGCAACAGCACCAGGCCGCCGAGGTTGAACACCACCATGGCCAGGCTGAACACCCGTGCAGGGGCATAACCCCTGTACCAGTGATAGCTACTGACCAGCAGCATGCTGACGCTACCCAGGGCCATCAGGGCGTAAGTCATCAGGTTCAGGGGCAGGGTGTCGACGAACAGCAGTACCAGCCCGCTGACACCGACCACCAGCATGTCGCCCTGCAGCAGACGATTCAGCCGCGGCGAGTTGCAGGGTGAGAAGAAGTGCTGGGTGAAATACAGCCCAGCCAGGCCGGCCAGGACCAGCGTGAGATAGGCGGCGGGGGTCTGAGCGCTGTGCCAGACGTGCCACCAGGGGCCGCTGAGATTCAGCAGGATCAGGCCGCTGAGCAGCATCAGGCCGTGGTAGAGAGCCAGGATCAGGGCGGTGCTGGAGCGGCTGTAGAAGAAGCGGATCAGGTTGTGCAGGATCAGCATCAGCAGGCCGCCGAACAGCATGCCGAACAGCAGTGGCTGGCGCTGGTCGGAGGCGGCCACGGCCGCAGGCTCCAGGCTGATGGCCGGGCGCAGCTGGTGCTCGGAGACCAGGCGCAGGTAGATGTCTACCGGTTGCTTGCTGTTGGGCAGGGGTAATACATGGTCGCTGCCACGCAGGGTCGGGCTGGCATTGCCAGCTTGGCGGCCGTGGTGCAGTTGACGCAGAAGCTTGTCGCCTTCGAGGGCGTAGAGGTCCAGGCCAGACAGGTCTGGGGCGAACACCCGCAGCAGTTGTTCCTGCTCACCGGGGGCCAGGCGATAGTGCAGCCACATGGCCTGTTCCGCCGGTGCGGCATCCAGGTCGGAGAGGGCCAGCGGGCTGAACTGGTTGCGGTAACGCTCGGAGCGCACGTCGCTCAGTTGCAGGTTGGCCTGTTCGTCGAGCAGAACGGCCCAGCCTCCGTCATGTTCGGCGGCAGCCGGGAACAGGCAGAGCAAGGTCAGCATGCTGACGATCAGAACTGAGGCAATCCGAAGCCGACGCACTACGAAATCCCTTCTTAGCCTAGATGCCAGGTAGTAACTATGCGCGGCGCGCCAAGTCGAAGGCAAGGCCCGCGCGGGGCCCTGTCGACGAGCCGGGGGCCGTGCGCCTGGGTTTTGCGGACCCAGGGCGTCACGGCGCTCCGGTAGTGCTTACTGCTGGTGCTCACCGCGCTCGCGGGCAATGGCCCGATAGCCGATGTCGGTACGGTAGAAGCTGCCGTTCCAGCTGACTTCCTTGGCCAGGCGATAGGCTTGCTGCTGGGCGTCGGCAACGCTGGCACCCATGGCGGTGGCGCAGAGCACGCGGCCACCGTTGGTCACCACCTGGCCGTTCTTCAGCGAAGTACCGGCATGGAATACCTTGCCTTCGATCCTGGCCGCTGCTTCCAGGCCGTTGATCACGTCACCCTTGGCATAGTCGCCCGGGTAACCGCCGGCGGCCAGCACCACGCCCAGGCTCGGGCGCGGGTCCCACTGGGCTTCGACCTTGTCCAGCGCCTTGGCGAATGCAGCTTCGACCAGCAGCACCAGGCTCGATTCCAGGCGCAGCATGACCGGCTGGGTTTCCGGGTCGCCGAAGCGGCAGTTGAACTCGATGACCTTGGGGTTGCCCGCCTTGTCGATCATCAGGCCGGCGTAGAGGAAGCCGGTATAGACGTTGCCTTCTTCGGCCATGCCACGCACGGTCGGCCAGATCACCTGGTCCATCACGCGCTGGTGCACATCGGCGGTGACCACCGGAGCAGGGGAGTAGGCACCCATGCCGCCAGTATTCGGGCCGGTGTCCTGGTCGCCGACGCGCTTGTGGTCCTGGCTGGTGGCCATGGGCAGCACGTTCTGGCCATCGACCATGACGATGAAGCTGGCTTCCTCGCCGTCGAGGAACTCCTCGATCACCACGCGCGAACCTGCGTCACCGAAGGCATTGCCGGCCAGCATGTCGCGCACGGCGGCTTCGGCCTCCTCGAGGGTCATGGCGACGATCACGCCCTTGCCGGCGGCCAGGCCATCGGCCTTGATCACGATTGGCGCGCCTTTTTCCTGCAGGTAGGCCAGGGCGGGCTCGATTTCAGTGAAGTTCTGGTAGTCGGCGGTTGGAATCTTGTGCCGGGCCAGGAAGTCCTTGGTGAAGGCCTTGGAGCCTTCCAGCTGGGCCGCGCCCTTGGTTGGGCCGAAGCAGTCCAGGCCACGGCTGCGGAACAGATCGACGACACCGGCGACCAGCGGCGCTTCCGGGCCGACGATGGTCATCTGTACGTTCTGTTCGGCGAAGTCGGCCAGTTGTTCCAGGGCATTGACGTCGATGGCGACGTTCTCGCACTTGGCTTCGATGGCGGTGCCGGCGTTGCCTGGGGCAACGAAGACTTTCTCTACGCGTGGGTCCTGGGCGACTTTCCAGGCCAGGGCGTGTTCGCGGCCGCCGCTGCCGATGATCAATACTTTCATGTCAAAACCTCGAATTCTTTCGGGCGAGAGGCAAAATCTCACGCTGTACGAGGTCGCAATGAAGCAAGTAGATGCGAGGCGGGGCCGGTTCCGATGAGCGGAGTTGCCTTCTGGCAATGAGCATCAGCGGAACCGGCCCCAACGCAGCAGATACCTGCTTCAGTGCGGCCGATTGCCGTAAATCAGTGGCGGAAGTGGCGCATGCCGGTGAAGACCATGGCGATGCCGGCTTCATCAGCGGCAGCAATCACCTCGGCATCTCGCATCGAGCCACCTGGCTGGATCACGGCACTGATACCCACTTTAGCTGCGTTGTCGATACCGTCACGGAACGGGAAGAACGCATCCGATGCCATGACAGCACCCTGCACCTGCAGGCCGGCATGCTCAGCCTTGATTGCCGCGATGCGTGCCGAGTTGACGCGGCTCATCTGGCCGGCACCGACGCCGATGGTCTGGCGCTGCTTGGCGTAGACGATGGCGTTGGACTTGACGAACTTGGCCACTTTCCAGGCGAACACCAGGTCGTGGATCTCTTGTTCGGTCGGTGCACGCTTGGTGACGATCTTCAGGTCATCGGCGCTGATCATGCCGATATCGCGGCTTTGCACCAGCAGGCCACCGTTGACGCGCTTGAAGTCCCAACCGGCAGCGCGCTCGGCTGGCCATTCACCGCACTCCAGCAGACGTACGTTCTGCTTGGCGGCAACCACGTCGCGGGCGGCCTGGGAGATCTTCGGTGCGATGATCACTTCGACGAACTGGCGGTCGACGATGGCCTTGGCGGTTTCGCCGTCCAGCTCGCGGTTGAAGGCGATGATGCCGCCGAACGCCGACTCGGTGTCGGTCGCATAGGCCAGGTCGTAGGCCTTGCGGATACCGCCTTCGTCTTCAGGTACCACGGCAACGCCGCACGGGTTGGCATGCTTGACGATGACGCAGGCTGGCTTGACGAAGCTCTTCACGCATTCCAGCGCAGCATCGGTGTCGGCCACGTTGTTGAACGACAGCTCCTTGCCCTGCAACTGAATGGCGGTGGAAACGCTGGCTTCGCCTTTTTTCGCCTCGACATAGAACGCCGCGCTCTGGTGCGGGTTCTCGCCGTAGCGCATTTCCTGGGCCTTGACGAACTGGCTGTTGAAGGTGCGCGGGAACTCGCTGCGGCCTTCGGTGCTCAGGGTATCTTTGGCCTGGTCGATGGTGCCCATGTAGTTGGCGATCATGCCGTCGTAGGCTGCGGTGTGCTCGAACGCCTTGAGCATCAGATCGAAGCGCTGGGCGTAGGTCAGGCCACCGGCCTTGAGGCCTTCGACGACGCTGGCATAGTCGCTGGCGTTGACCACGATGGCCACGTCCTTGTGGTTCTTGGCAGCCGAACGGACCATGGTCGGGCCGCCGATGTCGATGTTCTCGATGGCGGTCGGCAGGTCACAGCCAGGCTTGGAAATGGTCGCCTCGAACGGGTACAGGTTGACCGCCACCAGATCGATCGGCTTGATGCCGTGCTCGCTCATGATGGCGTCGTCGATGCCGCGACGGCCGAGGATGCCGCCGTGAATTTTCGGGTGCAGAGTCTTGACCCGGCCATCCATCATTTCGGCGAAGCCGGTGTAGTCGGCTACTTCCACCGCATTGACGCCGTTGTCCTTGAGCAGCTTGTAGGTGCCGCCGGTGGACAGGATCTCGACACCGAGCTGCTGCAGCTCACGGGCGAATTCGAGGATACCGGTCTTGTCGGAGACGCTGATCAGGGCGCGGCGGACTGGCAGGCGGGTAGTCTGGTCGGTCATTTCGGGTTCCAATAACGCGGTGGAGTCAGCAAAAAAGGCGTCTCTGTTCAGGGAGCCGCCTTTTCTGATTGGGATTCTGGCTTACAGCAAGTCGTACTGCTTGAGCTTCTTGCGCAGGGTGCCTCGGTTCAGCCCGAGCATCTCGCTGGCCTTGGTCTGGTTGCCCTTCACGTAGTTCATCACGCTTTCGAGCAGGGGCGCCTCGACTTCGGAGAGCACCAGGTTGTACACGTCCGTCACGGTCGCGCCTTCCAGGTGGGCGAAGTAGTTGTGCAGCGCCTTCTCGACGCTGTCGCGAAGGGTCTGGCCTTCTTCGCTCGGCGTGTTCAGGTGCTGTTTCAGGTTGGCGTTGTCGCTCACGGGCGTTGTTCCACTCACAAATGTCTCGGTCATCATCGTCATGCGGCCACCCCTTGTCCGTCCTCTGTCTCAAGGCTCTGTCGACGTTCGCTGAAAAACGCACGAACGTTGGCGCACTGCGCTTGTGTGTCTTCCAAAGCGTTGAACCGGGAGCGAAACTCCTTGCCGCCGGGTCGTGTTGCCAGGTACCAGCCAACGTGCTTGCGGGCGATACGTACGCCCATCACATCGCCATAGAAGGCATGCAGCGCGGCCAGGTGCTCCAGCAGGATGCGTTCCACTTCGTCCAGCTGCGGCGCCGGCAAGTGTTCGCCGGTGCGCAGGTAATGCTCGATCTCGCGAAAGATCCATGGCCGCCCCTGGGCAGCCCGGCCAATCAGCAGGCCATCGACACCGGTGGCGTCCAGCACCGCCCGGGCCTTTTCTGGCGAGGTGATATCGCCGTTGGCAAAAACCGGGATCGACACCGCCTGCTTGATGGCAGCGATGGTGTCGTATTCGGCTTCGCCGGTATACAGGTCGGCGCGTGTGCGGCCATGTACCGCCAGCGCCTGGATGCCGGCCTGTTCGGCGATCTTCGCCACGTTCAGGCCGTTCTTGTTCGCCCGGTCCCAACCGGTGCGAATCTTCAGCGTCACCGGGACGTCCACGGCGCCGACCACGGCGTGGAGAATCTCGCTGACCAAGGCTTCATCTCTCAATAAAGCAGAGCCTGCAGCTTTGTTGCAGACTTTTTTTGCCGGGCAGCCCATGTTGATATCGATGATCTGGGCACCCGCTTCGACATTGGCTTGCGCCGCCGCTGCCATCATCTGCGCATCACCGCCAGCGATCTGCACCGAGCGAGGCTCGGGATCACCTTCATGGATGCGGCGCAGGCTCGACTTGCGGCTGTTCCACAGGCTCATGTCGCTGGAGACCATTTCCGACACCACCATGCCGGCGCCCAGGCGCTGGCAAAGTGTACGGAAAGGCTGGTCCGTGACGCCGGCCATGGGCGCGAGGATCAGGTTGTTACGTAGTGTGTATTGGCCGATGCGTACCGCCGACATAGGTGATCCCTGTTGTGGGGCCGAATCTTGGAGTCTGAAAAAGGGTTGGCATGATACCCGCTCTCGGTGACCGGATAAAGATGGATTTGGATAAAATCTGAACAGTTGTCGGCTTATGACTTTCAGCTACAAGCGGCAACCCGCGGCAGCGGCAGACCAGTCAACCGGGCTGCCTGGTGTGTAGCTTGCCGCTAGCGGCTTATTCTGGTGAACGGAAGCTGAGGCTGTAATTCACGGCCTTCGGCCCTGGGTCGAGGATGTCCAGGGCAATATGGATCGGGGTCTGGCTGGGCATCTCGCCACGCCCGGCCAGTTCGCCGGAGAGGTACTCGCTGGGCTTGAAGCGCCGACTGGCGATCAGCTGGCCATTGAGGTCGGCAAAGCGCAGTTCCAGCAGCGGGAACGGCTGGGCGAACGGCGCGCGGTTGTAGATGATCGCATCGACGATCAATGCGCCTTTGAAGTCCGGGTGGCTGCGCACCACCAGGTTGCTGCTCTTGATCCGGGCGATATCGACGCGAGTCGGGACCTCGCATCCGACCAGCGGGCAGACCTGCTGGAAGAGCGGCCGATACTGGTCCTGGCGGGCCATTTCGTCGAAGTGGAACCACACGTACTGGAACGCCAGCAGGCCGGCGGCCAGCACGGTCAGAAAGCCCCAGAGCAGGCGCTTGCCCCAGTTTGGTGCCGGCTTTTCCCAACCCAGTTGCAGTGGGTCGTCGACCACGTCGACCAGTGGCTCCTTGCGCATCGGGCGCTCGCTTTTGCCAGAAAAGCCTGGTTCCAGGCGTTCGCCGGGCAGTGGCTCGACCGGGTCGTCATCATGCGCCGACAGGCTCAGCGCCAGTGGCTCGTCGTCGCGTGCACTCAGGCCTTTTTCCGGAACTTCGTCATCGCTCGCGTGCGGCGATGCATCGAATGCGGGGCGGTTATCGTCGGCAACCTGGCGTACCGGTGGCTCATCGTCGATGTCCAGGTCCAGGCTGCCGCCGAGGGTCGGCTCGGTGCGCTGACCGGGGGTGGGCTCCAGATCCAGTTCGAGCGGCTGAGGCTGCAGCACCGGGGCGGGCTCGTCTGCGATTGGCGGTTCGAAGGAATCATCGCTGGCCGTGCCGAACAGGTCGTTGGCGTGTTCGTCCGGCTGCAACTCGTCACGCCGCGCCTGCAACCGGTCATCCTGCTCGGCGGCGCGTGCCGGTATGGGTTGGCCGCGACGCTCCAGGCGTTCCAGCTCCTTGTCGAGATCGAGGGCGTCCAGTGCCTGGGCGGTGAGCGCCCAGTCTCCGTCGGCAGAACTGCTGTGCTCGTCGACAGCCGGTTCGTGCGCAACCCTTGGCTCGACCGCCGGCTCGTCAGGCACCGCTGGTACTGGCGCCGGTACCACAGGTCCACTCCCTGTGCTGGTGCGATTCTGCTCCAGCAACTGCCTGGCAGCATTGAATACCTGCAGGCAATGGCCGCAGCGCACCACGCCGCGTGCCACGCTCAGTTGGTGGTGAGTGACGCGAAAGCTAGTCTGGCAATGCGGGCACTGGGTGACGAAACTGTCGGTCATGCGGCAATCCGGGAGCTGTGCAGAAAATAATTCTAGGCCGGCTTAACGGCGGCGACCACTGATACGTACCCAGCCGTCACGCACGACGATCGGGTCCAGCTCGAAGTCGGCGGCGTAGGCTGCGGCCACCTCTTCACCCTGTTCGGCGAGGATGCCCGACAGCGCCAGCAGGCCGCCGGGGCGGACCAGGCCGGACAGTTGCGGCGCCAGCGATACCAGCGGGCCGGCAAGGATGTTGGCGACCAGTACGTCGGCCTGCATGGCCGGCATGTGCTCGGGCAAGTACAGCGCCAGCTTTTCATCGGCGATGCCGTTGCGCTGGGCGTTGTCGCGCGAAGCCTCGATGGCCTGCACGTCGATGTCGGTACCGACCGCCTCGCGGGCGCCGAGCAGCAGCGCGGCGATGGCCAGGATGCCCGAGCCGCAGCCGAAGTCCAGCACCTGGGTGCCTTCGAGTTGCTGGCCGTCGAGCCATTCCAGGCACAGGGCGGTGGTCGGGTGAGTGCCGGTGCCGAACGCCAGGCCCGGGTCGAGCAGCAGGTTCACCGCGTCCTGTTCCGGGGCCTCGTGCCAGCTGGGCACGATCCACAGGCGGCGGCCGAAGCGCATCGGCTGGAAGTTGTCCATCCAGCTGCGTTCCCAGTCCTGGTCCTCGATCACCTCGGCCTGGTGCTCGGGCAGCTCGGCACCAGTCAGCAGGCGCAGGTGGGAGAACACCTGCTCGGGCTCGGCATCGGCCTCGAACAGGGCCAGCAGGTGGGTGTGCGACCACAGCGGGGTGGTGTTGAGGTCTGGCTCGAAGATCGGTTGATCCTCGGCGTCCATGAATGTGACCGAGACAGCACCCACTTCGAGCAGAGCGTCTTCGTAGGTTTCGGCTTGTTCCGGGCTGATGGCCAGGCGTACTTGCAGCCAGGGCATGGCGGGCACCTTTGGTAAATCGACAGGGGCAGCCCCAGGCTGCGCGAAGGCTGGCAGTTTACGCGAGTGCGGGGGATTTGTGGATCGGCTTGGCAAGGGGGCGTGCAGCGCCCCCGAAATTCCTCAGACAAAACAGAGGGAGAGCGACTCAGCTATATAGGCAGGCTTGTCTTCGCCATCGATCTCCAGCGTGGCAATTGCCTTGAGCAGCCATTGCCCGGGCTTCTTCTCCAGCACCTCTGCCAGTTCCACCTTAAGCCGCACCTGGCTGTCGACCTTGACCGGCTGGATGAAACGCACGCTGTCCAGTCCGTAGTTCACCACCATCTTCAGCCCTTGTGGCAGGACCAGGATGTCCTCGATCAGTTTGGGTATCAGCGACAACGTCAGGAAGCCGTGTGCGATGGTGCTGCCGAACGGCGTCTGCGCCGCCTTCTCCGGGTCCACATGGATGAATTGAAAATCGCCTGTGGCTTCGGCGAACAGGTTGATGCGCTGTTGGTCGATCTTCAGCCAGGCCGAGCGGCCCAGCTCCTTACCAACGTACTGCGAAAGCTCTTTAACCGGTACATAGGGCATCGCGGGCTCTCCAAGTTATCAGTTGGTACGAATGTGCAAGATCAGCACGGCGAACCGTTTCAGTCAAGTTGCAGGTTTTTCGACGAATATCGGTATGCGGCAGCCACATGCTTATAATGGCTGTCCTGCACGAGGAAGATGCTTATGCTGTTGCGTGGTCTGACCTGGCTGGTGCTGTTCCAGCTGCTGGGTACGGCGATCAACCATTTGGTGGTGCCGTTTCTGCCGGGGCCGATCATCGGCCTGTTGCTGCTGCTGTGCTTTCTCATGGCCCGCGGCGAGGTTGGCAAGCCGCTGAACGAAGCGGCCAGCAGCCTGCTGCGCTACCTGCCGTTGTTGCTGGTGCCGCCGGCGGTGGGGGTGATGGTATACGCCAGGGACATTGCCGCTGATTTCTGGGCCATCGTCGGTGCATTGCTGATTTCCTGCCTGGTGACCCTGGTGTTTGTCGGGGTGTTGATGCAAAAGCTCATCCAGCGCCAGGGTCGGCGCGAGGAGCAACCATGATGCTCGACTGGCAAGGCGCGCTTGACGCGGTGGTGCACCATCCCTTGTTCGGTATCGGCATTACTCTCGGCGCCTACCAGGTAGTGTTGGCCGCCTACGAGAAGACCCGCTGGATCTTCCTGCAGCCTGTGCTGGTGTCGATGTTGCTGGTGATCGGCGTATTGTTGCTGTTCGGCATCGACTATCGCGAATACCGCAAGAGCACCGAAATCATGAACATTCTGCTGGGGCCTGCCACCGTGGCCCTGGCCGTGCCGCTCTACCTGAACCTGCGGCGTATCCGCCAGCTGTTCTGGCCCATCTTTACTACGCTGGTAATCGGAGGCCTGTTTGCCACTCTGTTCTGCCTGGTGCTGGGCTGGTGGTTCGGTGCAGAACACATGATCCTCATGACCATGGCGCCGAAATCGGTGACCTCGCCAATTGCCATGCTGGTGGCCGAACAGATTGGCGGAGTGGCGGCCCTGGCGGCGGTGTTCGTGTTGATAACCGGCGTTATCGGGGCAATCTTCGGCCCGGCGCTGTTGAGCCGTTTTGGCGTGCACAGCCCCGAGGCGCGCGGCATGTCGCTGGGCGTGACCGCGCATGCGGTGGGCACTTCGGTGGCCCTGCAGGAAAGTGACGAATGCGGCGCCTTTGCCGCGCTGGCGATGAGCCTGATGGGCGTGGCCACGGCGGTGTTCCTGCCGCTGGCAGTCAGTCTGGTGGCTTGAGGACTTGTGATGACGTTACCGCTGTTTCCGCTCAATACCGTGCTGTTTCCTGGCTGCTTTCTCGATTTGCAGATTTTCGAGGCGCGCTACCTGGACATGATCGGGCGTTGCATGAAGCAGGGCGAAGGTTTTGGCGTGGTGTGCATCCTGGAAGGCGAACAGGTCGGCAAGGCGCCGCCGGTGGTGGCCTCGATCGGCTGCGAGGCGGTGATCCGCGATTTCGTGCAACAGGATAACGGTTTGTTGGGCATTCGCGTCGAAGGCGTGCGGCGCTTCAATCTCGCAAGCACCGAGGTGCAGAAGGACCAGCTGTTGGTGGGGCAGGTAGAGTGGTTGCCGGAGCAAGCGGACAGCCCGTTGCTCGAGGCCGACGAAGATCTGCTGGCGTTGCTGGTGGCGCTGGGCGAGCACCCGATGGTCGAAGCCCTGGACATGCCACGCCCGGTGGACGGGCGGCAGGCGCTGGCCAACCAGTTGGCGTACCTGTTGCCGTTCATGGAAGAGGACAAGCTGGACCTGCTGACCCTTGACTCGCCGCAGCAGCGGCTTGGCGAGATCCAGAAGCTGCTGGAGCGGATTCAGGGCGAGCTGTTTGCCTGATGCTGCAGTATTACCTGTGCCAGCCTCTTAGCGGGTAGACCTGCCAAGAGGCCGGTAAAGCCAGGCTCAATATTGATAGCGCAACAAAGCCTGCGGCAACGCATGCAGGGCAAAGAACGCCAGCAACGCGATGCATGCCGGCACCACCAGCCACCACACCCGCAGCGGCAAGGCCGGCAGGGTCTGCTGCCGCTGTACCAATGCCAGGCTCAGCGCACATACACAGCACGCCAGCAGCGCCCCGGCGAGGATGTCGGTCGGCCAGTGCGCCCCCAGATAGACCCGCGACAGGGCAATCGCCAGTGCCGGAATGCAGCCCAGCATGACCCAGGTCAGGCGCATCCGCGGCGGCTGCCCGCGCCCGGCCAGCACGGCCATGACCAGAAAGAACGCGAACGACGCCGAACTGTGCCCGCTGGGCATGCTGTAGCTGGTCAAGGGGTCGCTGAGTACCTCTGGCCGGGCCCGGGCGAACAGCCATTTCAGGGTGCCATTGGCAAGTGCCGTGCCCATCAGTGCGCCAGCGGCGAACAGGGCATGACGCCATTGCCGGGCAAGCAGCAGCAGGCCAGTCAGCAGGCCGCCCAAGACCAGTTGAGTGCGGAAATCGCCTAGCCGGGTCACCAGCACCACGGCGCCATCGATGGCCTGGCTACGGTGCTCCTGCACCAGTGTCATCACGCCTTGGTCGAATTCGTGCAGGTAGGGCCAGCCCAGGAACACCCCGGCCAGGGCTGCCAGGCTCATGCCGGCGATCAGCCGGGTGCCGTGGCGTTGATCACGGATGCTGGTGTTCAGGCTGAGCCCGATGATGACTGCCAGGGTGCCGGCAATGATGCCGGCATCCAGCCAGAAACCTTCCGGCAGGGGTAGGCGCATGGCTGCACCCGTGGCCCAGCCAGGCAGCAGGTAGGCCACCGACCAGCCCGCGCCGGCCACCAGGCTGACGGCGATGAAGCGCGGCAGCGGCATGTCGAACATGCCGGCGACCATCGGCAGCATGGGCCGCAGTGGTCCGATGAAGCGCCCGACCAGCAGGCTGGCGATGCCGTAGCGCTGGAAATAGGCCTCGGCACTGCCGATCCATTCCGGGTGGTGACGCAGCAGCGGCAGGCGACGGATGTTCTGATGGAAGTACTTGCCCACTGCATAGGACACAGCGTCACCGAGCAGGCCGCCGAGAAAGCCCAGCAGCAGCGTTTCGCCCAGGCTGAAGGCACCGCTGCCGGCCAGTACCGCGACCGCAAACAGCAGGACGGTGCCTGGCACGATGATGCCGGCAATGGCCAGGCATTCGATGCAGGCCACCAGGAAAATTGCCAGGCCAAGCCACTGTGGGTTGGCGCTGAGCCAGCCGGTCAGGCTGTCGAGCCATTGGCCCATGGTTCAGCTTCCTTGTTCGAGAATGAAGAAGTCGCGGCCTTCGACTTGGCCTCGACGCAACGGGTTCCGCGTGCAGAAACGGGCGTATTCGGCATCGACGAAGCGGTAGGGCAGGTGCTCGTCGCGGCCATGCGGGATGCCCAGGCGGGCCGTCTGGATGACCCGCGGCACGGCGTTGCTGCAATCCTCGACGTAAAGGCGTTCGGGGTCGAAGCGCTGGGCGTCCCAGTGTGGCACCTTCAGGCCGAGGGCGCGGCACAGCAACGTCTGCCCGGCGCACAGGCGCTCGGCCGGGCGCAGGTTGCCGCTGGCGTCGGGGTTGTTCAGCTGCATCTGCGCCAGGCTGTTCGGCCCCGAGATGGCATCCTGCCAAGGATAGGCCGACTTGATCAGCACTGCGTTGCCCGGCCCATGGGCGCTGAAGTTCAGCGAGTCGCCACCACGCGCGTAGTACATGTAGATATGCCCGCCGGCAAGGAATAGCGCCTTGCGTTTTTCGGTGTAGCCGAGCGAGGCGTGGCTGCCTTTGTCGGTGAGGTAGTAGGCCTCGGTCTCGATGATCCGTGCGGCCAGCCACAGGTTGCCGTGGCGGTGGCGGATGACCTTGCCCAGCAGGGCCTTGGCCAGGGTCTGGGCGTCGCGGTCGAAGAAGCTGTCGGGCAATGCTGGCATGCGGGCAGTTCGCGGCTGGGAAGGCGGGGATGATAGCAATGAATGGCTTAATCGAGGCTGAATCGGCTGCGATGCAGGCAGCACCGGCCTCTTCGCCGGTGGCAATAGTAGAAAGAAATTCCGATAAGTGCGGTTACATCTTTCCTGCGCAATATTCCGGCCATTTTCGACCATCCGCCACCCGCCGCTGGGCGTACACCTGCGCGGCAGTTATAATCAGCCGATTTCCCCTTCGCCAAGACACCGAACCCATGACTGAGTCCGTTCTTGACTATATGACCCGCCTGGGTCACGCTGCCCGCGAGGCTTCCCGGGTGATCGGTCGTGCCAGCACCGCGCAGAAGAACCGCGCCCTGCACGCTGCCGCCGACGCGCTGGATGCCGCCCGTGCCGAGCTTGCCGCCGCCAACGAGCTGGACCTCGCCGCCGGCCGCGCCAACGGCCTGGAGCCGGCGCTGCTCGACCGTCTGGCGCTGACCCCGGCGCGTATCGACGGCATGATCACTGGCCTGCGCCAGGTGGCCAGCCTGCCGGACCCGGTCGGTGCCATCCGCGACATGAGCTACCGCCCATCGGGTATCCAGGTGGGCAAGATGCGCACGCCGCTGGGGGTGATCGGGATCATCTACGAATCGCGTCCGAACGTGACCATCGATGCTGCCAGCCTGTGCCTGAAGTCGGGTAACGCGACCATCCTGCGTGGCGGCTCCGAAGCCATCCATTCCAACCGCGCGATCGCCAGCTGCATCCAGCGGGGCCTGGCCGCAGCCGGCCTGCCGGCGGCCGTGGTGCAGGTGGTCGAAACCACCGACCGCGAGGCCGTGGGGGCGCTGATCGGCATGCCGGAGTTTGTCGACGTCATCGTGCCGCGCGGTGGCCGTGGCCTGATCGAGCGCATCAGCCGCGATGCCCGCGTGCCGGTCATCAAGCACCTGGATGGCATCTGCCATATCTATGTCAGCCGGCACGCCGATCTGGACAAGGCCTGGCGCGTGGCGTTCAACGCCAAGACCTATCGCTACGGTATCTGTGGCGCCATGGAGACGCTGCTGGTCGACCAGCAGGTGGCCGAGCGTTTCCTGCCGGAGATGGCCCGCCGCTTCCAGGAGAAGGGCGTAGAACTGCGTGGCTGCGAGCGCACCCGGGCGTTCATCGACGCCAAGCCGGCCACCGAGGCCGACTGGCACACCGAGTACCTGGATGCGATCCTGTCGATCCGTGTGGTCGACGGTCTGGACCAAGCCATCGAGCACATCAACCACTATGGCTCGCACCACACCGATTCGATCATCAGCGAACATCAGGGTGAAGCGCGTCAGTTCATGGCCGAAGTCGACTCGGCTTCGGTCATGCTCAATACCCCGACCTGCTTCGCCGACGGCTTCGAGTACGGCCTGGGTGCCGAGATCGGCATTTCCACCGACAAGCTGCATGCGCGCGGCCCGGTTGGCCTGGAAGGCCTGACCTGCGAGAAGTACGTGGTGATCGGCGACGGCCAGTTGCGCGGCCAGGAGTCCTGCTGAGTTGAGCAAGGCCCAGGCAGTCCGGCGCATCGGCATTCTAGGCGGCACCTTCGACCCCGTGCACATCGGCCACCTGCGCAGCGCGCTGGAAGTTGCCGAGTTCATGGGGCTGGACGAGCTGCGCCTGTTGCCCAACGCCAGGCCGCCGCACCGCGACACTCCGCAGGTGGCCGCCAAGGACCGTCTGGCCATGGTGCAGAGCGCCGTGCAGGGCGTGCCGTGCCTGAGCGTGGATAGCCGCGAGCTGGCGCGCGACAAGCCGTCGTACACTATCGATACGCTGGAATCGATCCGCGCCGAACTGGCTGCCAACGACCAGTTGTTCCTGGTATTGGGCTGGGATGCCTTCTGCGGCCTGCCCGGTTGGCACCGCTGGGAAGAATTGCTGCAACACTGTCACATCCTGGTACTGCAACGCCCGGATGCCGACGTAGAACCCCCTGACGAGCTGCGCAACCTGCTGGCTGCGCGCTCGGAGAGCGATCCCGCCGCCATGTCCGGCCCGGCGGGAAACATTTCGTTCGTCTGGCAGACGCCGCTTGCGGTGTCGGCTACACAGATCCGACAGCTGCTGGCCAGCGGCAAGTCGGTGAGGTTCCTGGTGCCGGACGCCGTACTGGCCTACATCGAGGCGCACGAACTGTATCGTGCGCCTAACTGACGGTGCCTCTGGCACCTCATCCAACGAGTTGAACGAGTTTTATATGACCAAGCAGAAAATCCACGGCGAAGAACTGGTCGCCCTGACCAAGGCAGCGCTGGAAGACGTCAAGGCCCAGGACATCCAGGTCATCGACGTGCGCGACAAGCACAGCCTGACCGATTACATGATCATTGCCACAGGTACTTCCAACCGCCAGATCAACGCGATGCTGGAAAAGGTCCGCGAAGCGGTCAAGGCCAAGGGCGCCCAGCCACTGGGTGAAGAAGGCAAGGGCGACAGCGACTGGGTACTGCTGGACCTGAACGACGTCATCGTGCACATGATGACCGCCGCTGCCCGTCAGTTCTACGACCTGGAGCGCCTGTGGCAGGGTGCCGAGCAGAGCCGTGCCGCCGATGGCAAGCACCACAGCCCGGACCAGGCCCACGAGTATTCCGAAAAGCTCAAGGACCGGGAATAAGGAAAGCGCTGTGCGTCTGCGCCTGATCGCGGTCGGTTCGCGCATGCCGAAGTGGGTCGAGGAAGGCTGGCATGAGTATGCCAAGCGCCTGCCCGCCGAGCTGTCGCTGGAGCTGGTGGAAATCCCGCTGAATACCCGTGGCAAGAATGCCGATGTCGCCCGCCTGATTCGTCAGGAGGGCGAGGCCATGCTGAGCAAGGTTCAGCCGGGGGAGCGCATCGTCACCCTGGAGGTTCATGGCAAGCCCTGGAGTACCGAGCAACTGGCGACCGAGCTGGACCGCTGGCGCCTGGATGCGCGCACGGTGAATTTGATGGTGGGCGGCCCGGAAGGCCTGGCGCCGGAGGTCTGTGCGCGTGCCGAACAACGCTGGTCGCTGTCGCCGTTGACCCTGCCGCACCCGTTGGTAAGGATACTCATCGGCGAGCAGATCTACCGCGCCTGGACCGTGCTGTCCGGGCATCCTTACCACAAATGAGCCTGTAAGCAGCCCGATGTCTCAGCCGATCCGTCTCAAGGACCATGAGAAAGACGCCCGCCTGGTGCGTAGCCGCGTCGTGGTTGGCGCAGTGGCGGTCGTGCTGCTTGTCTGCGTGCTGATCGCGCGGCTGTATTACCTGCAGATCATCCAGTACGACTACCATTCGACGCTGTCGGAGAACAACCGGGTGCATGTGCAGCCGATCCCGCCGACCCGCGGGCTGATCTTCGACCGTAACGGGGTAATCGTTGCCGACAACCGGCCCAGCTTCAGCCTGTCGATGACCCGCGAACGTGCGGGTAACTGGCAGGAAGTGCTGGACACCATCGTCGAAGTGCTGGAGCTGACGCCAGAGGACCGCGCCCTGTTCGAGAAGCGCATGCGCCAGGGCCGTCGGCCGTTCGAGCCAGTGCCGATCCTGTTCGAACTCAACGAAGAGCAGATTGCCCGCGTGGCGGTGAACCAGTTCCGCCTGCCGGGTGTGGAAGTGGTGGCCCAGCTGGTGCGCCATTACCCGCAGGGCGCGCATTTCGCGCATTCGGTAGGGTATGTGGGGCGGATCAACGAGAAGGAGCTGAAAACGCTCGACCCGGTGAACTACAGCGGCACCCACCACATAGGCAAGACCGGCATCGAACGGTTCTACGAAGACGTCCTGCACGGCCAGGTGGGCTACGAGGAAGTCGAGACCAACGCCCGCGGCCGGGTGCTGCGCGTGCTCAAGCGTACCGACCCGAAACCGGGCAAGGACATCGTGCTGAGCCTGGACATCAAGCTGCAGGAAGCCGCCGAGGCGGCCCTGGGTGGCCGGCGCGGCGCCGTGGTGGCGCTCGATCCGCGTACCGGCGAGGTGCTGGCAATGGTCAGCCAGCCCAGCTTCGACCCCAACCTGTTCGTCACCGGCATCGGTTTCAAGGCCTATGCCGAACTGCGCGACTCGATCGACCGGCCGTTGTTCAACCGCGTGCTGCGCGGCCTCTACCCGCCGGGCTCGACCATCAAGCCGGCCGTGGCCATCGCCGGCCTGGACAGTGGCGTGGTCAATGCTGGCAGCCGGGTGTTCGACCCGGGCTACTACCAGCTGCCCAACTACGACCACAAGTACCGTAACTGGAACCGCACCGGCGATGGCTGGGTCGACCTGGACACCGCGATCATGCGCTCCAACGACACCTACTTCTACGACCTGGCGCACAAGATGGGCATCGACCGGCTGTCCAGCTACATGAACAAGTTCGGTATCGGCCAGCGGGTTTCCCTGGACATGTTCGAGGAGTCCGCCGGGCTGATGCCGTCGCGGGAATGGAAACGTGCCACCCGCCGCCAGGCCTGGTTCCCCGGCGAAACCCTGATCCTCGGTATCGGCCAGGGCTACATGCAGGCCACGCCGCTACAACTGGCCCAGGCCACCGCGCTGATCGCCAACAAGGGCGTATGGAACCGCCCGCACCTGGCCAGGACCATCGAAGGCCAGCCGCCGGTGGACGACAACCCCATGGACAACATCGTGCTGCGTGACAAGTCCGACTGGGCCAAGGTCACCCATGGCATGGAGCAGGTGATGCACAACGCCCGCGGTACCGCACGCAAGGCGGCCATCGGCGCGCAGTACCGCATCGCCGGCAAGAGTGGTACCGCCCAGGTGGTGGCGATCAAGCAGGGCGAGAAGTATGACCGCAACAAACTCCAGGAGCGTCACCGCGACCACGCCTTGTTCGTCGCCTTTGCCCCGGCCGACGACCCGAAGATCGTGGTATCGGTGATGGTCGAGAACGGTGAGTCGGGCTCGGGCGTTGCCGCACCGGTAGTACGTCAGGTGATGGACGCCTGGCTGCTCGACGAAAACGGCCGGCTCAAGCCCGAGTTCGCGCCCGCCACCGTTACCCAGGAATCCGCCCTGTGATGAACAATTTCGATCGCATGCTCTCCAGCGAGGATGTGATGCGTCGGCGCGCCAGCTTTCTGCAGCGCATCCATGTCGACGGCCCTTTGCTGGTCATTCTGCTGACCCTCGCGGCTGGCAGCCTGTTCGTGCTGTACTCGGCCAGTGGCAAGAACTGGGACCTGTTGCTCAAGCAGGCCACCTCGTTCGGTATCGGCCTGGCGTCGATGTTCATCATCGCCCAGCTGGAACCTCGCTTCATGGCGCGCTGGGTGCCGCTGGCCTATCTGGTTGGCGTGATGTTGCTGGTAGTGGTGGACGTGATGGGCCACAACGCCATGGGGGCCACGCGCTGGATCAACATTCCCGGGGTGATTCGCTTCCAGCCCTCGGAGTTCATGAAGATCATCATGCCGGCGACCATCGCCTGGTACCTGTCCAAGCGCACCTTGCCGCCGCATCTCAAGCACGTGGCGATCAGCCTGGTGCTGATTGGCGTGCCGTTCATTCTGATCGTGCGCCAGCCCGACCTGGGCACGGCGCTGCTGATCCTCGCTTCCGGTGCTTTCGTGCTGTTCATGGGGGGGCTGCGCTGGCGCTGGATCCTCAGCGTGCTGGCGGCGGCGGTGCCGGTGGCAGTGGCGATGTGGTTCTTCGTCATGCACGACTACCAGAAGCAGCGGGTACTGACCTTCCTCGATCCGGAAAGCGACCCGTTGGGCACTGGCTGGAACATCATCCAATCCAAGGCGGCGATCGGCTCGGGCGGGGTGTTCGGCAAGGGCTGGCTGCTCGGGACCCAGTCGCACCTGGACTTCCTGCCGGAAAGCCACACCGACTTCATCATTGCCGTACTCGGCGAGGAATTCGGCCTGGTCGGCATCTGCCTGTTGCTCATCGTCTATCTGCTGCTGATCGGCCGTGGCCTGGTGATTACCGCCCAGGCGCAGACCTTGTTCGGCAAGCTGCTGGCCGGCAGCCTGACCATGACCTTCTTTGTATATGTATTCGTCAATATCGGGATGGTCAGCGGCCTTCTGCCCGTGGTGGGCGTGCCGCTGCCCTTCATCAGCTATGGCGGAACTTCGTTGGTGACGCTGCTGTCAGCGTTTGGCGTTCTGATGTCGATCCACACGCATCGCAAATGGATCGCGCAGGTTTGAATAAGGTGAAGAATTTCATGCAAGCAGTGCGTAACTGGGCTGTCCGTTGTGCGCCGTGGGTCGGCGCGGTGGGCCTGTTCGGCGCTGTACAGCTGGCCCATGCCGGCGATTACCGGGACTCGCCGCAGGTGGCCCAGTTCGTTGGCGAAATGAGCCGCGACTACGGTTTTGCTCCTGAGCAGCTGATGGGCGTGTTCGGTGAGGTGCAACGCAAGCAGTCGATCCTCGACGCCATTTCGCGCCCGGCCGAACGGGTTAAACCGTGGAAGGACTACCGGCCGATGTTCATCACCGATGCGCGCATCGCCCGCGGTGTGGATTTCTGGCGCCAGCACGAGGCGGCGCTGGTCCGTGCCGAGCAGGAATATGGCGTACCGGCACAGTACATCGTCGCCATCATTGGCGTGGAAACCTTCTTCGGTCGCAACACCGGCAACTACCGGGTAATAGACGCCCTGTCGACCCTGAGCTTCGACTACCCGCCGCGGGCCGAATTCTTCCGCAAGGAACTGCGGGAGTTCCTGCTGCTGTCTCGCGAGGAGCAGCTCGACCCCTTGACGCTCAAAGGCTCCTACGCCGGCGCCATGGGCTTGCCGCAGTTCATGCCGAGCAGCTTCCGCAACTTTGCGGTGGACTTCGACGGCGACGGCCACATCAATATCTGGAACAACCCGGACGATGCCATCGGCAGCGTCGCCAGTTACTTCAAGCGCCACGGTTGGGTGGCCGGGGAAGGCGTGGTCAGCCGTGCCTGGGTGGACGGCGAGCGGGCCGACG
This sequence comes from Pseudomonas oryzicola, assembly GCF_014269185.2. NCBI lineage: Bacteria > Pseudomonadati > Pseudomonadota > Gammaproteobacteria > Pseudomonadales > Pseudomonadaceae > Pseudomonas > Pseudomonas oryzicola. The sequence goes on from NZ_JABWRZ020000001.1 coordinate 847,505, forward strand.
AGGGCCTGACCACCGGTATCGAGCCAGTGAAGACGGTGGGGGAGTTGCGCGCGCTCGGCTGGTCGGTTCATGATTCCCTGCGCGATGATCTGCCGGTTACCGCCTTCCGGCTCGAGGGCGACAATGGCCCCGAGTACTGGATGGGCCTGAAGAACTTCTACGCGATCACTCGCTACAACCGCAGCGTGATGTATGCCATGGCGGTGCATCAGCTTTCGGAACAGCTGGTTCAAGCACGGGGCGTCAATTAATGCGCGCAATCATCTCTGCCAACTCTTTCAAGCTGCTGACCTGCCTCGCCGTTGGCGTGCTGTTGGCCAGCTGCACTTCCAGCCGCCCGGCCCAGCAAGGTAGCGGCAACGTGGTGCGCACCCAGCCGGGCCTGGATATCAACCGGGCACACAAGGACGGCGCGCCGTGGTGGGACGTGGATGTGAGCAAGATCCCCGATGCCACGCCGACGGTGCACACCGGCAGCTACAAGGCCAACCCGTACACGGTACTGGGCAAGACCTACTACCCGATGCAGGACGCGCGCAACTACCGCGCCGAGGGGACTGCATCGTGGTATGGCACCAAGTTCCACGGCCAGAACACTGCCAACGGCGAACTGTACGACCTGTACGGCATGAGCGCGGCACACAAGACCTTACCGCTGCCGGCCTATGTGCGGGTGACCAACCTGGCCAACGGCCGCAGCGTGATCCTGCGGGTCAATGACCGTGGGCCGTTCTATTCCGATCGCATCATCGACCTGTCCTACGCCGCGGCGAAAAAGCTCGGTTACGCCGAGATCGGCACCGCGCACGTGCGCGTCGAGGGCATCGACCCGCAGCAATGGTGGGCCCAGCGTGGCCAGACGCCGCCGCTGATGCTGAAGGAGCCGCAAGTGGCCCAGACCCAGGCGATCCCGGCCAGTACCGGGCGCGTCGAACAATGGACTCCACCGCCGCAACAGCACGCGGCGCCCGTTGTGCCTGTGCAGGTTGGCGGCAACAACGTGCCGGGCAGCAACAGTGGCGGCAGCTTCCTGCAGGTGGGCGCCTTCGCCAACCCGGACGCCGCCGAACTGCTGCGTTCCAAGCTCAGCAGCATGGTCAGCGCGCCGGTGTTCATCAGCTCGATTGTGCGTAACCAGCAAACCTTGCACCGCGTGCGCCTGGGGCCGATCAGCAGCCAGGGCGAGATCCAGCAGGCGCAGGACAGCATCCGCCTGGCGAACCTGGGGCAGGCGAAGCTGGTCACTGCCGACTGATCGTGTTGCCTTCTTCGCGGGCACGCCCGCTTCCACAGGATTTCGCATGTCCCTGTGGGAGCGGGCGTGCCTGCGAAGAAGGCAACACCAAACTGTCGGTTTTGTCATGAATTGCCGGGCGTAGGCATGTACAATGTCGGCTTTTGCCCGCAGCGACATAACGCCGCATTTTGCCGGGCCAGGCCTGTGGCCAAAAAACTAGACTGACTGGCGCTGGGCACATGATCTTGCCCAGGGAAATTCAGACCATTAGCGATTTTCGAGAGACGGATGAACATCACCAACCTTGCCAAACGACTTTGCCTGCCCGTACTGCTGATGATCACGCCAGCCGCCTTCGCGGCTGAGCAGATGACGCCGGCGCCACCGCAACTGGCAGCCAAGTCCTACGTACTCATGGACGCGTCCAGCGGCAACGTGCTGGTCGAGAACAATGGTGACGAGCGCCTGCCGCCGGCCAGCCTGACCAAGCTGATGACCGCCTACATCGCCACCCTCGACATCCGCCGCGGCCAGATCGGTGAAAACGACCCGGTTACCGTCAGCGAGAACGCCTGGCGTACCGGCGGTTCGCGCATGTTCATCAAGGTGGGCAGCCAGGTCACTGTCAGCGACCTGCTGCATGGCATCATCATCCAGTCCGGCAACGACGCCTCGGTCGCCCTGGCCGAGCACATCGCCGGCAGCGAAGATGCCTTCGCCGACATGATGAACAAGACCGCTGCCGACCTGGGCATGAGCAACAGCCACTTCATGAACCCGACCGGTCTGCCGCACCCGGACCACTATTCGTCGGCCCATGACATGGCGACCCTGGCCCGCGCGATCATCAATGTCGACCCGGCCCACTACGCCATCTATTCGCAGAAAGAGTTCTTCTGGAACAACATCAAGCAGCCTAACCGCAACCTGCTGCTGTGGCGTGACAAGACGGTCGACGGCCTGAAGACCGGCCACACCGACGAAGCCGGCTACTGCATGGTGGCTTCCGCCGTTCGCGACGGCCAGCGCCTGATCGCCGTGGTGTTCGGCACCAACAGCGAGCAATCGCGTGCGGCCGAGACCCAGAAGCTGCTGACTTATGGCTTCCGCTTCTTCGAAACCCAGACCTTCTACCAGAAGGGCACCGAGCTGACCAAGGCGCCGGTCTGGAAAGGCGCCACTGGCGAAGTGAAAGCTGGCCTGGCCGAAGACCTGACCATGACCATGCCTAAAGGCCAATTGAAACGCCTTCAGGCTTCGATGACCATGAACCCGCAGCTCACTGCGCCGATCGCCAAAGGTGACGTGATCGGCAAAGTGGAAGTCAAACTGGATGAAAAAGTGGTTCACAGTGCCGACCTGATCGCCCTCGATGGCGTCGAGGAAGGTGGTTTCTTCCGCCGTATGTGGGATAGCATCCGTCTATTCTTCTACGGGTTGTTCAACTGATACGTGACCTGCATGCCCCCGCGTATCCCGCGGGGGCGTTGTTGTTGCCACGGCTTACGAGGCCGTTTCCACCATGAGCGAAGCAGACGTCAAGTCGCACAAGATCGAATTCCCCTGCGACGATTACCCGATCAAGGTCATCGGCGATACCGTGGTCGGTTTCCGCGACACGGTGATCGAGATTCTCAGCAAGCACGCCAAGGTCGACCTTGCCACGCTGGCCGAGCGCCAGAGCAAGGAAGGCAAGTACACTACCGTGCAATTGCACATCGTTGCCGAAAGCGAGAACCAGCTGCACGATATCAACAGCGCCTTGCGCGCTACCGGCATCGTGAAAATGGTGCTCTGATGTCCGCCTGCCTCGGTTTTCGTGAGCTTGGCCTGCAGCCCTATGAACCGGTGCTGGAGGCCATGCGACGCTTCACCGAGCAACGCAGCCCGGACAGCCAGGATGAAGTCTGGCTGGTCGAGCACCCCGCTGTCTTCACCCAGGGCCAGGCCGGCAAGGCCGAGCACCTGTTGGTACCGGGTGACATCCCGGTGGTACAGACCGACCGCGGTGGCCAGGTAACCTACCATGGCCCCGGGCAACTGGTGGCCTACCTGCTGCTGGATGTGCGCCGGCTGGGCTTTGGCGTGCGTGAGCTGGTCAGCCGCATCGAGCAGACCCTCATCGACCTGCTCGCCAGTTATGATGTCCAGGCCGCGGCCAAGCCCGACGCCCCGGGCGTCTATGTCGACGGAGCGAAGATCGCTTCCCTCGGCCTGCGAATCCGCAATGGCCGTTCGTTCCACGGCCTTGCCCTGAACGTGGACATGGACCTCGCGCCATTCCGCCGAATCAACCCCTGCGGCTATGCGGGGCTGGCGATGACCCAGCTGCGCGACCTGGCAGGTCCGATCGAACTCGACGAGGTCAGGACAAGGCTGCGCGGACAGCTGGTCAAGCACCTCGACTACGCTGAGCAGACGACCCTCACGGGCGGAATCGACTGAATATGACAACTGTGCAAGAAGCCGTGCCGAACCTGACACCTACCCAGGATGCCACCCAGCGCCCAGCGCCGAAGAAGGTGGAAGCCGGGGTCAAGTTGCGTGGCGCCGAAAAGGTTGCGCGCATCCCGGTGAAGATCATCCCCACCGACGAGCTGCCGAAGAAACCCGACTGGATCCGCGTGCGTATCCCGGTTTCGCCCGAGGTAGACCGCATCAAGCAACTGCTGCGCAAGCACAAGCTGCACAGCGTGTGCGAAGAGGCGTCCTGCCCGAACCTGGGCGAGTGCTTCTCCGGTGGTACCGCGACCTTCATGATCATGGGTGACATCTGCACCCGCCGCTGCCCGTTCTGCGACGTTGGCCATGGTCGGCCAAAGCCGCTGGACCTGGACGAGCCGAAGAACCTGGCTATCGCCATCGCCGACCTGCGCCTGAAGTACGTGGTGATCACTTCGGTGGACCGCGACGACCTGCGCGACGGCGGGGCCCAGCACTTCGCTGACTGCATCCGTGAAATCCGTGCGCTGTCGCCAGGCGTGCAGCTGGAAACCCTGGTGCCCGACTACCGTGGCCGCATGGACGTTGCCCTGGAGATCACCGCCCAACAGCCGCCGGATGTGTTCAACCACAACCTCGAGACCGTACCACGCCTGTACAAGGCCGCGCGTCCGGGCTCGGACTACGACTGGTCGCTGGACCTGCTGCAGAAATTCAAGCAGCTGGTGCCGCACGTTCCGACCAAGTCGGGCCTGATGCTGGGCCTGGGCGAGACCGACGACGAAGTGATCGAGGTGATGCAGCGCATGCGCGAGCATGACATCGACATGCTCACCCTCGGCCAGTACCTGCAGCCATCGCGCAGCCACCTGCCGGTGCAGCGTTTCGTCCACCCGGACACCTTCGCCTGGTTCGCCGAGGAAGGTTACAAGATGGGCTTCAAGAACGTCGCTTCCGGGCCGCTGGTGCGTTCTTCCTACCACGCTGACCAACAGGCCCACGAGGCCAAGATCAAGCTCTGATCAAAGGTTGGGCCACACATGCCGATGCGCGCCGAAAGGCGCCATCGGCATTTTTGTTGATGGGGTTTCCTGCTGGCCGAGGTCGCTCCGCAGCGGCAGAATCGGGCCCCCAGGACCTGCAAGGAGTTGCATGTGAATTGCCTTGAGCGTACCGAACCTTGCTTGCCGATGGCGTTGCCGCACGACGCCTGCTTTGCCATCGTCGCGCCCGCCGGCCCGGCCCGGCTGGATACCCAGAAGGCCACCCGGTGGTTTGCCGAGCGTGGCTACCGTTGCCGGATCTACCCGGGAGCTCTGCAGGCGCAAGGATACCTGGCAGGCGTAGACCAGCAGCGCTTGCAAGACCTGCATGACGCTTTCGCCGACCCGGCGATCGACGCCATCCTGTGCATGCGTGGGGGGTATGGCAGCATGCGCCTGCTCGACCGGCTCGATTTCGAGCTGATCCGGCACAACCCCAAGCCGCTGATCGGCTACAGCGACATCACCGCGCTGCACACGGCCATTTACCGCAGGACCGGGCTGGTCACCTTCCATGGCGGAATGCTCAATGCAGACCTGTTGGGTGCCAAGCAGCAACCGACCGAGGCTTCGCTGCTGGCGCAGCTGGGTGGGCAGGTGCGCAGCGGCGAGCCAATCGCGCACCCGGCCGGCTACGCTTTGACCTGTGTACAGCCGGGTGTGGCCAGCGGGCCGCTACTAGGTGGCAACCTGTCGATGCTGGGGGCGACCTTGGGGACGATTGCCGAGTTGGATACCAAGGGTTGCATCCTGTTCATCGAGGACGTCAACGAGCCGCTGTACCGGGTAGACCGCCTGCTGACCCAGCTGCGCCTGGCGGGCAAGCTGGAGGGGATCGCGGGCGTGCTGGTGGGGGATTTTGCCGGGATTACCACGGTGGCGCTGACGCCGTTGCTGCAGGACATCTTCGGGCCGCTGGGCGTGCCGGTGCTGGCCGGGTGGCGCAGTGGGCATTGTGATCCGAATGTGTGCTTGCCGCTGGGGGCCAGGGTGCGGCTGGATAGTGTTCAGCAAGCATTGTTACTGCAGCAGGATCTGTTCAAGGCTTGATTGTCGGGGGCCGCACAGCGGCCCCAGGTTCCTTACTGTTGACGCAGGCTCTCGAGCAGCTTATGGGTCGGGTACCCATCCGCCGGCCACCCCAGCCCCTGCTGGGCGTTGCGGATCGCCTTGCGGGTGTTGGCGCCAATGATGCCGTCAGGGTTCCCGGCTTCATGCCCATTGCTGTTCAACAGGTTCTGTAGCTCCATGCGCTCGCTGCGGCTGAGCGGCAGGTCTTCCTTCGGCCAGCTGCCAGCGATGAAGCCCCAGCCAGTGAAGCGGTCCCCTAGCAGGCTCACTGCCAGCGCATACGACGACGAGTTGTTGTACTTGAGGATGGCGCGGAAGTTGTCCAGTACCAGAAACGCCGGGCCTCGCGCGCCTGCTGGCAGCAGCAGGGCGGCAGACAGCTGGTCGCTGCCCACCGGCAGTTGCGTCCCCGCTGGCAGTTTCACGCCCTGCGCCAACCACTCGCTTACTGGCTTGCGCAGTGCGCCATCGGCTTGCCAGTAATCGAAGCCTGCTGGCACCTGCACCTCGAAGCCCCAAGGCTGGCCACGCTTCCAGCCCGAACTCTGCAGGTAATGCGCAGTCGAGGCCAGGGCATCCGGGGTGCTGTTCCAGATGTCACGGCGGCCGTCACCGTCGAAGTCCACGGCATGGGTGTTGTAGGTGGTCGGGATGAACTGGGTCTGGCCCATGGCGCCGGCCCACGAGCCACGCATGGCCTCAGGCTGGATGTCGCCATGCTGGATGATCTGCAGCGCGGCGATCAGCTGGTCCTGGGCAAATTGTGGGCGACGGCCTTCATAGGCCAGGGTGGCCAGCGAGCGGATGACCGACTTGTTGCCCTGGAACTGGCCGAAGTTGCTTTCCATGCCCCACACTGCAACCAGCACCTGGCGGTCGACGCCATAGCGCTGCTCGATTAGGGTGAGCAAGTCTGCATGCTGTTCCAGCAGTTTTTTGCCATTGCGTACGCGCAGCGGTGACAAGGCGCCTTCGAGGTATTCCCACACCGGGCGGGTGAATTCCGGCTGGCTGCGGTCGGCCTTGATCACGTCCATGTCAGGGGTGATACCGAGGAATGCGCGGTCGAAGGTATCCGGCGAAATACCGGCTTGCAGGGCTTGCTGGCGGAAACCAGCCTGCCATTGCGCGAAGGTTTGCAGAGGCTGGATTTCAGTGCTGACGTCGGGCGTGGTGCCGGGCAGGGTTACCACCGGGGCTGGCTGGGCGGGAGCCAGCGGCAGGGCATCGGCGGCGGTGGGCTTTTCTGCGCAGGCCACGAGCAGGATGAAACTGGAGGCCGCGAGCAACTGACGGGTTTTCCAGCGGGGGAGAAGACTGAGAAGCATGCACAGATCCAGAATTGCAGGTCAGGTGACGACCATATCATGCCTGCGCTTTCGATGCTTTCATGCGGCCAAAAAGTACGAAGCCTCCCAATCTCTCGATTGGAAGGCTTCGCGGCGGTAGCTGCCTTTGCCCTTGTTGGGTCGTTCCTGCCGGCAGCGGAACAGGGGCTGGGCGACGATGGACTTGGCCTTGTTGGGGCCGTGTTTTTTCGGCTTTTTGCTCATGGCGGGGTTCCCCGGTTGGGTGGTTTTCGCGAGGCACTGTAGGGCCCTGGGCAACCGGGGGCCAATTGATTGTGTATATGGTCCGAGGCCCAGTCGCCAGTAAGCCAGCTCCCACAGCACAGCCTCCGAGCCCATGCTATCCCTGTGGGGGCTGGCTTACCGGCGACTGGACCTTTGAATGTTACTCGGGGGGAAGCGCCAAGCGCTGGCCGGCCATCAGCAGCGACAAGCGCGCCAGGCCGGTCCAGGGCGAGCCCTCGGCCTGCCCCTTGATCTGCGCATCGATGCGCTGGGCGTCCTGCAGCAACTGCGCCCAGCGCTGTGCCGACAGGCGCTGCAGGGCTTTGCTGACCAGTGGTCGGCGTTTATCCCAGATCGGCGGGCGGGCCTGGCTGAAGGCCTTGTCCAGCGGTACGCCCTGGCTGAATTGCTGGGCCAGCCCGGCCAGCTGACGCAACTCACGGGCCAGGGCCCAGAGAATCACTGGCGGCTCCACGCCTTCGCCACGCAGGCCTTCGAGCATGCGCAGGGCATGCGCGGCTTCGCCATTGAGAATGGCATCGACCAGGCCGAAGACATCGAAGCGGGCACTGTCGGCAACGGCGGCCTGCACGGTCTCCACGGTGATCTGGTTGCCTTCGGCCAGCAGCTTGAGCTTCTCGATCTCTTGCGCGGCGGCCAGCAGGTTGCCCTCGACACGTGCGGCGATCAGGTCGACGGCGTCCCGCTGTGCCGACAGGCCGGCCTGCTGCAGGCGCTGGTTGATCCACTGTGGCAGCTGGTGCACATCCACCGGCCAGATCTGAATGAACTGGCAATGAGGGCCTTCTATCAGCGCCTTGCCCCACTTGGTCTTCTGTGCGCTGCCGTCGAGCTTGGGCAGGCTGACCAGCAGCAGGGTGTCCTCGGCGGGGTTGGCGCAGTATTCCATCAGCGCAGCAGCGCCCTTGTCACCGGGCTTGCCCGAAGGAAGGCGCAATTCCAGCAGGCGACGTTGGGCGAACAGCGACAGGCTGGCACCGGCCTGGAGCAGGGTACCCCAGTCGAAGTTGGCGTCGGCACTGAATACTTGGCGTTCGTCGAAGCCCTGCTGGCGTGCGGCGTTGCGGATGGCGTCGGCGGCTTCCTGGCACAGCAGCGGGTCGTCGCCGCTGACCACGTAGACCGGTGCCAGGGCGCCTTGCAGGTGCTTGCTGAGTTGGGCGGGGGCGAGCTTCATGGGGAACAGGCGGGGCACCCGAGGGTACCCCGCTCGGGCTTAGTTGCCCGGTACTTCCAGTGGCGATTGCTGAGGCGTTTCGGCCTGCTGGCGGCGGGCAGCTTCCAGCGCGGCGGCTTCGGCCTTGGCACGCTCGTCGGCTTGACGCTGCAGCTCGTCCAGCTGCGACGGGGTCAGCATCTGCAAGCGAACCATCATCGCATTGACCAGGTCGCGGCGCATTTCTTCACGAGCGCGGTTGGCTTCCTGCTCGGAGCCGGTGATGTTCGAGCCGTCACGCAGGTAGATCTTGCGTACCTCCAGCTTGTCGCTCATCAGTTCCAGGTTGTTCAGGCCCTGGATGCTGTAGTTCAGCACGGTGCTCAGCTCATACTCGGCGGTACGGTTGCCGCTGTTGTAGGTCGCCGAGCGCTCGCGCTCCTGCTCGTTGGTCAGCACCAGGCGGTACGGTGCGCCGGTGTGCACGTTGACGCCGCTGCGTTCCAGCGTTTCTCGCAGCTGGACCACGGTCGGGCCGTAGGCGTTGCGTGCGCTGACGTCCATTTCCTTCACGCTCAGCTCGGTGGAGCCGGTGCCGCGCAGCTGGAAACCGCAGGCGCTGAGCATGACCGCCAGGCCAATTACCAGCAAATTGCGTTTGATCATGTTGTTGCTCCCTTGTGGGCCTGTTCCGCCCGCCCGCAGTGGCTGCGGGCGGGCGTTGCCATCAGTTGGCGACGATGTTGACCAGCTTGCCCGGTACCACGATGACCTTGCGGATGGTCAGGCCATCGATGAAGCGCAGGACGTTTTCGTTGCTGCGCGCGGCCGCTTCGATTTCTTCACGGCTGGCGGCGGCCGGCATTTCCACCTGGCCACGCAGCTTGCCGTTGACCTGCACCACCAGGGTGACGGTGTCCTGTACCAGGGCCGCTTCGTCGACGGCTGGCCAGCTGGCGTCGATGACGGCCTGCTGGTGGCCCAGCTGTTGCCACAGCTCGTGGGAGATGTGCGGAGTGATCGGTGCCAGCAGCAGGGTCACGGCCTCGAGGCCTTCGTGCAGCAGGGCGCGGTCCTGTTCGGTGGCCTGCGGGGCCTTCTCCAGCACGTTCATCACGGTCATCACCTGGGCGATGGCGGTGTTGAACTTGTGGTACTGGCCGACATCGGTGCTGGCCTGCTTGATGGCAGCGTGGATGGCGCGGCGGATGACCTTCTGCGCGTCGTCCAGGGCGGCGACGTCCAGCTTGTCCGGCAGCCCCTGGGCCACGTGTGCCTGGGCCAGGCGCCAGACGCGACGCAGGAAGCGGCTGGCACCCTCGACGCCGGAGTCGGACCATTCCAGGCTCATGTCGGGTGGCGAGGCGAACATCATGAACAGGCGGCAGGTATCGGCGCCGTACTGGTCGATCATCGATTGCGGGTCGACGCCATTGTTCTTCGACTTCGACATCTTCTCGGTGCCGCCGATTTCCACCGGCAGGCCGTCGGTTTTCAGGCGCGCGCCAATGATCTTGGCCTTGGCATCGCGCTCGACCTCGACATCGGCCGGGTTGAACCAGTCCTTGCCGCCGTTGCTGGCCACACGGTAGTAGGTTTCGGCGACCACCATGCCCTGGGTCAGCAGGTTCTTGAACGGCTCGTTCGAGGTGACCAGGCCTTCGTCACGCATCAGCTTGTGGAAGAAGCGTGCATACAGCAGGTGCAGAATGGCGTGCTCGATACCGCCGATGTACTGGTCGACCGGCAGCCAGTGGTTGGCCGCTTTCGGGTCGACCATGCCACCTTCGTAGTTCGGCGAGGCGTAGCGGGCGAAGTACCAGGACGACTCGACGAAGGTGTCCATGGTGTCGGTTTCGCGCTTGGCTGCGGTGCCACATTTCGGGCAGCTGCATTCGTAGAATTCCGGCATGCGCGCCAGTGGCGAACCGGCACCGTCCGGCACCACGTTCTCCGGCAGGGTGACCGGCAGCTGGTCTTCCGGCACCGGTACGTCGCCGCAGGACGGGCAGTGGATGATCGGGATCGGGCAGCCCCAGTAGCGCTGGCGGCTGATACCCCAGTCGCGCAGGCGGAACTGGGTACGCGACTTGCCCAGTTCCTTGCGGATCAGGGCGGCTTCGATGGCGTCGAAGGCACCGGCGAAGTCCAGGCCGTCGAACTCGCCCGAGTTGATCAACTGGCCGTGCTCGCCATAGGCGGCCAGCCATTCGCTGCCGACTTCGTCGCCAGCGCTGGTGCGCACCACCGCCTTGACCGGCAGGTTGTACTTGTGGGCGAACTCGAAGTCACGCTCGTCATGGGCCGGCACGGCCATTACCGCACCATCGCCGTAGTGCATCAGCACATAGTTGGCGACCCACACCGGAAGCTTCTCGCCGGTCAGCGGGTGCTCCACCAGCAGAGAAGTGGCCATGCCCTTCTTCTCCTGGGTGGCCATGTCGGCTTCGGCAACGCTGCCGCTCTTGCACTCGTCGATGAACGCCTGCAGCGCCGGGTTGCCCTGGGCGGCCTGGGTGGCCAGCGGGTGCTCGGCGGCGACGGCGACGTAGGTGGCGCCCATCAGCGTGTCGGGGCGGGTGGTGAAGACCTTGAGGGTGCCTGCGTGGCCAATGCTGGCCTGGTCGTACGGGAACTGCACTTCCATGCCGCGCGACTTGCCGATCCAGTTGCGCTGCATGGTCTTGACCTGTTCAGGCCAGCCCGGCAGCTCGTCGAGGCTCTCCAGCAGCTCGTCGGCGTAGTCGGTGATGCGGAAGTAGTACATCGGGATCTCGCGCTTCTCGATCAGCGCGCCCGAACGCCAGCCACGACCATCGATGACCTGTTCGTTGGCCAGTACGGTCTGGTCCGCCGGGTCCCAGTTCACGGTGCCGTTCTTGCGGTAGATGATGCCTTTTTCGAACAGGCGGGTGAACAGCCACTGCTCCCAACGGTAGTAGTCAGGCTTGCAGGTAGTGACTTCACGCGCCCAGTCGATGGCCAGGCCCAGGCTCTTGAGCTGGGTCTTCATGTAGTCGATGTTTTCGTACGTCCACTTGGCCGGGGCGACGTTGTTCTTCATCGCCGCGTTTTCCGCAGGCATGCCGAAAGCGTCCCAGCCCATCGGCTGCAGCACGTTCTTGCCCAGCATGCGCTGGTAGCGGGCAATCACGTCACCGATGGTGTAGTTGCGCACGTGGCCCATGTGTAGCTTGCCGCTCGGGTACGGGAACATCGACAGGCAGTAGTAGGTGTCCTTGCCTGGCTGTTCGGTAACAGCGAACGATTGTTGCTCGTCCCAGAACTTCTGGGCGGCGGCTTCGATATCACGGGGCGTGTATTGTTCGTGCATGGCTACTTTTTGCTGAGAGGGAAGAGACCTTGTTCCAGGCAGCGGAACCTCGCTGCGTCCGGCACTCCGGTGTCGTTTAGAGTGAACGCCGTAGCATACAGCAGCGCTGCGCATCGTGGGAAACCTTCGTTGCTAATGCCCGCTGGTCGCGGCACACGGCTGCTTTTCGCAACAACGCTAAGCTCAGGTGTGGGGGGAGATATTCTTATCTTCAATGAGGTGAACGGATGGGAGAGACGCAGCTACCCGCAATCAAACCGGAGCTATACGAACGCCTGATCGACCGCCTTGGCCTGGCACTGGAAGTTGCCAGGACATCGGTGCGATTGCGCGACGAGATGCCTGCTGAACTGGAGTTGCGTGGCCTGAGCCATGCGGAGTTCGAACTGATCAAGGCCTACCTGGATTCCCTCCCGGAGCGCCACAATGTCTGTGTCGGCAGTTACCCACAAGCGGAGCCGACATCGGCCAAGATCATCTGGCTCAAGGACAAGAAACGCACCGCCAGTTCGGCGAGATCCAGGACGCTGCCGCATCGCTAGCCGTTCAGGACGCCAGGCGCAGGCTATAGCGCGCCGGTTCTCAACACTCGCATATCTCATGATCGGCGCCGGCTGCAACCTTGTTGGCCGGCGTCGATCCTTCTAGGCTGCACGCCTGACCAGGAGGTGTGGCCGATGGCGTTCCGATTCTTCCTCAAGCAATGGTTGATGCCGCCGGGCATCCTGTTCCTGCTGCTGTTGGCGGCATGGTGGTTGCGCGCGCGCCGTCCGCGGCTGGCCGCGTTGTGCTTTGCCGTGGGCCTGGCAGGCCTGTGGCTGATGAGCTTGCCGCTGGTAATGCAGCAAACGGCACGTGTGCTGGAAACGGAGCCGCCGCTGGCGGTGAATGACTGGGCGAGCCTGGCAAGCCGGGCAGATGCCATCGTGGTGCTGGGGGCGGGGCGCGAACGTGGTGACCTGGCCTGGGGCGGTGGCGACCAGCCCACGGCCACCGCTTTGGAGCGCATGCGCCTTGCTGCACGGCTGGCCAAGGCCTCGGGCCTGCCGGTGCTGACCAGTGGCGGGCTGCACTACGGCTCGCCACCGAGTGAGGCACGCTTGATGGCCGATTGCTTGCAGGCAGATTTCGACGTGACGGTGAAGTGGCGGGAGGAAGCCAGCCGCACGACCTGGGAAAATGCCCGTTTTACGGCCAAGGTCCTGCAACCGTTGGGGATACGCCGGGTGGTGCTGGTGACCCAGGCCTGGCACATGCAGCGTTCGCGCTGGAGCTTCGAGCAGGCGGGGTTCGTGGTGGTGCCGGCGCCGGTCGGGTTTCTTGGGCGCGAGCATGCGCGACCGTTTGCCGGGTTGCTGCCGGAAAGCCGGGCGATGTGGCAGAGCGGGCAGTTGCTCAATGAAGGGGTGGGGCTGGCAGGGTATCGGCTGTTCTATTGAGCCTTGTAGCGCCTGTATCGGCCTCTCGCGGGCAAACCCGCGAGAGGCCGATACAGGCGCTATCATCAGACGGTCTTGGCAATACGCCCGGCCAGCAGTGCCCAGCCCAGCAGCAATGCACAGACAATCGCCAGCGGCCACGAGCGCCATTGCAGGTATGGCGTCAGCTGCTGCATCGGCACCACCTCGCCATACAGCACCGCCTGCTGGAACTGTGGAATCTGCGTGGTAATGCGGCCAAACGGGTCGATCAGCGCGGTCACACCATTGTTGGTGGCGCGGATCATCCAGCGCCCGGCCTCCAGCGCACGCATCTGCGCCATCTGCAGGTGTTGCAACGGGCCGATCGAGGTGCCGAACCAGGTGTCGTTGCTGATCGTCAGTAGCAGGTCGCTGCGGGCTGCCAGGCCTGCGGCGAATTCGGGGTAGACCACTTCATAGCAGATGTAAGGCGCTATCTGATAGCCCTTTGCCTGCAGTAGTGGCTGGTCCTCCGGGCCCCGAGCGAAGTCCGACATGGGCAGGTTGAAGAACTCGATCAGGCCGCGCAGCATGTCCTGCAGCGGTACGTACTCGCCAAACGGCACCAGCTTTTGCTTGAGGTAGGTGCCGTCGCCTTCACCGGTGACAGTGATGCCGTTGTAGTAGCGGCGCTGGTGGTGCACCACTTCACGCACTGGCACACCGGTGATCAGCGCCGAGTTTCGCCCGGCGGCGAAGCGGCCCATCACGTCGATATAACCCTGGGCCTGGTCCTTGAGCACGGGTACGGCGGTTTCTGGCCAGACCAGCAGGTCCACCGGCCGGGAGCTGAAGCTCAGGTCACGGTACAGCGCCAGTTGCGCATCGATATGTGCCGGGTCCCATTTCAGTTCCTGCTCGACGTTGCCCTGGATGGCTGCAACCTTCAACGGGTCGCCTGCCGGTTTGGTCCAGGCATGGCCCTTGAGTGCCAGGCCCAGTGCCCACGGCGCCAGCAACAGCAGGCAGGCTACGACCAGGAAGGAGGGGCGCGTACGCAGGCGGTGCAGGTTGCACAGCAGGGCGGCACTCAGCGCCAGGGTGAAGGAGATCAGCCAGACGCCACCCAGCGGGGCCAGGCCGGCCAGCGGGCCGTCCAGCTGGCTATAGCCAGCGTACAACCAGGGGAAACCGGTCAGGAACCAGCCGCGGAAGGCCTCTTGCAACAGCCACAGGGCGGCGAAGCACAGGGCGTCGGCCAGCGGCGCTTCGTTACGCCGCAACCAGCGTGCCCACAGCCAGGTGGGCAGGGCGAAGAACCAGGCAAGGGCGGCGAAGAACGCCAGCAGCAGCAGAATCGCCAGCAACGGCGAGGCGCCGCCGTAGGTGTTCATGCTGACGTAGATCCACCAGGTACCAGCGCCATACAGGCCGAAGCCGAACCACCAGCCACGCCACATGGCCTGGCGCGGGCTGAGCTCGCGCAGGCCAAGGTAGAGCAGGGCGATGGACAGCAAGGCCAGCGGCCAGATGTCGAATGGCGCCAGGGCCAGGAGAGTGGAAGCGCCGGCCACCAGGGCCAGCAGGTTACCGGGCCAGCCGGGGCGGGTGATCCAACGCATGTTCGTCCTTAACGGGTGATCGGTGTCAGGCGCAGCAAGTGTATCCGCCGGCTGTCGGCGTTGAGAATACGGAACTTGTAGGGGCCGATCTCGGTGGTCTCGTTGCGCTTGGGCAGGTGGCCGAAGGCGCTCATCACCAGGCCGCCCACCGTGTCGAACTCGTCATCGGAGAATTCGCTGTCAAAGAACTCGTTGAAGTTCTCGATCGGGGTCAGTGCCTTGACCAGGAAGTCACCGCTCGGCAGCGGCTTGATGTAACTGTCTTCCTCGACGTCGTGTTCGTCCTCGATGTCGCCGACGATCTGTTCCAGCACGTCTTCGATGGTGACCAGGCCGGCTACGCCGCCGTACTCGTCGATGACGATGGCCATGTGATTGTGGTTGGCGCGGAATTCGCGCAGCAGCACGTTCAGGCGTTTGGACTCGGGCACGAAGGTGGCCGGGCGCAGCAGGTCCTTGATGTTGAAGCTGTCGCCGTTTTCCTTGAGGATCAGCGGCAGCAGGTCCTTGGCGAGCAGGATCCCCAGCACATCGTCGTGGCTTTCGCCGATCACCGGGTAGCGCGAGTGCGCAGCGTCGATCACCGCCGGCAGGAATTCGCGTGGCGACTGGCTGGCCTTGATGCTGATCATCTGCGAGCGCGGCACCATGATGTCGCGCACCTGCAGGTCGGCGACCTGGATGGCGCCTTCGACGATGGTCAGTGCTTCGCTGTCCAGCAGTTTGTTCTGATGGGCTTCGCGCAGCAGCTCGAGGAGCTCCTGGCGGTTTTTCGGCTCATGGGCAAAAGCCTGGGTCAGTTTACCCAGCCAGGACTTCTGCCCGTTGCTCGATCGATCTTCGCTCATGGCGGTTCTCGTGATCCTTCGTGTATCAGTGTGTGATTGAGTCGGTTTCATCATCGGCGTAGGGGTCGGGGTGACCCAGTTCCGCCAGCAATTCCCGTTCCAGGCCTTCCATTTCCTCGGCTTCCTCATCCTCGATGTGGTCATAGCCGAGCAAATGCAGGCAGCCGTGGATTACCAGGTGCGCCCAGTGCGCGTCGAGCGACTTGCCTTGTTCGGCCGCTTCGCGCTCGACCACCGGTACGCAGATCACCAGGTCGCCCAGCAAGGGGATATCGAGCAGGTCATCGGGCACTTCGGCCGGGAACGACAGCACATTGGTCGCGTAATCCTTGTGCCGGTAGGTGCGGTTCAGCTCACGCCCCTCGGCTTCATCGACCAGACGAATGGTCATCTCCGAATCGGCGCTACGCTGGCGCAGGGCCAGTTCGCACCACTGGCGGAAGGCGGTGTCATCCGGGGCGGCGGCATCCGTGGCCCGTTGCATGTCGAGTTCAAGCATCTTTGCCAGGTGCCTCGGGTTTGGCCTGGCGGGCATCGAAACGGTCGTAGGCTTCGACAATGCGCTGTACCAGTGGGTGACGAACCACATCCTTGGGCTGGAAGTGGGTGAAGCTGATCCCCGGAACGTCCTTCAGCACCTCGATGACGTGCGCCAGGCCCGACTTGGTGCCACGGGGCAGGTCGACCTGGGTGATGTCGCCGGTGATGACCGCCGTGGAGCCGAAGCCGATACGGGTCAGGAACATCTTCATCTGCTCAAGGGTGGTGTTCTGGCTTTCGTCGAGGATGATGAAGCTGTTGTTCAGGGTGCGGCCACGCATGTAGGCCAGCGGGGCGATCTCGATCACCTGGCGCTCGATCAGCTTGGCCACGTGTTCGAAACCGAGCATTTCGTACAGGGCGTCATACAACGGACGCAGGTACGGGTCGATCTTCTGGGCCAGGTCACCGGGCAGGAAGCCGAGTTTTTCGCCTGCCTCGACCGCTGGGCGCACCAGCAGGATGCGGCGCACCTGTTCACGTTCCAGCGCGTCCACGGCGCAGGCCACCGCCAGGTAGGTCTTGCCGGTACCGGCCGGGCCGATGCCGAAGTTGATATCGTTGGCCAGGATTTCCTTGACGTAGCGCTGCTGGTTGACACCGCGCGGGCGGATATTGCCCTTGCGCGTACGCAGCGAAACGCTGACCTCGTTGACTGCCGGATTGTCGATGTTCTCGACGGTCGACTCCTGCAGGTACAGGTGCACGGTTTCCGGCGACAGGTCGGTGGCCTTGGTCTCGCGATAGAGACGGCGCAGCAGTTGCTCGGCGGCAGAGGTGGTCTTGGGTTCGCCGATCAGTTCGAACTGATTGCCGCGGTTGCGGATCTCGATGGCCAGGCGCTGTTCGATCAGGCGCAAGTGCTCGTCGAACTGGCCGCACAGGTTGGCGAAACGGTGGGCCTCGAAGGGTTCGAGGATGAAACGATGGGGTTGTATGGGTGCGTTCAAGGTCGTTTTTAGCCGCTCGACGGCAATGAAGGTGAACTCAAGAATAACCCTTGAATGGCAGTGGCGAAAGCACTGAAACGTCCAACGGTATGTCTGGCCTGTTCCGGCCTCGTCGCCGGGGCAGGCGACACAGATCGGCAAGCCTGTCTGCTATGATGCCTGCCTTTTCTTACGCATGTGTTATCCCGCCGAACATGAGCAAACGCGAACCCGCCATTTACAAGGTGATCTTCCTCAACCAGGGGCAGGTCTTCGAGATGTATGCCAAGCAGATCTACCAGAGCGACCTGTGGGGCTTCCTGGAAATCGAGGAGTTCGTGTTCGGCGAGCGCTCGCAGCTGGTGGTGGACCCGAGCGAAGAGAAGCTCAAGAGCCAGTTCGACGGGGTGATCCGCAGTTTCGTGCCGCTGCATTCGATCGTGCGCATCGACGAGGTGGAGCGCCTGGGCACCGCCAAGATCAGCGAAGCCAAGGGTGGCGGCAACGTGATGCCGTTCCCCATGCCGATGCCGGAGAAGTAACCATCAGGGGAGTGGCGAGAACGGGGTGCGTCCTTCGGCGTTCTGCAGTTCCAGCAGGTATTTGCGGAAGATCTGGCCGAGCACCTGGGTGGCATGTTCCAGCTCGTCGCGGGGCATTTTCTCGGTCACTTCGTCAGCCATGTCCAGCGCATCCTCGGCGCCGTTGACCGCAGCCATCTTCAGCAGGATGTAGGCCTGCACGTTGTTGGCCTTGACCCCTTCGCCGCGGTAGAACATGGCACCCAGGCGGTACTGGGCTTCGGCATGGCCTTGCAGCGAGGCCTTCTGCAACCAGTCCAGGGCTTTGTCGAAGTTTTTCGGGGTTTGCGAGTAGTAGTACTCGCCGAGTTCGAATTGCGCCTGGGCATCCCCCGCCGTAGCCGTCTGTTCGCAGGCCTTCAGGGCGTTTGCCAGGTCTTCAGGCTGCACGTTCAAGGTGCAGCGGCCCGTCGCCGGAATCAGCAACGAGTTACCGCCCTCTGCCAGGGCCAGCAGGGGCTGAAGAAGCAACAGGCAGCCCAGGGTCAGGGCGCGGCCGGTGCGGTTCATGGGGATCGACTTACCTCTGCAAAGCTGCGGCCAATGTCTCTGGTGGCACATTATGGGATAAGCAGCGCCAACCTTACAAAGTTTTACTCGAATTTCTGTCTGGTTGGGGAAGTCAGCTGATTGTGCATGGGTATTTGTTGCCTGTACCGGCGCTTTCGCGGGCTTGCCCGCGAAAGCGCCCCGGTCAGACTGATAGCTACTTCAGCGCAGCAAAGGCCTTCTCAGCCGCATCCAGGGTGATCTGCAGCTCCTTGTCGCCATGGGCAATGGAGGTGAAGCCCGCCTCGAACGCGCTCGGCGCCAGGTACACGCCACCGTCGAGCATCAGGTGGAAGAAGCGTTTGAAGCGTTCCGCATCGCTGGCCATCACGTCGTCGAAGGTAACGATGTCGTCGGCACCGCTGAAGTAAAGGCCGAACATGCCGCCGGCCTGGGTGGTGACGAACGGCACACCAGCAGCATCGGCGCGCTGTTGCAGGCCGTCGAGCATGCGGCTGGTGTAGTCGGTCAGTTCGGCGTGGAAGCCCGGGCGGCTGATCAGCTTCAGGGTGGTCAGGCCGGCAGCCATGGCCAATGGGTTACCCGACAGGGTGCCGGCCTGATAGACCGGGCCGAGCGGGGCGATGCAACCCATGATCTCGCGCTTGCCACCGAAGCAGCCGACCGGCATGCCGCCACCCACGATCTTGCCGAAGGTCGACAGGTCTGGCTTGATGCCGTAGTGGCCCTGGGCGCCGCCCAGGGAAACACGGAAACCGGTCATCACTTCGTCGAAGATCAGTACCACGCCGTGCTTGTCGCACTGCTCGCGCAGGCCTTCGAGGAAGCCGGGCGCCGGGGGGACGCAGTTCATGTTGCCGGCCACCGGCTCGACGATGATGCAGGCCACGGTCTGGCCGACTTCCGCCAGGGTCTTCTCGACGGCGGCGATGTCGTTGAACGGCAGGGTCAGGGTGTGCTTGGCGAAGTCCGCCGGCACGCCAGCCGAGTTTGGCACGCCCTGGGTCAGCAGGCCGGAGCCGGCTTTTACCAGCAGGCTGTCGGAGTGGCCGTGGTAGCAGCCCTCGAATTTGATGATGGCGTCACGGCCGGTGTAGCCACGGGCCAGGCGGATGGCGCTCATGGTGGCTTCGGTGCCCGAGCTGACCATGCGAACCATTTCCATGGACGGCACCAGCGAGCAGACCAAGTCGGCCATTTCGGTTTCCATGGCGGTCGGCGCGCCGTAGGACAGGCCGTGCTGCAGCTGCTTGCGTACCGAGTCCAGTACCTCCGGATGGCCGTGGCCGAGGATCATCGGGCCCCAGGAGCCAACGTAGTCGACATAGCGTTTGTCGTCCTCGTCAACGACGTAGGCGCCTTCGGCATGCTTGAAGAACAGTGGCGTGCCGCCAACGCTCCGGAAAGCGCGGACCGGCGAGTTGACGCCACCGGGAATGTGCTTCTGGGCTTGGGCGAACAGGGCTTCGGAACGGGACATGGGAGGTTCTCTCGAATCAGGATGCGAACAAGGCGTTGAAGGCGCGGGCGCGGCGGGTGACTTCCTGCGCGCTGTCGGCACCGAACAGGCCGTGGATCACCGCCAGCAGGTCGGCACCATGGGCGACCAGCGGGGCAGCGTTGTCGAGGGTAATGCCGCCGATTACCGCGATCGGCAGTTTCACCTGGGCGCGGGCCTGCTCCAGCAGCTCGATGCTGGCAGCGGGCGCACCCGGCTTGGTGACGGAGTTGAAGAAGCGGCCGAAGGCGACGTAGCTGGCGCCTTCCCGGGCGGCCTGGACGGCCAGGTCAAGGTTGGCGTGGCAGGTGGAACCGATAATCGCCTGGCGGCCGAGCAAGGCGCGGGCCGGGGTCAACGGGCCGTCGGTCTGGCCCAGGTGCACGCCGACACCCAGGCGCGCAGCCAGTTCGGCGTCGTCATTAATGATCAGCTGGGTGCCGTAGCGCTCGCAGAGCTTCATCAGCCCTTCGGCTTCGCGCAGGCGCCGGGCCGCGTCGTCGCCCTTGTCGCGGTACTGCAGCAGGCATACGCCGCCATCCAGTGCCGCTTCGACATGCGAGAGGAAACGGCCGGCGAGCAGCTGGCTATCGGTGATGGCGTACAGACCGCGTAGCTTCATTGAAGGCCTCTTGTCAGGAGCAGAAATCCAGCGGCAGGCGGCGTGGCACGAACTGGCCCTTGCCCAGTTGCTCGGCGTCACGCAGGGTGCGCCAGGTGTAGTCGAGGGCGCTGCGCACGGCGCTGTCCAGTTGCTCGCCCAGGGCCAGGCGCCCGGCCAGGGCGCTGGCCAGGGTGCAGCCCGAGCCATGGTAGCTGCCTGGCAGGCGCTGGCAGGTCCAGGTGTGGTGCTGGCCGTCGCGGCTGTAAAGACGGTTGTGAATTTCGTCCTCGTCACCGTGACCGCCGGTAATCAGCAGGTGTCTACAGAACGGCAACAGTTTTTCGGCACACTCATCGGCGCTACCTTCGGGCAGTTCGGCCAGGATGCGGGCTTCGGGCAGGTTCGGCGTGGCGATGGTCGCCAGTGGCAGCAGGCGTTCGCGCAAGGCGTAACCCACTTCGTCCTTGCCCAGGCGGCCACCACCACCGGCACGCAGTACCGGGTCGCACACCAGCGGCAGATGCGGGTGCGCGGCCAGCAGTTCGGCGACGGTGTCGACCATCTCGATCGAGCCGAGCATGCCCAGCTTGACGGCGGCTACCGTGGAGTCGGCCAGCACGGCGTTGGCCTGCGCCAGCACCCACTCGCGGTCGAGCACGCGGAAGTCGGAAACGTTGACGGTATCCTGCACGGTCAGGGCAGTCACCGCGGGCGCGGCGTGACAGCCTTGGGCGATCAGGGCTTCGATGTCTGCCTGCAGGCCGGCGCCGCCACTGGGGTCGTGGCCGGAGAGACAGAGGACAACAGGGCGGGAACTGTAGATATTCATGGTCGGCGAGCTTACCACCAATCCTGTTTGGGCGGATCGTCATGCCAATGGGTTTTGCTGAACATGCGCTCGTCTTTTGCTTTTGTTTCTTTCTGAAAGTATTGATTTAGAGCCTTTTCTTTGTGCAGGGGTGTGGCCGATTGCCAGGTTGCGAAGCTATGCTAGAGTGCTCGGATAACTCGACAAACGGGTTCTGCCGGATCAGGTCGTCTCAAATGGATGGGAGGCAACCGCGACTCGACCGGACAGGCCATGCTGGGGCTGTATGCGCTATTTGCTGATTGTGCTTCTGGGTATGCTGCCCGTTCTGGCCGGAGCGGTCGATTTCGATGACGCTACCCGGCATCTTCCGCTGGGCAAGGCCATGCAAGTCTATGAAGACGTCGACGGCAGTGCCAGCATCGCCCAGGTCTGTGCACCAGAGTTCGCCAAGCGTTTTCGCCCTCACCGCGAAGAGGTGCTGAACGCCGGTTATTCCACCTCGGTATTCTGGCTCAAGGTCGAACTGCGCCCCCTGGCCGCGCCCGGCGCAGCCCCTCGGCAATGGCTGCTGGAGCTGGCCTATCCACCGCTGGATCACCTCGAGCTGTACCTGCCTGACGGCAGCGGCGGCTACCGCCTGGCCCGGCGCACCGGCGACGCCTTGCCCTACGACAGCCGGCAGATCCGGCAGAACAATTACCTGTTCGAGCTGCAGCTGCCGCCCGGCCAGGTGACCACCGTCTACCTGCGCCTGCACAGCCAGGGCTCGGTGCAGGCGCCGCTGGCGCTATGGTCTGCCGAGGCCTACCTGGAGGAGCAGCCCACGCGCCTGTACGTGCTGGGAATGATCTATGGCGTGCTGTTGGTGATGCTGGTGTACAACCTGTTCATCTACCTGAGCGTGCGCGACGTCAGCTACCTCTACTACATCCTCTATATCGCTTCGTTCGGCTTTTACCAGGTGTCGGTGAATGGCGCCGGCGTGGCGTACCTGTGGCCTGACAGCCCCTGGTGGGCTAATGCCTCGACGCCGCTGTTCATCGGTGCTGCTGGCCTGTTCGGCTGCCAGTTCGCCCGGCACTTCCTGCAGTTGGCCAGCATCAGCCGTGGTTTCGACCGGCTGCTGCAAGCGCTGATGCTGGGTGGCGCGCTGGTCATGGTGCTGGCCGTCACCATGCCCTATGGCTTGGCCTTGCGCATGGCCACGGCGCTGGCACTTTTGTTCACCGTTAGCATCTTCAGCGCCGGGCTTTACGCCTGGTGGCATGGCTTGCGCGTGGCGCGCTGGTTCATCATCGCCTGGACGGCATTCCTGCTCGGTGGCCTGGCCAACACCCTGATGGTGCTGGGCTACCTGCCGAATGTGTTCATCACCATGTATGCCAGCCAGCTGGGTTCGGCGCTGGAGGTGGCCTTGCTGTCGCTGGCCCTGGCCGACCGCATCAACAATTTGCGCGAGCAGCAGGCGCAGACCTTGCGTGATGCCGGGCGGACGCTGGAGCAGTTGAACTTGCAACTGGCCAGGAGCAACCGCCTGAAAGATGAGTTCCTGGCCAGCGTGACGCATGAGCTGCGCACCCCGATGAACGGTGTCATCGGCTCGCTGGAGCTGATGCACACCTTGCCCATGGAGGCGGAAATGGCCCAGTACCATCGCACTGCAGTGAGTTCGGCCCAAGGCATGATGGACATGGTCGATGCCATTCTGACCCTCTCCGAACTGCAGGCCGGCCGCCTGCGCGCGCAGCCGGTGCCGTTCAGCCTGCGCACGCTGCTGCATGGCTTGCGCGCTGGTTATGCCGGGCAGGCTCTGGGCAAAGGCCTGTACCTGAGCCTGGACATTCCGGCCGACCTGCCGGATGGCTTGCTGGGCGATGGCCAGAAACTCGCCCGCTGCCTGGGTTGCCTGGTGGACAACGGCCTGAAGTTCACCCACCAGGGCGGGGTGCTGATTCAGGTGCGCGGGCGCCGGGTGGGGCTGGGCGACCTGGCGCTGACGTTCATTGTCAGCGACAGCGGCATTGGTTTCGATGACCTGGACCAGTCGACCTTGTATCAGCGCTTCTTCCAGGTCGATGGCTCGATGACCCGGCGTTATGGCGGGCTGGGAATTGGTTTGTCAATCTGCCGGCAGATGGGCGAGTTGCTGGGGGCGAGGTTGGCGCATGAGTCGACGCGGGGCCTGGGGAGCCGGTTCGAGTTGAGTTTGAACATGGCTGTGGCGCAGTTGCAGATGAGCCCGACGATTTTGCAGGCGCGGGGCTCGCTTTGAGGGCAGAGAATCCAGGCATGGCTGACAGGTGTTCGCCATGACATCCTGCCACCACACGTTTAGTCATCAATGTCACTTTGACTGACCCCTCGGGAGTGCTTCACTGGTGCTTCAAGCTACCCGGATCCAGGAGCCCCCGATGAACCTGCACCAGTACGCCGAAACCCACGAAGTCACCAACCAGCCACCACCCCTTGACGGTGCCAACCTGTACCGCCTTGACTTGCCGCTACAGGAATGGTCACGGCGTTTTGGCGCGGGCTGGGCCGAGTCGCGGATCGATGCCTATGGGGCCTTGGCCGGTGGCCCACTGATGCAGGCAGGCTTCCTGGCCAACGCGCACAAACCGGAATTCAGCAGCCATGACCGCTATGGCCATCGCATCGACCTGGTCGAGTTCCACCCGGCCTACCATGAGCTGATGCGCACTGCCGTCGAGCACGGCCTGCCTTCACTGCCATGGGCCGAGCCCCGCCCTGGCGCGCATGTGGCCCGGGCGTCGATGACCTACCTGCACAGCCAGGCCGAGGCCGGCAGCGGTTGCCCGCTGACCATGACCTTCGCCGCTGTCCCGGCGCTGCGTCTGCAGCCTGAACTGGCCGAATACTGGCTGCCGAAAATCCTCGCCTGCCAATATGACCCGCGTAACGTCGGCGACCGCCACAAGGCTGGGGTCACCCTGGGCATGGCCATGACCGAGAAGCAGGGCGGCACCGATGTACGGGCCAACACCACCCGGGCCTATCCAGTCGGCGCGGCGGGCCCGGGCCAGGCCTATGAGCTGGTCGGGCACAAGTGGTTCTGTTCGGCACCCATGTGCGATGCCTTCCTTACCCTGGCGCAGACCGAAAAAGGCTTGAGCTGCTTCCTGCTGCCGCGCCATCGCCCGGATGACAGCCGCAACCAGTTCTATATCCAGCGCTTGAAGAACAAGCTGGGCAACCACTCCAACGCCTCCAGCGAGGTGGAGTTCCGCGGTGCCCTGGCGTGGATGATTGGGGAAGAGGGGCGAGGGGTACCGACCATCATCGAAATGGTGGCGATGACCCGCTTCGACTGCATGGTCGGCTCCAGCGCCCTGATGCGCCAGGCGTTGACCCAGGCGGCCCACCATTGCGCGCACCGCAAGGTTGGCGGGCGGCTGCTGAGCGAGCAGCCGTTGATGCAGAACGTGCTGGCCGACCTGGCGTTGGAAAGCGAGGCCGCGCTGGCCCTGAGCCTGCGCATGGGGCAGGCGCTGGAACAGCTCGATGACCCGCAGCAGGCGCATTTTGCCCGGCTGGTCACGGCGGTGGGCAAGTACTGGATCTGCAAACGTGCGCCGGCCATGATCAACGAGGCCGCCGAATGCCTGGGCGGCGCGGGTTATGTGGAAGACAGCATCCTGCCACGGCTGTACCGCGAGGCGCCGGTCAACTCGACCTGGGAAGGTTCGGGCAACGTGCAGTGCCTGGATGTGCTGCGTGCCTTGTCCAAGGAACCGGGTGTGCTCGATGCGTTGTTCGCCGAATTGGGCGATGGGCACGGCGACCCGCGCCTGGCGGCGCATATCGGCAACCTCAAGGGGGCGTTTGCCGACACTGGCGACATGCAGTATCGCGCGCGGCAGCTGACCGAGGATATTGCCCTGGCGCTGCAGGCCAAGCTGTTGCTGGAGGCGGGCAATGCGGTGGTCAGTGATGCGTTTATCGACAGCCGCTTGACGGGGGGCGGGCGTGTGTATGGGGCGTTGCCGCGGGGTGTGAATGTGGAGGCATTGGTGGCCAGGGCGACGCCAGCCTGGGCGAACTGAGCTGGCTTCTTCGCGGGCACGCCCGCTCCCACAGGTATTGCGTCGTCCTTGAGGGCAGTGAAGATCCTGTGGGAGCGGGTGTGCCCGCGAATGGATGCAACACCGATCAATGGGGGTGTATTTAGCCAAGAAGGCAGGCAAGATGGTTCACATGCATGTCCAGACAGGAAGCACAGTGTGAGCCAAGCGTTTGTAGTCGTTGATACCCCCGAGCAGGCCGTCGACCGTCTGGCGGCCTTGCATGACCAGGCTACCGGGGCCCTCAGCCAGGCCCTCAAGCGTTACCTCAAGGACCGTACCGAGCCGGGCGCCGAAGAGCGCGACCTGTTCCGCTACCCTGCGCTGCGCCTGACCTACTACAGCCACGGTGAAGTCGCCGCCACCACGCGGGCCTATGCCAAGGTGCAGGTGGCCGGCACGTACAGCGTCACCATCACCCAGCCGGCTGCGTTCCGTGCTTATCTGCTGGAGCAGCTGCGCCCGCTGATGCACGACTACACGGTGACGGTAGAGGTTGGCGTCAGCGAGCAGAACATCCCTTACCCCTACGTGGTCGATCAGGGCGACGAGCTGGCCGGCAGCGGCATCACCGCCGCCCAGCTGGCGCGGGTGTTCCCCAGCACCGACCTGTCGGCGGCTACCGACAATATTGCCGACGGCCTATACGACTGGGGCGGTGCCGAGACCCTGCCGCTGGCGCTGTTCGATGCCGCGCGGGTCGACTTCTCGCTGCGCCGCCTGGTGCACTACACCGGTAGCGACTGGCGCCACGTACAGCCGTGGATTCTGCTGACCAACTACCACCGCTACGTCGACCAGTTCATCAGCCACGGTCTTGACCAGTTGCGTGACGACCCGCGTTTCGTGCGCATGGTCCTGCCAGGCAACGTGGTGATCGAAAAGGGCATGGACCACGGTGAAACCCAGGCTCTGGTGGCCAGTGTGGTCTGGCACCGCTACCAGATGCCGGCCTACCACCTGATCGCCGCCGACGGCGACGGCGTAACCCTGGTCAACATTGGCGTCGGCCCGTCCAACGCCAAGAACATCACCGACCACCTGGCCGTGCTGCGTCCGCACTGCTGGTTGATGATCGGCCACTGCGGTGGCCTGCGGCAGTCGCAGACCATCGGCGACTATGTGCTGGCACACGCCTACATGCGCCGTGATGGCATCCTTGACCGGGTGGTGCCGCCGAACATCCCGATTCCGGCGCTGGCCGAAGTGCAACTGGCCTTGCAGGAAGCCGCCGCACAGGTCACCGGCGAGCGTGGCGAACAGCTGAAGAAACGCTTGCGCACCGGCACCGTGCTGACCTACGACGACCGCAACTGGGAGCTGCGCTGGGCTCAGGAGCGGCCGCTGATCAACCTGTCGCGTGCTGTGGCGGTAGACATGGAAAGCGGCACTATTGCCGCCCAGGGTTACCGCTTGCGCGTACCATATGGCACCTTGCTGTGTGTTTCCGACAAGCCGTTGCACAGCGAAATCAAGCTGCCGGGTTCGGCCAACGCGTTCTACAACCGGGCGGTCAGCCAGCACCTGAAGATCGGCATTGCCGCGCTCGACCTGCTGCGTACCGAGCTCAATTCGCTGCACTCGCGTAAACTGCGCAGTTTCGATGAGCCGCCGTTCCGCTGAGGCCCCATGTCACTGCCCCCCCGTTCCAAGCCGCGCCGCCCTCAGGCGCGGCCTGCCACCGGCCTGCGTCGCCAGCCCAAGGCGCCCCCAGCCGAGCCACGCCTGATCGTGTTCAACAAGCCGTTCGACGTACTGACCCAATTCAGCGACGGCGACGGACGGGCGACGCTCAAGGATTATATCGACATCCCCGGCGTGTACCCGGCAGGGCGCCTGGACCGTGACAGCGAAGGCTTGTTGCTGCTGACCAACGACGGTGGTCTGCAGGCGCGTATCGCCGACCCAAAGCACAAGCTGGCCAAAACCTATTGGGTGCAGGTGGAAGGGGAGCCGAGCGATGAGCAGTTGCAGCGCTTGCGCGATGGCGTGGCGCTGAATGATGGGCCGAGCTTGCCGGCCGAGGCACGGCGCCTGGAAGAACCCGAGCTATGGCCGCGCAACCCGCCGGTACGCTTTCGCAAGAGCGTGCCGACCAGCTGGCTGGAGCTGGTGATTCGCGAAGGGCGTAACCGCCAGGTGCGGCGGATGACGGCGGCGGTGGGGTTGCCGACCTTGCGCCTGGTGCGGGTGCGGATCGGGAATTGGGCGCTGGATGGGTTGGAGCAGGGCTGCTGGCGCGAAGTGGCCGCCAAGCTTTAGTCTGGATAAAGGGCCATTCGCCGGCGTGCCCGCGAATGGCCGCGAAACTTCCTACACCCCTTCGAGAAACCCCACCACCACGCTCTTGATGATAAAGGCCAACACCCCCAGCCCCAGCACGAAGAACAGGATCAAGGTGCCGAACTTGCCTGCCTTGGACTTTTTCGCCAGATCCCAGACGATAAAGCCCATGAAACCGATCAGCACGGTGACCAGGATGATCATCATCCATTCTTCGAATACGGCGGGATCCATCAGTGTTCTCCAGGCAGGCTGAGCAGGTGATTATACGCCGGCTGACGTGAGCGTTTAACGTAAATGGGTCAATGGCAGCTCGGTGCTGGCCAGCACCTGGTTGAGCACGAAGCTCGAGCGCACGCTGGTGACGCCTTCGATACGGGTCAGGCTGCCCAGCAGCAGCTTCTGATAGTGGTCCATGTCCGGCACCACCACCTTGAGCTGGTAATCGGCGTCCATTCCGGTCACCAGGCTGCATTCGAGCACCTGTGGCAGGTTGCGGATGGCCGCCTCGAAGGTTTCGAAGCGCTCCGGGGTGTGGCGGTCCATGCCGATCAGCACATAGGCGGTCAGGCTCAGGCCGAGCTTCTTGCGGTCGAGCAAGGCCACCTGGCGCGAGATGTAGCCATCGTCTTCCAGTTGTTTGACCCGGCGCGAGCATGGTGAGGGCGACAGGCCGATGCGTTCGGCCAGTTCCTGGTTGGAAATGCGCGCATCGCGCTGCAATTCGGCGAGGATGCTCAGGTCGTAGCGGTCAAGTTTGCTCATGGGGTATGCCTTTTCTGTTCCGATTGCGTTGAATTATCAATCCGGGGCGAAAAATTGCGCAAGTGCTATTTATCTGAGCAATCTTAGCAATCCGCTGTCGCACCCTGTCCGGTATCTTTATCCACAGAATCACTGCCCGGACATCAGTCCAAGGCGACGTGCCCCAGGCGGGCGGTCGCGGCCAGCCATCCAACAGGATCCGCCAGGCCCCCGGGCTACACACTTTCCAGAAGACGGTGTGAGGTGAGCCGGCGCCACAAGTGCCGAGCACGGACGACAATTCCTGAAGGGAGGCCCTGCGGCCTCCCTTTTTTCATGCCTGGGAATTTCTCTTGGCCCGCGTGATGGGCGCGGTAGACTGGTTGCCTGCGCCGTTTTTTCTATCGAGAGGAATACCATGAAGTCGCGCATCTGGCAGTTGGCAGGTGTTGGTGTGTTGGGATTGGGCATCAGCTTCGCGGTCATGGCCGAAGGGCCAGGCGAGGCGCCTGCTCGTGCGCTCGACTCGCGCGACGAAGTGCAACAGACGCAGCCGCCACGCCAAGGCTACTACCAGGACATTCCGCGTCGCCATGGCGAGCACCGCTACTGGGAAGCCGGCGGCCCGGGGCAACGGCCCGGCGGCGACTGGCAAGGGCGCCCGGACGGCAATGGCAATGGCTGGGGCCCAGGGCCGCAGTATCGTCCTGGGCACAGCCTCGATCATTTCCCGGACCGTTACTGGAAAGTGCCCTACCGTGGCGACGATTATTTTTACTCCGGTGGTTACTGGTTCCGCCCGCAAGCGGGCAGGTATGTCGTGGTGACTCCGCCCTACGGCGTGCGGGTCGATTACCTGCCGCCCTATGCGCGGGAAGTCTGGTTGGGTGGGGTGTTGTTCTTCGTGGTGGCCGATACCTATTACCGGTACCTGGCCGACAGCCGCGAATACGTTGTGGTCAACCCGCCTGTTGCTGCGCCGCCGCCCTCGGTGAGCGGTGGCTACGATGTGGTGGCTTACCCGATGTATGGGCAAGGGCCGGAGCAGCAGGAACAGGACCGCTATCAGTGCCACCGCTGGGCGGTGAGTGAGTCTGGGTTCGACCCGGCGACAGCGGCGTATGCGCCGCCGGCCAATGTGGCCGATAACTATCGGCGAGCGCTGAGGGCGTGCTTCAGTGGCCGAGGCTATAGCATCAACTGAACCAGATGTGCTGCCTGCTCCGCCCTCATCGCCGGCAGGTTCACACCGGGTCGGCATGCACCATCACATCCGCCTGCGGATAGCGCTGGCGGATGACTTTCGAGGCTTCCACGCACAAGCCATGCGCTTCATCCAGCGGCAACATCCCCGGCAGTTCCAGGTGCAACTGCACGAACCACTGGTTGCCTGACACCCGCGTACGCACGTCGTGCACGCCTTTCACGCCGGGTATGGCCAGCACCAGCGTGGCCATATCCTCGCCGACATCACCGGGCAGTTCCTTGTCCATCAGGATGGCTGTGCTCTCCCTGGCGATCTGCAACGCACTCCACAGGATGTAGGCGGCAATGCCCAGGCCGAACAGTGCGTCCAGTTGCGGCCAGCCAAAGCGTGCCAGCAGCAACGCCAGGAGAATGCTGCCATTGAGCAACAGGTCCGAGCGGTAGTGCAGGGAGTCGGCCCGCACCGCCGTGGAGCCGGTCAGGCGGATGACCTTGTACTGCAAAGCCAGCAGGGCGAGTGTCAGCACCAGCGACAGCAGCATTACCCCGATACCGACGGCGGTATCGCCCAAGGGTTGCGGGGTGTGCAGGCGTTCAACCGCCTGCACCCCGATCAGCACCGCGCTGACCCCGATGAACAGCGCCTGCGCCATGCCGGCCAGGGCTTCGGCCTTGCCATGGCCGTAACGGTGGTCGTCGTCGGCCGGACGCAGGGCGTAGTGCACGGCGAGCAGGTTGAGGAACGAGGCAACGGCGTCCAGTGCCGAGTCGGTCAGCCCGGCCAGCAGGCTGACCGAGCCACTCAGCCACCAGGCTACGGCCTTGCTCAGGACCAGGATGCTGGCCACTGCCAGTGAGGCGCGCGTGGCCAGGCGCAGCAGGCGCTGGTGTTCAGCCGGGGTGGTGGTCATCCTTGGGCAGTGTCCTTGCGGTTCAGGCCGACGGTATCAGGTCCAGGGTGGCAAGTTGCTCGATGCTGCCGCGATGCTGGATCAGCCGTGGGTCGTTCAACGGCAGGCGTTGGCCCAGTTCGCTCTCGAGAATGGCTTGCAACTTCAGGTTGTCGACCTTGCCGTCGGGGCTCACGGCCTCACGCAGCTTGACCGGGTCGACCTGGGCGGATCGCCCGCCTGAGTAATAGATGGCGCCCGTGGCGAAGTCGATGCCGAAGGCGATCAGCCCCGGGATCACGTAGAACAGGATGCCGATGGCATCCATTGCGGCAACCACTGGGTCGATCTTGCCGCCGATCTGGCCGCGACGTTCCGGGTAGAGAATGGTGCCGCAAGCGGTCAGTTGGGTCAGCAAGGTGACGATGAGGGCGCTACCGATGACGCGGGTTGGGATGCGCATGTGAATCTCCGAAAAGGTGTTCAGCAGGGCAAGCGAAGCGCCTGCACCTGAAGCTAAGACCATGATAGAGCAGGCTGGGTTCGCCGTTATACTCGCGGGATTGTTCGAGGACCACCATGATTTCATTACCAATCGATGTTGTCTTGCCCGCCTTGCGCCAAGCCTTGGAAAACCGTGACGAAGCGGTGCTCGAGGCGCCGCCCGGCGCCGGCAAGACCACCCGCGTACCGTTGGCGCTGCTCAGCGAGCCCTGGCTGGCCGGGCAGAGCATTCTGATGCTCGAACCACGGCGCCTGGCGGCCCGAGCTGCGGCCGAGCGTCTGGCCAGCGAGCTGGGCGAAAAGGTCGGCGAAACGGTTGGCTACCGCATCCGGCTGGACAGCAAGGTCGGGCCGAAAACCCGCATCGAGGTAGTGACCGAAGGCATCCTCACCCGCCGCCTGCAGGCCGACCCGGCGCTGGAGGGGGTGGGGTTGCTGATCTTCGACGAATTTCACGAGCGCAGCCTTGATGCCGACCTGGCCCTGGCATTGAGCCTGAATGGCCGGGAATTGCTGCGGGACGATCCGCCACTGAAGGTTTTGCTGATGTCTGCAACCCTGGAGGGCGAGCGCCTTTCGCGGCTGCTGGATGATGCCCCGGTGGTCAGCAGCGAAGGCCGCATGCACCCTGTCGACATCCGTTGGGGGCGGCCTTTCCAACCGGGTGAGTTCATCGAGCCACGGGTTGTCGACAGCGTGTTGCAGGCACTGGCTGACCAGACCGGCAGTGTGCTGGTATTCCTGCCAGGTCAGGCCGAGATCCGCCGGGTGCACCAGAGCCTGCAGGAAGCGTTGGGCGAGCGCCCCGAGATCCTGCTTTGCCCGCTGCATGGCGAGCTCGATCTCGACGCCCAGCGTGCGGCCATCGACCCGGCGCCCGAGGGCCTGCGCAAGGTGGTGCTGGCTACCAACATCGCCGAGACCAGCCTGACCATCGACGGCGTGCGCGTGGTGATCGACGCAGGCCTGGCCCGGGTACCGCGTTTCGACCCCGGCAGCGGCATGACTCGTCTGGACACCCATCGCATCTCTCGCGCCAGTGCCACTCAGCGCGCTGGCCGTGCTGGCCGCCTGGAGCCCGGCGTGTGCTATCGCCTGTGGTCCGAGGCCCAGCATGACCAGCTGGCCGCACACGGCAGCGCCGAGATCCTGCAGGCCGACCTGGCCGGCCTGGCCCTGCAACTGGCGCGCTGGGGTGTGACGCCCGAGCAGTTGCGCTGGCTCGACCAGCCCCCCACGGCCGCCTTCGCCCAGGCCCAGGACCTGCTGGCACGGCTCAATGCCTTCAAACCTGGCAGCCGTGACAACCTCAGCGAACATGGCCAGGCCATGGCCGAGTTGCCGGCGCATCCGCGTATCGCGCATCTGCTGTTGCGCGGCCAGGATCTGGGCCTGGCACAGATGGCCTGTGATGTGGCTGCGCTGCTGGGCGAGCGGGATATCCAGCGCGGCGGTGGTGCAGATTTGCACAGCCGGCTGGCGCTGGTCAGTGGCGAAAGCAAAGCTGCCCGTGGCAGCCACGGCGGCGTGCAGCGTGCGCGTCAACTGGCTCGCCAGTACCGTGGCCTGCTGCGTGGCAAACCAGGTTCGCCGGTTGCCGACCCCGATCACCCGCGCTGGCTGGGCGCGCTGCTGGCGCTGGCCTACCCCGACCGCGTCGCCCAGCAGCGCCGCGAGGGCGGTGCGGAATACCGACTGGCCAACGGCCGTGCGGCGCTGTTTGCCGAAGTCGATGCATTGATGAAGTGCCCGTGGCTGGTGATCGCCGACCTGGGCAGCCGCCAGGGCCAGCGCGAAGAACGCATCTATCTGGCCGCCGAGTTCGATCCGGCGCTGCTCGATGGCGTGCTCGCTGAGCAGGTCGAGCGGGTCGATATCCTCGATTGGGACGAACGCGAGCAGGTGTTGCGCGCCGAGCGCCAAGTCAAGGTCGGCGAGCTGGTGCTCAGCCGCGAACCGCTGCCTGGCCTGGATGAAGAAGCGCGGGCTCGCGCTCTGCTTGGCCTGGTCCGGCGCAAAGGCCTGAACCTGCTGACCTGGACCCCCGAGCTGCGGCAATGGCAGGCGCGCGTGGCCTTGCTGCGTCAACTGGACCTGGCCAAGGACGGCCACAGCGAATGGCCCGACCTGGCTGACGAGGCCTTGCTCGCCAGCCTGGAAGACTGGTTGCAGCCCTACCTGGGCAAGGTGTCGCGCCTCAGCCATTTCGCCGCACTGGACTTGCCGTCGATGCTGCGCAACCTGTTGCCATGGCCGCTGCCGCAGCGTCTGGAGGAGCAGGCCCCCGCGCACCTGGCGGTACCGTCCGGCTCGAACATCCGCCTGGATTACAGCGAAAACCCGCCGATCCTCGCGGTGCGCCTGCAAGAGCTGTTCGGCCTGGCCGACACCCCACGCATCGCCAATGGCCGCCAGCAGGTCAAGCTGCACCTGCTGTCACCGGCACGCCGGCCGGTGCAGGTGACCCAGGACCTGGCCAACTTCTGGCGTACGACCTATGCCGAGGTGAAGAAAGATCTGAAGGGGCGTTATCCGAAGCATTACTGGCCGGATGACCCGCTAGTCGCCGAGGCGACGGCACGGGCCAAACCCAGAGGTACCTGACATCGCATGGCCGTGTACCTCGGGGTTTTCCAGGGGCAACCTGTCAGGGGGGAAGATGCCGCCTGGCAGCTATCGGCGCGTGATGAGGAATGTCGCGATGTCGCCATCGTTCGTATTCAGATAGACATTACTGTCCGGAGGCATGTGATACAGCGTTTTCACGGTACGGCCTGTATGGTCGCGCAGGCGGCAGCGCAGTGTGTCAGGGCCCCATTCCAGCGGCTCGAGTTTTATCAGGTCGACCGATGAGTTGGTTTGGTACAAGCCAAGATAGCCGTTGCGGCTGATCTCGACCTTTCGGTCGCTGTCGGTGCCCGTGCCGTTGATGTAGACATGGATCCGCTCCGTAGTCTCGGAGTGGTATTCGATGTTGAACGTGGTGGGCGCTGCTTGGCGTCCGGTGATCAGCCAGCCCTCCTCCAGGCCGAGCCCGGAAGCGTCGCTCAGCCGGACTGGTTCATCTTTCCCTGGTGAGTCGAACATCATTATTTCTTTGTACCTGGCCTGGGCGTCGTCCCAGTATTTCCAGGCCGACTGACAATATATGTGCGCCTCGAAAGATTTTGCTTCTGCGATCCAGTGGGTAATGCTGTTACTCATGACTGTTCTCCATCAATAAGGGAGGTGAGCTCCCTCTGCGTGGGTACAGTAGTAAGGCGGCGGACCGGGCCGAAGCTTGAAGTGCTTCCTACTGCAGGAAGCCGCAGAGGCTGTCCATGGCCGGATGACCCATTGGTGGCCGAGGCGACGGCACGTGCCGAGGAACATGAGGAAACTGTGGCATTCAAGGCGGCGGGGCGTGGCGTTCGGAAGGATGTCCGGCATGTGAGGCTACCGAACGGGAACCTTTTCGTGCTGATGTTGGGCCGCAGCAATGAAAAGAATGGAGTGAGGCGGCGTCAGCTGCCTTTCGTCCCATTCACATCTTTGAGGCTCTACACGATGAATCTCAGCGATATCTCCACCGATGATCCGATGTCCTTCGATGCACTGAAAATTTTCAATTGCACCATTCATGCGCTTCACCAAGGAGTCGCCTATCCGATAGTGCTCAGCGTAGAGGAGGACTATGCCGAATCCATCGTCCCTGGGCGTTGGGACTGGCTGATCAAAGGCGACCCTGGCCAAGCGTATGACGATGACCGTCGTATCTTCAAATTCCATTTCCGCTCAAAAACCAGTGATCGGTTGCACTACCTGATTGGTGGTACTTCAAGCCGCAAAGGGCGCCGGCTGGCCTGTAGCCATAAAGGCTATGTAGGTATGTATACCGCTGCTGATGCGATCAACATCTTCAAGCTCCAACCCCTTGCGTGGGATGGACAGCAGCTTCG
This sequence comes from Pseudomonas oryzicola, assembly GCF_014269185.2. Classification (NCBI taxonomy): domain Bacteria; kingdom Pseudomonadati; phylum Pseudomonadota; class Gammaproteobacteria; order Pseudomonadales; family Pseudomonadaceae; genus Pseudomonas; species Pseudomonas oryzicola. The sequence goes on from NZ_JABWRZ020000001.1 coordinate 882,373, forward strand.
TTGCCGGTGGCGAGACCACCTTGGGCAGACTGTGGAAATAGGTGACAATCCGAGTGATGGTAGAAGTTACGATCGGCAAGGTGGTTATCTCGATCATCTGAACGTCAAAATCACGGGTACTACCGAGTTCCTGATAACACCAATCGGGTGAGCCTGCTGCGTATCAACGGTCAGGCAGGGGTTCCAGCAGCATGAACAGCCGATACAGCACTACCGTGCTGAACAGCTGCAGGAACCCGCTCAGGCTATCCAAGGCCAATTCGACTCCTGGCGCTGGCTCGGGGAAGGCCATCAGCAGCAGCCCGTCGATCAGCCAGATCGGTGCCAGCACGCCGACCACGCAAATCATGATGCGCATGAAATGGCCGGTGGTCATGCTGGCGCTTTCGCGCATCGCCTGCACCACTGGCCGGCCGCGCAATACCAGCAAGTACTCGGCGAACACCAGATTGATCATGATCCACACGCCCGGGAAGATGAATAGCGCAAGGCCCGCCATGATCAGCAGCGAACTGATCAGTATCAGCAATGCGAGTTGCGGCCACAGTTGCACGGCACGCGCGAACAGGTCGCGCTTGGGTGTTTCATGGCCATTGCTGCGGGTATCGAGGTACAGGATCAGCGCGGCGCTGTACAGCGGGTAGAACAGCAGGCTGACCAGCATGCCATAGGCCGGCGATGCCTGGTCGCCCATCTGCCGGTACAGCAGCTGGGTGAACAACGCTTCCAGCACCACCAGTGGCAGGCACAGCTGGAGGATGTTCGGCAGGTGGCGGCGGAAGAAGTACAGGGAGTCGCGCAAGACGCTCAGCGGATTCATCGGTCAACATCGCATGGCAGTAAAAACAGGGAGCTAACTTTAGCCCAAAGCAGGCTCGCGGCTGTCATTTGCTGAAAAAAGTTTCACGCCGCCGTGATTGAATCCCCCGCCTGCACACCTCATCTTTGACGCTGTCCGTTGTCCCGCTACCCCATGAGGTCGCCCCATGAATACTGAAGAACAAACCTTGATCGACGGCCTGTTCAGCCGTATCAGGCAAGCCGAGGACCCGAGCCAGCCACGTGATGCTCGGGCTCAGGCACGCATCGAAGAGCATCTGCGCCAGCAGCCGGCGGCACCTTATTACATGGCCCAGGCGATTCTGGTCCAGGAGGCTGCGATCAAGCGCCTCGACGAGCAGAACAAGCAACTGGAAGCTGAACTGAAGCAGGCGCGTGCCCAGGCTGAGGCCGCACGCGCCAGCAGCGCGCCAAGCAGTGGTGGTGGTGGTTTTCTTTCCAGCATTTTTGGTTCGGGTGGACGCAATGCAGCTCCGGCCGTGCAACCGCAACCAGCCGTTGCCGCCCCGGCGTCGTCGACTGGCGGCTGGCGCGAACCGGCGGCGCCCGGCTATTCCCAACCGCAAATGCAGCAGCCCGGTTTTGCAGCCGCGCCAGCACGCAGTGGTGCCAGCAGTTTCCTTGGTGGGGCGATGCAGACCGCAGCCGGCGTGGCCGGCGGTGTGTTGCTGGCGCAGGGTATCAGCAGCCTGTTCCACCATGATGCGCAGCCGCAGGAAGTGGTCGAAGTGATCAAGGAAGAGCCGGCACCCGCCAGTGACAGCGGTGGCTGGAATGACTCGGGTGCACAGCAGCACGTTGCCGACAATGGTGGTTGGGGCAGTGACCAGGGCGGTTATGCCGACAGCGATTATGGTAGCGATGATGGTGGGTTCTTCTCGGACGACGATTCGTACGTCTGACAGGTCTGGCATACTGCTGGCAATTTTGGGGGCTGCTTGGCAGCCCCGGCATTCCAGGCCAGACATGAGGTTTCAGGTGAAAAAGATCGCGCTGTTCGCCGATGTGCAGAACCTCTACTACACCGTGCGCCAGGCCTACGGTTGCCATTTCAACTACACCGCGTTGTGGAGCGCTGTCAGCCGCGAAGGCCAGATCGTCGAAGCCGTGGCCTATGCCATCGACCGTGGCGACAGCAAGCAGCAACAGTTCCAGCAGATCTTGCGCAACCTCGGTTTCGACGTGCGGCTCAAGCCCTTCATCCAGCGCAGCGACGGCTCGGCCAAAGGTGACTGGGATGTCGGCATTACCCTGGACGTGATGGATGCCGCCAGCCGTGTCGACCAGGTGGTGCTGGCCTCTGGCGACGGTGATTTCGACCTCCTGCTGGAGCGGGTGATCCAGCGCCATGGCACCGAGGCGGTGGTGTATGGTGTGCCCGGGCTCACGGCATTGTCGCTGATCCGTGCCGCCACCCGTTATGTGCCCATCGAGGGTGCGCTGTTGCTCAAACACTGAGGCCCTTGCATGGAACGTATCGCTGTCATCGACTTTGAAACCACCGGCATCAGCCCCGGCGCCGGCTGCCGCGCCACCGAGGTGGCGGTGGTGATGCTGGAGCGCGGACGCATCGTCGAGCGCTACCAGAGCCTGATGAACGCAGGTGTTCCAGTGCCCGCTTTCGTTGCCGGGCTGACCGGCATCACCACCGCCATGCTGCGCAGTGCGCCGCCGGTAGACCAGGTGATGAACGAAGTGGCCGAGTTCGTGGGCAGTACGCCGTTGCTGGCGCACAACGCTGCGTTCGACCAGAAGTTCTGGGACTATGAACTGAGCCGCATCGGCCGTAGCCGTAGCCAGGCCTTTGCCTGTTCCCTGTTGTTGTCCCGGCGTCTGCTGCCGGCGGCACCGAACCACAAGCTGGGTACCTTGACCCGCTGGGCCGCGCTGCCGGATACGGGGACCGCGCACCGGGCCATGGCCGATGCCGAAATGGCCGCCAACCTGTTGCAGCACCTGGCCGGCGTGCTGCGCCAGAGCCATGGTGTGCAGCAACTGTCCCACGAGCTGCTCTGTCGCCTGCAGAAAACCCCTGCGGCGAAAGTTCGCGAAACCCTGGCCAGGTACAATTAGGGCTTCTTTTCCAGCTGCGCCAGCGGCACTCGCCGCTCCACGGCGCTGGAAAGAATGATCGAAGTTTTGCTGAAGCCGAACTGCGCGACCCGGTTGATCAGCTCTTCCGGCTCGGGCATCGAGCCCACCGCTGCCTGCATGATCACGCAGGGGTCACCGGTGACCCGGTGGCATTCGGTCAGCTGGGGAATCTGCGTCAATGCTTCATAGGCCTGCTGGTTACCGTGGCTGGCCAGGCGTAGCTCAATCACGCACTGGATCGGCAGGCCGATCTTGCTCATGTCGACCTTGGCCTGGTAGCCGGTGATGACCCCGCAGGCTTCCAGCTTGGCCACCCGCTCGGCCACCGCCGGCGCCGACAGGTTCACCTGGCGCGCCAGTTGTGCATAGGTGGCGCGGCCGTTGTCGAGCAGGGCGGCGAGCAGCATGCGGTCGTATTTGTCCATGGGTTGTTCCTTCCTGGTTTCGATTCGCTGGAAAATTGCCTGAACAACCATGCAATACAAAGTGTTCTGGCAATTTAAAGCGGTTTTGTAACTTAAGTTTACCTGGCTGCCTTTCTAAACTAAGCCACCCGTAAACGGATTTCGAGTGTGCCCCATGCCTGCCTCCCGTCGCTTCCCGTTGTTGCTCATTGGCGCTTTCCTGGCCTTGTATCTGGTCTGGGGGTCTACCTACCTGTTCATCCGTATCGGTGTCGAAAGCTGGCCGCCGATGCTCATGGCCGGGGTACGCTTCCTGATTGCCGGCGGCTTGCTGTATGGCTTCCTGCGCTGGCGCGGTGTGCCGGCACCGACCTGGCTGCAGTGGCGGGCGGCGGGGGCGATCGGTTTCCTGCTGCTCAGTTGCGGCAACGGCGGCGTGACCGTGGCCGAGCATGCCGGGGTGGCCTCGGGCGTGGCGGCGCTGGCGGTGGCGACGGTGCCGCTGTTTACCTTGCTGTTCGGCCTGCTGTTCGGGCACCGCAACTCCAGGCTGGAGTGGGCGGGCATCGCCCTTGGGCTGGTGGGTATCGGCCTGCTGAACCTGGGCTCCAACCTGCAGGCCAGCCCGATAGGCGCGGCGTTGATCATTTTTGCCGCAGCGTCCTGGGCATTCGGCTCGGTGTGGAGCAAGACCCTGCCGTTACCCCAGGGGCCGATGGCCAGTGCTGCGGAAATGCTGGTCGGTGGTGCCGTGCTGTTGCTGGGCAGCGTGCTGTCTGGCGAACGCATGACACAGATGCCAACCGCCGCCGGCTGGGGGGCGTTGGCCTACCTGGTGCTGTTCGGCTCGATCCTGGCCTTCAGTGCCTACATGTACCTGCTCAAGCATGTGCGCCCGGCGGCCGCCACCAGCTATGCCTATGTCAACCCGGCGGTGGCGGTGCTGCTGGGCATTGTCTTCGCCGGCGAGCAGATCGGTGCCGAAGAGTGCGTGGCGATGGCGGTGATCATCGGCGCTGTGGTGTTGATCGGCCTGCCGCAGTGGCGCAAGGCCCCCGCAGCTGCGCAGCCACTGAAAGGTGAAATCTGCAAGTAGACAGGGGCGATGCGGTAGACTTGCCGCCTTCGCTGAACCCCCTGACGGTATTGCCATGAATTTCGCCAAACTCGGCCTGATCGAACCGCTGCTGCGCACCCTTCAGCAGTTGGACTACACCACCCCGACCCCGGTGCAGGCCAAAGCCATTCCCGCCGTGCTGGCTGGTCGTGACCTGATGGCCGCAGCCCAGACCGGTACCGGCAAGACCGCCGGCTTTGCCCTGCCCGTGCTGCAGCGCCTGGCGCTGGAAGGCGAGAAGGTGGCCAGCAACTCGATCCGCGCGCTGGTGCTGGTGCCTACCCGCGAACTGGCCGAGCAGGTGCACAACAATGTGCGCGAATACGCCGAGAACCTGCCGCTGAGCACCTACGCGGTGTACGGCGGCGTCAGCATCAACCCACAAATGATGCGCCTGCGTCGCGGTGTCGACCTGCTGGTGGCTACCCCGGGGCGTTTGCTCGACCTGTTCCGCCAGAACGCGGTGAAGTTCAACCAGGTGCAAACTCTGGTGCTGGACGAAGCTGACCGCATGCTCGACCTGGGCTTTGCCGAAGAGCTGCAGTCGGTGTACGCCGCACTGCCACGCAAGCGCCAGACGCTGCTGTTCTCCGCCACCTTCTCCGAGCAGATCCGCATGCTGGCCGGGCTGGCCCTGAATGACCCGCTGAGCATCGAAGTCACCCCGCGCAATGCCACGGCCAGCAGCGTCAAGCAGTGGTTGGTGCCCGTGGACAAGAAGCGCAAGGTCGACCTGTTCTGCCACCTGCTGCGCAAGCAGCGCTGGAAGCAGGTGCTGGTGTTCGCCAAGACCCGCAATGGCGTCGACCAGCTGGTGGAACGCTTGCTGGCCGAAGGTGTGAATGCCGACGGCATCCACGGTGACCGCCCGCAGGCCACTCGCCAGCGCGCCCTGGACAGCTTCAAGGCCCGCGAAATCCAGGTGCTGGTGGCCACCGACGTGGCGGCCCGCGGCCTCGATATCGATGACTTGCCACTGGTGGTCAACCTCGACCTGCCGATCGTTGCCGAGGACTATGTGCACCGCATCGGGCGTACCGGGCGTGCGGGCAACAAGGGTGAGGCAATCTCGCTGGTGTGTGCCGATGAAGTGCAGTTGCTGGCGGCGATCGAAGTGCTGACCCGGCAGACCCTGCCGCGTCATGAGGAGCCGGATTTCATCCCCGACCACCGGGTGCCGATGACCGACGCCAGCGGCCAGGTGATCAAGAAACCGAAGAAGCCCAAGAAGCCGAAAGAAAATAGCGCCAAGCGCGGTTTGGGGCGCTGGATGGACAGTGCCGAGGCGGGCAGTGCAGCGCCGGCGGTGAAGGCGGTGCGCAAGGTGCCGAGCTTCAATGGTGGGCCGCGCAAGCGTAAGCCTTGAGGTTTTTGGGGCCGCTTTGCGGCCCCGGCAATCTGTCAGGAAACCCGCATGAGCCAATCCGCCGCCGCCCGCCCGGCGCGCAACCCGCTGGCAAAGCACGCCGTCAGCAGATAGCCCCCGGTCGGTGCTTCCCAGTCCAGCATCTCACCGGCACAGAACACTCCCGGCATGCTCTGCAGCATCAGGCCTTCATCCAGGGCCTCGAAACGCACCCCTCCCGCACTGCTGATCGCTTCATCCAGTGGCCGTGTGCGTACCAGCGTGATTGGCAATGCCTTGATCGCCCTCGCCAGCGCGTCAGCGGCGGCAAAAGTCGCCTGATCGGTCAGTTCGCGCAACAGCGCCGCCTTGACCCCATCGATACCCAGCTGGCTGTGCAGGTGCTTGGCCATGGAGCGCGAGCCCCGTGGCCTGGCCAGCGCCTGGGCGATTTTGTCCACCGGTTTGTCCGGCAACAGGTCAAGCAGCAACTGCCCTTGGCCGGTACGGTTGATGGCCTCGCGCACCGGCGCTGACCAGGCATACACCAGGCTGCCTTCCACACCCTGGGCAGTGAGAATGAACTCACCTTTGCGCGGCGCGCTGCCGGGAACGCTCAGGGCTATGTTCTTCAGCGGCGCACCGGCGAACTTTTCCTTGAGCAGCGCGCTCCAGCCTGCCACTTCGAAACCGCAGTTGCTCGGCTGCAGGGGCGAGATATCCACACCCTGTTCGGCCAGCAGCGCTTGCCAGCTGCCGTCGGACCCCAGTCGCGCCCAACTGCCGCCACCCAATGCCAATACCACCACGGCGGGGGTAAGCAGCCGTTCACCCTGTGGATAAGCCATCCGCAACGCCCCTTCGGCATTCCAGCCCAGCCAGCGGTGACGGGTGTGGATAACTACTCCGCTGTCACGCAGGCGCTTGAGCCAGGCGCGCAGCAATGGCGCGGCTTTCATGTCGGTGGGGAAGACCCGGCCCGAGGTGCCGACAAAGGTCTCGATGCCCAGGCCATGAATCCACTGGCGCAAGGCCTCAGCGTCGAAGTCGCGCAGCAGCGCGTCGATGTTGTTCTGGCGCTCGGCATAGCGGCTGACGAAGGCCGGGTAAGGTTCGGAATGGGTGATGTTCATACCGCCGACACCCGCCAGCAGGAACTTGCGGCCGACCGAGGGCATGGCGTCGTACACTTCCACCGCAAGGCCCGCCTGGGCCAGTGCTTCTGCGGCCATCAGGCCGGCGGGGCCAGCACCGATGACGACAGCAAGGGAAGGGGCGGCGGGTTTCAGATCGGACATGGTGGGCAGCAGGCTGTGGAAAAGAGGCGCATTCTAGCGCAGCGTGGCCTATGGAAGCACTGATCAAAAAATAATCAGTCACCTGCAGGCCTCGGCCATCAAGGGCTGTAGCGCCTTTCCCGCAGGTTATCCACAAGCGGCTCCACAGTCATTGTGAACAACCGATGACACGAGCCGCACTGTGGTGGAGGATGCCATGACGCTTGGCCAGCGCCACACGGTCTTTGCTGTAACCGCCGCCGATCACACCCATCACCGGTATATCGCGGCCCAGGCAGTGGCGCAGCACCGCTTCGTCACGCGCGGCAACGCCTGCATCGGTCAGTTGCAGGTAGCCCAGGGCGTCGTCCTTGTGCACATCGACCCCGGCGTCATACAGCACCAGGTCGGGACGATAGAGCGGCAGCAGGTAGTTCAGGGCATCGTCGACCACCTTCAGGTAGGCCGTGTCGCCCATACCGCGTGGCAAGGGGATGTCCCAGTCGCTTTGCGCCTTGCGTGCCGGGAAGTTCTGTTCGCAGTGCAGTGATACGGTAATGGCGTCTGGCGTGTCGTGCAGGATGCGCGCGGTGCCGTCGCCCTGGTGCACATCGCAGTCGAAAATCAGCACCCGGTGAACCCGGCCGGCCTCCAGCAGGTAGCGGCTGATCACTGCCAGGTCGTTGAAGATGCAGAAGCCGGCAGGGTGATCGAAATGGGCATGGTGGGTGCCACCGGCAAGGTGGCAGGCGATGCCGTGCTGCAGTGCCATCTCGGCGCTCAGCAACGAGCCACCTACCGCGCGGACGGTGCGCCGGGCCAGGGCTTCGCTCCAGGGCAGGCCGAGGCGACGCTGGTCCTCACGTGACAGGTCGCCGTTCAGGTAGCGCTCGATGTAGCTGCGGTCGTGAGCCAGGGCGAGGATGTCGTTGGGACAGATCTCCGGGCGCAGCAGGGCCTGGTCGGTGGTCAGCCCGCTGTCAACCAGGTAGTCGTGCAGCAGGCGGAACTTGTCCATCGGGAAGCGGTGTTCGGCAGGGAACTCCGGGCTGTAGTCTTCGTGGTAGATCAGCGGCAACGGCATGGCGGTTTCGCAATCGGGGCCAGTGCTGATCTTGCCAGTTCCGGGGTTGTGGTTGCTATCGCGAATGCGAGCCCTGCAGGAGATTCCATGGCTTTCAACAAGCCGGGTTGACGCCGCGCGTGTAGAAGCGGCTTCAGCCGCGGTCACCGGCAAGGCCGGTGCCAGCCACCGCGTTGCCTGCATCGCGGATGAATCCGCCCCTACAAGGGCGCGGTTATTTCGCAATGCTGGACAGTACCCGCTGCCAGTCGGGTTCGTTCAAGCGCCCGAGAATGCGCGCCTTGCCATTGCCATCCACCGAGACGAACAGCGCACTGGCGTATCCACTTTCACGCTCGCCACCCACCACCTTCTGCTGGCGGGCAAAATGGTCGATGCAACCATTGTGGGTGACCAGCACCAGGTTATGCCCGGGCCGCTTGCGCGCCATCGCTTCACGAGCGAACTGGCTGTCGCACCCTTCCAGCCAGTCCTCACTGGCCACCGCCTGGCCCAGAATGAAATGCGCAGTCTGCCGTGTGCGCAGTTTCGGGCTGCTGAGCATATCGGCGTTGTCCAGGCCCAACCGTTGCAGCCCTTGGCCAACACGGCTGGCGGCCTGGCTGCCGGCCACGGTGATACCGGTGGGGTCGTCCAGGCACGGCCCGGGGGCGCTGTCGCAGCGCTCGGCGTGACGGATCATCACGATCACCGCACCGTCGGCCCAGTCCTGCAGCAGGCCGCTATCGCTCAGTTGGTGCCCGTTGCCAAGGTCCACGATATGCGTCCTCGTCGCCAACCAGGTGGTCAACGCCGCCACGACCATGCACAGGCCAAGCGCGGCGCCGAGGGTCTTGCGGATCAGGCGTCGCTTGCGCCGGGCGTGGATGGCAGGGTGCCCCAGGGTGTTGCTCGATAGCATGCATGGCTCCGTTGGCTTGGCCGCGCCTGGCGCGGCGGTGAATGGCGGCATCCTGTCAGGCCGCCTGTCGGGGGGCGGTGAAGGCCATGTGAAAATTGCATTCGGGTGCGCACCGGCTAGGTGAAAGCCACGCCCGCGCCTACGCTGTAAACTGCAAGACAGTAAAACCGGAGCACGCCTCATGACCCCGATCCTGCAACTCGAAAGCGCACGCCTGGTGCTGCGCCAATGGCGCGACGAAGACCTGCGCGAGTTCGCCGCGCTGTGCGCCGACCCGCAGGTGATGCGCTACTTTCCGGCACCGTTGACACGCCTGGAGGCGGCCGCCCTGATTGGCCGCGTGCGCGGGCATTTCAACGAGTACGGCTTCGGCCTGTGGGCGCTGGAGCGTAAGGACAGCGGTGCGTTCATTGGCATGACCGGGCTGTTGCACGTGGGCTTCGATGCCCATTTCACACCTGCGGTGGAAATCGGCTGGCGCCTGGCACGCCGCCACTGGGGCCTGGGTTTTGCCAGCGAAGCAGCGTGGACCTGCCTGCGTTGTGCTTTCGCCCAATTGCGCCTGGAAGAGGTGGTGTCGTTCACTAGCGAGAGCAACCTGCCTTCCCAGAAGGTCATGCAGGCCATCGGCATGCAGCAGGACCTGAACGGCAGTTTCCAGCACCCCCGCCTGCCGGTGGGCCACCCATTGCGCCCGCATGTGCTGTACCGCATCGACCGCGCACACTGGGAACGTACCCTGCGCGCCTGAATGCAGCCCCATGCCCGGCGCGAATGACAAACCCTGTATCATTTGCCCTCATAACAGTGCTGTAGAGACGTGTTGCCTTGCTAGGAGAACCCCCGATGAGTCATGTGTTGGACGACCTGGTCGACCTGTTGAGCCTCGAGTCCATCGAGGAGAACCTGTTCCGTGGACGCAGCCAGGACCTGGGCTTCCGCCAGTTGTATGGTGGGCAAGTACTGGGCCAGTCGTTGTCGGCAGCCAGCCAGACGGTCGAGGACGCACGCCATGTGCATTCGTTGCACGGTTACTTCCTGCGTCCTGGCGATGCCAGCCTGCCGGTGGTGTATTCGGTGGACCGCGTGCGTGATGGTGGCAGCTTCAGCACCCGACGGGTGACGGCGATCCAGAAAGGCCAGACCATCTTCACCTGCAGCGCCTCGTTCCAGTACGACGAGGACGGTTTCCAGCACCAGGCACCGATGCCCGAGGTAGTCGGCCCGGAGAACCTGCCCACCGAGGTGGAACTGGCCCGGGCCATGGCTGACCAGCTGCCCGAGCGCATTCGCGACAAGGTGCTGTGCGCCAAACCCATCGAGATCCGCCCGGTCACCGAGCGTGACCCGTTCAACCCCAAGCCCGGCGACCCGGTGAAGTACGCCTGGTTCCGCGCCGACGGCAACTTGCCCGACATTCCCGCATTGCACAAATACCTGCTGGCCTACGCCTCGGACTTCGGCCTGCTGACCACGGCGTTGCTGCCGCACGGCAAATCGGTGTGGCAGCGCGACATGCAGATCGCCAGCCTTGATCATTCGTTGTGGTTCCACGGCAACCTGCGTGCCGATGAGTGGCTGCTGTACGCCACCGACAGCCCCTGGGCGGGCAATGCCCGTGGCTTCTGCCGTGGCAACATCTTCAACCAGGCCGGGCAACTGGTGGCGTCGTCGTGCCAGGAAGGCCTGATCCGCCATCGCCAGGACTGGGCATGAGCCTGGGCGCGGTCCGCAACTGGGTGTTCGACATGGACGGCACCCTGACCGTGGCCGTGCACGACTATGCCGCCATCCGCGTGGCGCTGGGCATCCCGACCGAGCACGACATTCTGACGCACCTGGCAGCCCTGCCGGCGGACGAAGCGGCGGCCAAGCATGCCTGGCTGCTGGAGCACGAGCGCGACCTGGCGGTTGCTGCCACGGCGGCCATCGGGGCGGTGGAACTGGTGCGCGAACTGGCCGAGCGTGGTTGTCGATTGGGCATTCTGACCCGCAATGCGCGCGACCTGGCTCAGGTAACGCTGGAGGCCATCGGCCTGGCGGACTGCTTCCCGGTCGCGCACATTCTCGGGCGCGACGAAGCAGTGCCCAAGCCGAGCCCGGACGGGTTGCTGAAGATCGCCGGTGCCTGGGGCGTGGCACCCCACGAGCTGGTGATGGTGGGGGATTACCGGTTTGACCTGGTTTGTGGGCGTGCGGCAGGGGCGCGCACGGTGCTGGTGAACTTGCCGGACAACCCATGGCCGGAACTGGTGGACTGGCATGCGGCCGATTGCCGGGCATTGAAGGTGATGCTGGGCTGAACATTGTTCTGCCTGTGCTACCCGCTTCGCAGGGACGGGGTTGCCCGCGAAGGGGCCGGACCTGTCTATGCTGAACCTCAAACTTTTCCCTGAACGGAGACCCTACCCATGACCAGCAAGGCCATCTACATTCAACCCGGCGGCGGCTACGACAAGGTCGAAGTCGGCACTTGCGAGGCCCCCGCACCCCAGGCCGACGAGATCACCGTTCGGCTGCACGCCAACTCCCTCAACTACCACGACTTCGCCGTGGTCAGCGGCATGTGGGGGCCGAGCGAGCGGCGCATTCCCATGGCTGATGGCGCGGGTGAAGTGGTGGCGGTGGGTAGCGGGGTCAGCGAATTCCAGGTCGGCGACAATGTGGTCAGCACCTTCTTCCCCGACTGGCTCGACGGCCAGGCCAATGTCGAAGGCTTCGCCAGGGTACCCGGCGATGGTATCGATGGTTACGCCCGCGAACAGGTCACTGCCCGCGCCACTGCGTTCACCCTGGCGCCCAAGGGCTTCAGCCACGCCGAAGCCGCCACCCTGACCACCGCCGGCCTTACCGCCTGGCGTGCGCTGATGAGCGATGACCACCTCAAACCCGGTGATACAGTACTGGTGCAAGGTACCGGTGGCGTGTCGATCTTCGCCCTGCAGTTCGCCAAGCTCGCCGGCGCCACGGTGATCGCCACCTCGTCCAGCGACACCAAGCTCGAGCGCCTCAAGGCCTTGGGGGCCGACCACCTGATCAACTACAAAAGCACCCCGGCCTGGGGTGAGAAAGTGCGCGAGCTGACCGGCAATCGTGGTGTCGACCATGTGATCGAAGTGGGCGGCCCGGCGACGCTGGAGCAATCGATGATCGCCACGCGCATTGGTGGGCAGGTGTCGTTGATCGGTATCCTCACTGGCGTGGCCGGGCAGTTGCCGCTGGTGCAGGCGCTGGTGCGGCAGATTCGCCTGCAGGGCGTGTTGGTGGGCAGCCGCGCGCAGCAGCAGGCCATGGTGCGGGCGATCGATGCCAATGGCTTGCGGCCAGTGGTGGACAAACACTTCGAGCTGGAACAGATCGTCGAGGCGTTCCGCTACCAGGAAAGCAACCGCCATTTCGGCAAGATCTGCCTCACGTTCTGAATGGCCGCCACAGGCCGTGCCCTTGCGGAACGGCCTGCGGCAGGTGGGTTACTCGATATGTTCGGGCTTTAGCAGTTTCAACCCCTGGCTGCTGCTGTAGCCGTGGATCTCCTGTACATCCAGGTTTCGCATGAAATCAATGATCGGTGCGGTGATCACTTGGCCAGGCACCATGATCGGGAAACCAGGCGGGTAAGGAATCACGAAATTTGCCGACACCAGCGGCGGGCCGTTTTCCAGGCGCTGGTCGATCATGCTGTCGGACAGTTTCAGGTACTCGCAGGCCTCGAGATCGTAAGCCTTGTAGAAGGCCTTGCGGATGTCGCCTTCGATCGTGTTCTCCAGTGCATCGCTGCGAAACTCCGGATGGAAGCAGCTGAAGTCTGGCAATGCAGGTAAATCTTCGACTAGGCGGGTGACCCTGCTTCGTAATTGCAGGGCCTGGTTTTCATCATCTGCGATGCTATCGTCGATGTCCCGGCATATTTGCACCAGCACTTGTATCAGGTGTGCCACATCGCTGCGGGTATTGTTGATGTTGGTCTGCAACAGCACGCTGTTGCGGGACGTCTTGTTCAATTGAATATTGTATCGCCCGGCCAGCAATTGTTTGAATTGAGTGCCGTCGAAACCGGCGTGTCCACACGATAATGTAAGACGCGTTGGGTCAAGGAAGAATTCGTCGTTGATGATTGCCTGGCTGAGCGTACTCCAGTGGGCTTTGTCATGCACGTAGCTGGCGATCTTCGAGCCGCGCAACGGTTCGGGAATAAGGTCCGCAACGTCCAGGATCTTGAAGTAGCGAGAGATCAATGGGTGGTTATTGACCTGCTTGCGTATGACGAAGGCCAACTGCGTGGCACGCATCACCAGGTCATAGCCTTCGAGGTTCATCTGCCGGCGGGCAATGTCCAGCGAAGCGATGATCTGCTGGTTGGGTGAGGTAGAAGTATGGGTGAATACCGCTTCGCGGAAGGCGCCTTCCGTTTGCGCGAAGGCATCATCGCTAACCAGTATCATCGAGCCTTGCCGCAAGGCTGACATCGACTTGTGGACGGAAGAGGTCTGGTACACACGCACTTGGGTGTGTTCAGGGTCCATCAGCAGGCGGTTGTGCTGCATCTCTTCGTCTGTAAATGCATCCTGAGCCGTGCATTGCTCGGTGTATTGCTGGCGATAGCGGGGGCTTTTCAACCGTTTGCGTAACTCGGTTGCTGCATGCATGGCCGTGCGTTGGCGCAATAGCGGTGAAAAGCGAGCAAAACCGAACCATGCCTCATCCCAAAGAAAAATGAGGTCGGGTTTGATGGCCAGGCATTCTTCCATCACCCGCAGCGGGTTGTAGACATGCCCATCGAACGTGCAGTTGGTCAGCACCATCATTTTTGCACGTTCGAGTTTTCCGTCCCGTTTCAGGTTCAATAGCGCCTGCTTAAGTGAAGCCAGCGTCACGCCTCCGTACATCGAATACTCGCTCAAAGGATAGGCATCGATATACAGCGGGTAGGCGCCGGTCAGCACTGCGGCATAGTGATGCGACTTGTGACAGTTGCGGTCGATCAGCACGATGTCGCCCGGTGCCAGGAGTGCCTGTTCGACAATCTTGTTCGCTGTTGAGGTCCCGTTGGTGACGAAGAACGCCGCCTGCGCGCCAAACGTGCTGGCGGCCATCAGTTGGGCCTGCCTTATGTTGCCCGTAGGTTCGAGCAGGCTATCGAGCCCGCCGGTGGTTGCGGAGCTTTCCGCCAGGAAAAGGTTGGCGCCGTAGAACGCTCCCATGTCGCGAATCCAGTTGGACTTGAAAATGGATTTTCCCCGGGCGATCGGCAGGGCGTGGAAGGTGCCAATCGGGCGTTGCGCATAACGTTTGAGGTTATCGAAGAATGGCGTGCGGTAGCGGTTGGCAATGCCTTCGACAACACACAGGTGCACTTCCATGGGCTCTTCGAACTCATAGAAAACGCGGTTGATGAATGCCATCTGCGGATTGCCGGCTGTCCGTTCGATGTTGCGGTCTCTGAGCAGGATTATGTCCAGCTCCGGGCGTAACTGTTTAAGCGCCACCGACAGATCCAGCGAGGGGTCTTCGTAGGTTTCCGAGCCAACCAACGATTGATATTGGTCGAGCATTACGCGCAGACGGGCCGACAGATTGGCATTACGCTGAAAACCGTCATGGATCGCCACCACCTGCACGTCGGGGTTGAGCATCACGGCCATCAAGGCGTCTTCGTAGGTGCCGACGATGATCGGTTGGTAGATGAACGCATCGTCATGTCGCCGCAGGTTGCGGATGTCTTGCTGCTTCTGCGCCCAGGTGCTTGAGGCGTCAGAGCTGACGATTAACAGCTCGAAGTACGGGCGAAGCTGAGCGGACGGTTGATTGATGCTGTAGCGCGCTGCAGAAGCGTCGGGCAAGTCGTCAGCCGGTTCCCAGTCGTTGGCATCATGGCGATAGCTCGAATCGAGCAAAGAGCTGCAGATGCGCCGTGCCAGCCGCAGTGTACCGACATCGTCATGTTCGCCGATTCGTTGCTCGAAAATGGCCATCAGCCGTTGACCAGGGTAGGCGTGATAACGTTCGAGAGTTTGCAGATGCTGCCCTATGCGCACCACCTCCCTACGTTTTTGCTCTTTTGCATCGCAGCAGCTTGCCGCAACCCAGTCGCGGCATCTTTGCAGCAGGTCGCACCACAGGTCCAAGCGTTCATGTCGGGTTGAAAACAGGTACTCTGCAGACTGGTCGAGGACATTCGTCAACATGGTTTCGGCTCCTGGCCTGGTAGCGTGGCCGGAGAAACTGGCCACTTCGGAAGGGCCAGAGTCTGCCCGGCGAGGCGGAACCGAACACAGCACGAGACTTTTCCACCTGACGTGAAAGTGCTTCCGGCAGCGCTCACTCCTGCCGCATTACCTCTGCCGCCGTTCACCGCGCTCAGGGCAGAGCAAACGAGCTGTCGTGATCGAACAGTTCCGGGGCGTTCTCGTGTAATTACCCACAGCCCTGCGCGGCTTAAATGACCCCCGACCTATGCGGACACTTGCTCTGTGACGCGTGCCAAATATCAACAACAGTGCGCGAGTAATGTGTCGACTTATTGATTTCAAAGGAGATACTTTCGCCTACGCCTGCCCGTCCTTCCTTGTGTCAGCAAAAAGAGAACAACATCAATGAACACCGTGGGATCTGATGGCAACCTTGCCCAAGGTTTCAAGCCTCGTCATGTAACGATGCTGTCCATCGCCGGCATCATCGGCGCCGGACTTTTCGTCGGCTCTGGCCATGCCATCGCGGCAGCCGGACCAGCTACCATACTTTCCTATTTCGTGGCCGGGGCCCTGGTGGTACTGGTCATGCGCATGCTCGGCGAAATGGCCGTTGCACATCCTGACACCGGTTCGTTTTCGACCTATGCCGACCAGGCCATCGGCCGCTGGGCCGGCTACACCATTGGTTGGCTGTACTGGTGGTTCTGGGTTCTGGTAATTCCCATCGAAGCACTGGCCGCCGGCCATGTACTGAACGCGTGGTTCCCGCAGGTGGATAGCTGGATCTTCGCCCTGGCCTCGGTGCTGCTGCTGGCCGGCACCAACCTGTTCAGCGTGGCCAAGTACGGTGAGTTCGAGTTCTGGTTCGCGATCCTCAAGGTCACCGCCATTCTCGGTTTCATCGGCCTGGGCTTCGCTGCGCTGATGGGCTGGTTGCCCAACCGCGAAGTCAGCGGCCTGAGCAGCCTGATGGCCGAGCATGGCGGCTTCGCACCGAAGGGCTGGTCGGCGGTGGTCGGGGCGTTCATTACCGTGATGTTCAGCTTCATCGGTACCGAGGCGGTGACCATCGCCGCCTCCGAGTCCAGCGACCCGTCGCGCAATATCGCCAAGGCCACCCGCTCGGTGATCTGGCGCATCAGCACCTTCTACATCCTGTCGATCTTCGTGATCATTTCGGTGGTGCCGTGGAACGACCCGCAACTGGCCGTGGTGGGCTCGTACCAGCGCGCACTGGAGATCATGGACATCCCCAACGCAGCCTTCATGGTCGACCTGGTGGTGCTGGTGGCAGTGACCAGCTGCATGAACTCGTCGATCTATATCGCCTCGCGGATGATGTATTCGCTGGCCAAGCGTGGTGACGCACCGGCCATGCTCAACAAGACTTCCAAGGTTGGCGTACCGCGTGCCGCAGTGTTCGGCAGCACCCTGATCGGCGCGGCCATCGCTGTTCTCAACTACTTCGCGCCGAAGGGCGTGTTCGAGTTCCTGCTGGCCAGCTCCGGTGCCATCGCCTTGCTGGTGTACATGGTCATCGCCATCTCCCAGCTGCGCATGCGCCGCCGCCTGGAGCGCGAGAACACCGAGCTGAAGTTCCGCATGTGGCTGTTCCCGTACCTGACCTGGGCGGTGATCCTATTCATTGGCGGGGCACTGGCGGTGATGATGTTTACGCCTGAACACCGGGCGGAAGTCAGCTCGACGTTAGGCCTGGCGATCGTGATTTCCTTCCTCGGGATCGTCACTTCGCGAGGCCATGCGCAACCCGTAGGGGTGCGTTCGATGGGGTGATTGGGTTCACCTGGCGGTAAGGCAAAGGGCACCAATGGAGGGTGCCCTTTGTTTTTCAGGTTTACCGCTACCACGAAAAAGTCCTGCCACGGATGCGACAATCTTTAAAAATAAATGAGGTGATTTCTCATTCTCGTTCGGCTTGTAGGGAAGGCCGGAATACAGGCCAGTCTGCCGATCCCTCTACGGAGCGAGAAAATGAGTTCGACCCCGGTTCCACAGCGCCATCCCTTGAGCCGTGCTTTACACAGTGTTTTCCTGAGCCTGGTTGTCAGCAGTTGTGCGCTACCTGTGCTGGCGCAATCTGCAATGTCTGAGCCTGACAGCCAGCTACAGCAGTGGAATATTCCTGCTGGCCCGCTGGCGCCAGCGCTTGACCGGTTTGCCCGTCAGGCAGGTGTCAGCCTGTCCTTCGATGCACAGACCTTGGCCAACCGCACCACTGCAGGGGTGCAGGGGACGCTGGGTACGTCGGCTGCACTCTCGTCGCTGCTACAGGGCACGCCGCTTCAGGCGGAGCAACAAGGGCCGGGCGCCTACTTCGTGGCGCCACAACCCGTACCTGCCGGCCCGCTGGAACTCGGCACCACCGAGGACTACCGCCTGGCACCGGTGATCATCAATGCCAAGGTCAAGGCCAGCGCCGACGATGACAGCAACTCGGTGGTCGCCAAGGAGCTGTGGGTGGGGGGCAAGGTGGCCACCAGCATCCTTAATACGCCCGCTTCCGTGTCTGTGGTTACCAGCAAGGAAATGCAGCAGCGCAGTGTCAGCACCACGGAAGAGGCGCTGCAATATACGCCGGGGGTCGTCAGTGATTACTACGGTTCGGACGACCGCAACGACTACTTCCTGATCCGCGGCTTTCAGGCCACTACCTACCGTGACGGCCTGACCCTGAGCTCCATGCGTGGTGTGCGTGAAGACCCCTACGCCTACGAGCGTATCGAGGTGTTGCGCGGCGCCAACTCCACCCTGTTTGGCCCGGCAGACCCGGGAGGCTCGGTCAACTTCGTGAGCAAGCAGCCGCGTTTCGAGCAGTTTGGCCAGGGCTACGTGACCTATGGCTCCTTCGACCATGCCGAAACCGGCATCGATGTCGGCGATGCGCTGAACGAGGAAAAGACCTTGGCCGGCCGCTTCACTGCCAAGATGCAGAACAGCGACCGTGAATATGACCACTCCGAGGATGACAACCGCTTCGTGATGGGCGGGCTGACCTGGGCACCCACGGACTACACCTCGGCCACGATGATCGTGGATTACCTGAAAACCAACAGTTCGCCGAACAGCGGTGGCTATCCGCTGGACAAGGAATACGACCGCAGCGATTTCTATGGTGAGCCAGGCTACAACTTCCATGACGTGGAGCGCACCAGCCTGAGCGGCAGCATCACCCACGACTTCGACAATGGCTTTGTGCTGCGCAGCAACCTGCGCTACAGCGAGTTGACCGATGACTTCGGTTACGCCTACCTGAGCGACAACCCCGCGCGGGTCGGCACCGTCATTCCGCGTTACGTGTTCGGCACCGACAGCGATGCCGACCAGCTCAACGGTAACCTGATGCTGCAATACGATGCGCAGTTCGAGCATGTCGACAGCAGCACGTTGGTCGGTGTGGAGTACCTCGATTCGACTACCAGACAAAGCTCGATCTACGGCCTGGCGCCTTCCATCGACATTGCCAATCCGGTATTCACCGGCGTACCGGGCGGTCTCACGCCCTATACCCGGCAGAAGAACGATGCCACTACCAAGGCTGTTTTCCTGCAGCAGAACCTGTCGTTCCATGACCGCGTGATCGCCACTGCCGGCGTGCGCAATGACTCGATGGACCTGTCGAGCAAGGAATACGTCGGCGGTATTCAGGAAGAGAAGGACAACTTCTCGGAAACCTCCTACCGGGCTGCGTTGACCTATATCGTCAACGACGAGGTTTCCACCTACGTGAGCATGGTGGAATCCGTATCGCCGCCCCAGGTTGGCGTTACACCGCAAACGGGCAAGCAGTACGAAGTGGGTGTGAAGTACTCGCCGATGGGGATGGACGCGTTGTTCTCGGCGGCGGTGTATGACCTGACCCAGGAGAACGTCACCATCGCCGTGGTACTGCCCAGCGGCATCATCGAGCAGCAGACGGTGGGCGAGTCGCGCGTGCGCGGCCTGGACCTGGAAGCCAAGGCGCAGGTTACCCAGGACTTCAGCGTGATTGGCGCCTATTCGTACATGCAGTCCGAAGTGCTGCGCGGGGCGTTGTACGACGGGTCTTCGCTCAAGGGCAACGAATTCGCCACGGCACCGAAGCACTCGGGTTCGTTGTGGGGCTACTACAGCATTCCGGGTACTGATGTGAGCGTTGGCCTCGGGGCGCGCTATGTGGGGGCTTATTACATGGATGCGGCCAACACCAGGAAGAGCGATGGCACTACGTTGTTCGACGCTGCGCTGAATTACCAGATCGCCAAGGGGACTGACCTGGCGCTTAACGTCAGCAACCTGTTTGACGAGCAGCATGTGGTTGGCTCGGGGACAGCGAACTACTACAACCCGGGGCGGGAGGTGACGGCCAAGCTGAGTTATAGCTGGTAGGGCTGAGGGCGCCGCATCCCGGCCTGACGCCGGGATGCTGGGCGTGCGCAAGTGAGATTTCGGAATACCGTACCGATGGGGAGCGGCGAGATAATTTTGCAACATAATATTGCAACAGTTAATCGCTATCATTAACATTCGCCATGCAAGGAGCGCATTTGTCCCTATAAAAACAAGGTCCAAAAGAATGCTGAAGATGCTCCTCGTGTACGTTCACCTGATCGCCACCTGTATTGCCCTGGGCAGGGTATTGCTTGCCGATCACAAACTTTGGAGCTGGCGCAAAGAATCGCTGGACCAGGCAAAGCATGAGTACCTGGAAGAAACCAGGAAAATCGCCACCCTCGCGTTACTGGCCCTTTGGGGCAGTGGTCTGTTGCTGATACTTCAGGGGTATCTTCTTGAGGGCACGGCCTATTTGCTCAACCAGAAACTCTGGGCCAAGGTTGCCGTCGTCACGCTGCTGACGCTGAACGGCGGCCTGTTGCATCGCATCGGCTTCCCATTGTTGCAAAAAGCGCCTTTCGTCCTGTTGCCGCGTTCCGACCGTGGCCGTCTTGCACTCCTGGGCGCGTTCTCCATGAGTGGTTGGTTGTTTGCCGCTTTCCTGGGGGTGGCTCGAGCCTGGAACCATGTCATGCCATGCATGCACGTGATGGCGGTGTTCACGGCATTCGCTTTGCTGGCTTGTATCGTCGCGCTGGTGGTCGCCAGCAGCGCCGGTACGCTGGAGACCACCGCTTCATAGTGGCGGACCGACTCGGTTGAGGCCGTTTCTGATAATGGCCCTGCAGGGAGCAGGGCCGTGCGGTGTTCAGCGCATCATGCCCAGTTCGGCATCATCCAGCAGCGCCTTGCCCAAGGCGCACAAGTAATGCGCGGCCCAGATCAGCTTCGGTTTGTCTTCCATCAAACCCTCTATTGTCAGGTCCCGCGCATAGCCCATCAGTTCCGAGGCTTGCTCGCGGGCGTTCTGGCAGGGGATGCCGGGCTCGATGCGGAACAGTGGGTGGGTCTGGTTTTCACCTTGGTAGAAGATGGTTTTACCGACAGTGCATTTGTTGTCTTCGGTAGCCATTGTTCAATCTCCCCGGTAAGCGTCAGTGCAGTGCTTGCGGATCCGCTGGTCTGTGTATTTGCGCGAGTGCTGATTCAAGCAGTTTGCGCAGGGCTTCAAGCTCGTGCATCGATGCCATCATCAATAGCGACACGGGTGATCGTGGCTGCATCAGCATCGCTTGCTGGGCTACGGCTTCTGCACAGAGCGCGTAGTCCGAGGCGAGCATGAGGGTGTCCTCCAGCGAGTGGAGGTGGTGGGGCGGATCGGGGACGATCTTCAGCATTATTTGGTCCTCAGTGGAGCGACCAGCGCTTGCTGTCAAACAAGTGGTGGCAGCTGTGTATGGGTTGACAGACCGGTGAAGACCAAACCGGCGCACACGAGGTGCCCCACACACAGCTGCCATAGGCAAAACCGTGTGTTCGGTCGTTATCAGCCTGTCAAAGCTGGTCGTTGATGTGCAACGACCCACCGAGCCTAAAACCCTGAAATAACGACCGCAACGGAAAACAGGCGCTGGGAGTATCTTTGGGAAACGGCCTACAAGGAAGGGGGTAAATCTGATTTTTGGGCTCGCATTCCAAAATCCAGACACAAAAAAAGACGCCCTAGGGCGTCTTATTCTTTGGAATTTGGTGGAGCCGGGGGGATTTGAACCCGCGTCTTGCCCTTTGATTCCGGGGCTTGCAAGGCAAAAGCTGTCATTTTGCTGTCATTTCAGAATGGCCACCCTTGAATGTGTGCACGCCATCGGCGACATTGGCGAAAAGGCACAGGGGGCAACATGGCTAGGTACAGTGAGACAGAACGCATCGGGGTTAGCGCGATCGAGCTTATCGCGGCAAGAGAGCTTAAATGGATCTTCCGTGAGCAGATGATTGCGGACATGGGCATTGATGCTCATCTTGAGTTAGTTGAAGACGGTCATCCGTCGGGCAAGCTCATAGGTTTACAGATAAAGACTGGTCCCGGTAACTTCACGGTAAAAGACGATTGCCTTGTCTACTACGGGAGCATCGAGCATAGGGAGTATTGGCTCAATCACTCTCTGCCTGTAATTATTATTGCGCATCTTCCTGAGACTGGTGAGACCTGCTGGGCTCATGTCTCAGAAGAAAACGTCGAGTTAACTCCTAAGGCCTGGAAAATAGAAATATCACGGAAAAATATTTTCGGTGAAGCGAAGAGAAGAAGCCTTTCGCAAATCTTTGAAGGCTCGGAGTCTCAGCAAAAATTAAGGCGCCTTGCAATGGATGAGCCTCTTATGAGGCATGTAAAAAAAGGAGGTAAGGTTTCTGTAGAGCTTGAAGATTGGATAAATAAATCCCTCGGTAGAACTCCGGTTACTGTATATATGGAGCACGACGATGGTAGTGAGACCGTCAAGGAATATGGTTATGTGTTTCATAGTCGTTTTGACATCGAAGCTTTAACTCTAGAGCTTTTTCCTTGGTCAACTGCTAGTATTGATGAAGATTTTTATGAGGTGAGCTGGGACCGGTTTGGGGAAGATGACTACTCGTGGGAGGATGATTGTCGTCCGCCCAAGAATAAATTTTATCCCTATACAAATGCATGTAACGAAGTTGATTATTATCGGATCAAGCTTGGGCTTAACAAAATCGGAGAATCATATCTTGTGATATCCGAATATTTAGCCAGGCCCAAGAGGGAGAAGTTATTTAATGATTGATGACACTGAATCGGAAAGTTCAGGCTGCCAAAGCATTTCCGCTTTGCCACCAGCTTCTGCGTCGGCTGACGGCATCCATCGTCCATAGACCCGTGCGATCATGGTCCAGTCGCTATGCCCCATCTGCTTTGCCACCCACATCGGGTGCTCGCCCGCTGACAGCATCATCGAAGCGTAGGTATGCCGAGTTTGATAGGGGCGTCGGTACCGAACGCCGGCCTTCTTCATTGCCGGATGCCACATCGTCTTGCGGATCGGCTGGTCGCCTGTCCAGCGCTCAAGCGTTCGCGGGTTCTGAAATACCTCTTTATCAGCCAGGAACGTGTGCACCTTCTGCGCCGTCAGCGCTTCAAGAGCGGGCCGCAGCAGTTTCACGGACCGCCGGCCAGCGGCAGTCTTTGTCACCTCGGCCTCTCCACCTGCGGCTTGGGTCATTGCCCGGCTGATCATCACTTCTCCTCGCACCCAGTCCACATCCCCCCAATCAAGCGCGACGAGCTCGCTTGTACGGAGCCCCGTCCAGAGCGCGAACTGCACCATGTTCCTGGCCTGTCCGGCTAAGGCTACGAGAATTGCCTGCTGCTCCTCGGGCGTGAACGGGTCCACATCGTCATCCTTCGGTGGGGCTTCTTTCCTGACATATGTCCAGCCAGTCAGCGGATTCGTATCCAGCAGTTCCTCATCGACTGCGTCATTGAGTGCAGAGCGCAGGCAGCTCTGGATATTGCTCAGGGTCTTGTTGCCGACCTGCAGCTTATCCAGCCAGTCCTTAATCGTCTTCCTCTTAAGGTCGAGGACAAGATGGTAGCCAAGGGCAGGAACGAGCCGGAGCTCGACGATTTTTCGATAGCCCTCGAAGGTGCTGCTGGATATGTGCTTCTTCTTCGTCTCTAGCCACCTGGTAAGATAGCCACCGACCGTTTCCTGACTGGTTTCCGGTGCGAACTTGGCAGCCCGGGGGGAGCCCGGGAAGGTGATGGAATAGTCGAACGTCCCCTGGGCGATGGCATGCTCGATCGCCGCCTTGTGCTGCTGGGCCTTCTTCAGTTTAGTGGCGGTGGGCTTGAGCGCAACGCGCTCGCGGCACCTAACACCCCGGAACATGAACGTGATCTCGATGCTCGAGTCTGAGACTGCCCTGACCCCACTCCCGCCTCTACCCATGTTTCATATCCTTCCATATCGATAAGCGTCCGGCCGTCCGGCGCTTTCAACCAAATCTCACCAAGCCGCCATACACCATCGCGGATCTTGGAGCGGATCGCGTCCTCGCTGTAGCCAGACTCGGCAGCAAATTTCCTGACGGTTACGTAGCGCATGAGTCGTCAGTCCTGGTTATTCAGGGGTAGCGAGTGCGCAGCGGCCACGTATCGATTTGTCGTTCTCGGCTTGCTCGCGTAAGCAGCGTCTAACGGTACTGTTGCTCATATCCGACTCCCTTTGTCTGCTCGGATACAGCCTACGTACGGCTCCCAGGCTTGTGTTTCGCTTTCAGGCAAAAAAATCGACGGAAATTAGAAGTCTGGAAATCCTCCAACCAGGGGCATGCACAAGCCGCATGACGCAACCAGATTGTTGGCTCTCAAAGCCCAAGGCCAAAGTCACCTCGGATGCAGCTTTTTCTGCTCAAATGCGATGCGGTTCATTACGCAGACTGGAATTGCAAACCCTTGGATATTGGTTTTGAGAATTTCGTGGCCGTCTTCGACGATTCCGCAGGGCACTCCCCGCCGGAAGCGCATTCCCCTGCCGATGTAATTGCGAAGGATGATTTCCCAAGACTCATCGTCGTAGTAGGCGCCAGTGATATCAGCCCAGTTGGCCGTAACACCGCATCCAACAATTCCTTCAGATGTCAGGCAGAAAATTTCTACTTGGTTTTCCTTTGTAACAGGTACGGCGTAAATCCGGCCGTTGGGTGCTATGGGAGGAAACGTCTGCCCGTTACCGAGGTGACGAAATTCCATGGTGGATCTCCCGTGCATTGAGTTGCATAGCACCCTATGCCAGTTCATGGAAAACCCAAGCCGGCACAAATCGAGTACAGATGCAGTTGGGTTTCCAGAGGGCCTTCATAAGCTGTGGCAATCAAAACAGGGAGTGGCGCCATGGGTAACAAATCAACCACGATCCGAATCGGCTTGCTGGCCGCGACAGTAGCTCTTCTGGTTGGGTGTTCTGGCACCCGGGGGACTAGCACTGCGCAGCTTCCTGAGCCGAGAGATGTACCGAGGGAAAAATGGTCGGATGCTATGCATGTTCTGACCGCCATGGGGATTTCAGGGCAGCGTGATGTTCCAATCGAGTTGGCAGGGGCAGTTGAAAGGGTGAGCCCAGCTAGCGGCTCTGGAACAGTGCTCGGGGATGCTGGATTAAGCGCGGTTAGCTTCGCTTCGCCACCTACAAGCTTGAGTGGTGGCGCAGCAGCGGGAATTGGCTTGGGCTTGATGCTGTTGGGTGGGTCGAGCGATCCGGTGCGTGCAACTCAGGTTGTAGCGCATCGGTCGCCAGGTAAAAATCATTAAATTCATGGAAAATTATTTGCTCTGGATTAGGTCGTTCGTCGAGCTCTTCGCACAATTCATCGCGCAGCTCGACACTCAAGTATTGACTCACAAGTGCAAAGGCATCATCGACCTTTTTGCTCTTTGCTCGGTGCATGTCCAACATGTGCTTTTCGGCTTCATCGCGCACCAACTCAGTGATCACCAGCTTGATGTTCGAATTTTTTAGCTGACTCAAATGACCTATCAGCCCTCCCCTGAAGGTCCTCCCATTACGATCAAAAGCCTGCGTGTCAAAAGTGACCGCCGTTATTTGACCACAAATAAGTTTTTGACGCAGAGCTTGAAAATATGCAGGATCGATGTTCATGCCGCTTTCACTTTGGATTTGAACGATAACTACTGAATCAGGATTTTCTGATCCCGGCTATCATATTGGGTGATTGAGAGGCCAATTCGCCGATCTTGGCCGGTTTAGCGGGTTCGACACATGAGCCATCCCCCACTACCTCCGTTGTGCCCTGCTCTCCGAGCAGGCGATGGATGGGGCGAAGCGATAAAATTCCATTGGGCTTTCTGCGGTCATCAACTCACCCTTGTATTCCTGCTAAAAGGATTATTGCTTTGTAGTCAATCGCATGGATTGGATGATGGCATTTTGATGATCTGGTGACTAGCGTTGTGAGCTGATCGCGGAAGGACGATCAAATGCTGGCCTTCCGGATAATGACCGGATGACAGTATTCAGGCCTTCTCCAGCCGGCGCCTTCCTGATGGGTGATGGTGAGCGTTGGGTTGGGATCGATAAGCAACGGATCCACGCTTGCGTACCCTTAGAGAGCCAGGCGTGCTTTGGTCGTTCTCAATAATTCTTGTGAAGTGGTGCTATCAGCCAGGAAGAAAATGCATCCAGCTCCGCTCGTACCACACCACCATGGTTAGCTCGAATAGCGAAAACTCCTGCGTATGGCGGACAGCCGAGCAGGGCTCAGTGGGCCAATATGGACGACTGCTTCTGACCGGTTGCTGTCCTTCGCGAGAGGCAGCTACGGGTCGATAGCGGACGGTCGCGAGAGACCGCTTCCGACCCATAGCAGCCCTTCGATGTGCCTAGGGAACTTAGGAAAACTTACGGTTGCATTCATTCAAGATTGGTGCCGTCGCTTATCTTGCACCCGCCTTTAGCTAGAAATTTATTCACAAGTGATTTAGCTTTTGAAGGCGATAAATGTCTCAAAATACCAAGTCGCTGACATCCCCTGATGATTAAGTATCGAATAGATGCTGGCAAATATTGTGTCATCTTCGCTCAGACCCAGGTCTTGAATTTTTTTGATGTCTTCATCGGCTAGATCAATTGTGGTGTAAATTCCTAGCGGTATGTGGTGCAGTGTGATTTCCTTGGGCGTTACTTCAAGATCTATTTCCTCTATTCTAAATAAGTCTGTTTGCGTTATTTTATCTCCAGGATTGGAGATGGCGACATCTATTTGAAGCTCCTTGGCCATAAAATAGCGCAGTTTCATAGTAAATTCTTCTTGATTCAGCGTGTCGCCAAACGAAGTTTTGTAGACCTGCTGGCGAGCAAAGTCCTCGATTATCTTTGTAATAATTTCTCCGGATTTGTACTGTGAATTTGACGGTGAGAATAGTTCTTTGTAAATCGCCTTTAGGCTGTTAATGCAGTTAAGCGCTTCAGCGCCTAAGGTGCTTTGATCGCGGGTTTTAAAATCATCATTGAAATGGAGGCAGTCGTTCCGAACAATCCGTATGGCATCAAATGCTTTGTGCGTTTCCTCAGATAACTCTCCCCGTTCTTTCAGCTTCTGGAGGCGAACGTGTTGCGTGAGGCTTTGCAGATCGATGTGGCCCGTTTTTTTTGCAAAGTATTTGCAGAGATCTTCACTCGCAATTCCAGTTAGAGCAATGGTGCTATAAAATGCTCCCAGTGCGTAAGTAAGTTCTGCTTCTTTAATGAGGCGAATAAAGTCCCCTGTCTCCTCCACCACGCCGATGTTGTCAATCTGCCACTTTCGTTCAGTTATTTGTTCGATTTCATTGTTGATCCAAGTGGTGAATGAGTGTTTATAGGCGGACTTGTCTCGTTTCGTAAGAGCTTTAGATTCCTCCGCTGTAATGTTCTTGTAGTCGAATCTTGTACAATCAAAATAGCGCATGAGTCTTTCCTTTTTCAATGCAAAAAAATCGAACTATAAGTAATTTGGTGCTTCGGCGTTTTTGCTGGGCGCCGTATCCTGTAAGGCCTCTCTAAGTTCAAGTAATACGACCTGGGACTTATCAACCATTTCGCGACTAACGACAGGCTCCGCCCCATGAATGATTGCGTTTCTAAGCGTAATCAGATCTTTCAATTGAGTGAAAAGATGATGCTTAATTCTTCTTCCTCGCCAAAGCATCTCCGCGAGGCGAACATTAGAGGTGCGCTTATATTTGGGTGATGAGTCCATTGCTTCAATGAAGGGCTTCAGCGAGCCAGTAGTGTCGACCAGAACTCTTTCGATTTCATTATATATTCGCAAGAAATTTTCTAGGCTGCCTTCAGTATTGTGGAGGCTATGGCCTGGGTCGATTTCGTTTTGAATCGCTTGGCTGGCCGCTTCCACGTTATGCGGAGTTACCACGTCTAAAACAAAAACGGAGATTGCTGCAAATGAAATAGCAAAGCTTGTCTGTGCTGTGTTCATCAACGCCGTTAGGAGCAAAGTGCTCTTAGCTCCCTCTTGAGCGATGATTAAGTTGGTTAGAATGATGGTAAGTCCTACCAATAGCGTGATCACTATTAGCTGCTTGAGGTAGCGGCCCTCCACTTTTTCGATGGAGACTGCTCGAGTTTCATCGTTTCGAGCCTCGCGAAGTAGTTCGCTTCGGAAGAATAAGTATCCGGTAAGAGTCAGCCCATAAACTGCTGCAATTACCTGGGCGGATGTCGAATACAAGTACATGATTTGATTTTCGTTGAGTTCGAACCATGCGTTACTAGTCGCCACAATGGTTGACAGAGTGCTTATCGTAATCAACGCCGTGGCGGTGAATAATGCAACGGCAGTGCTAGATATTGAATGTAAACGCATATACCTCATCCCTAATTCGGTTTCCTGCTTTGCAGGCGTAAGCCTGAGCCTAGCACTCCGAAATTTCGCTGAAAAGGCATTATGCCATCATCGACCCTCGTTGCTAAGGGGTTGTGATGCGCTTTTAAGTCGTTAGGTGCTTAGAGATCCGGACTCTGTTTGCAGAATATTCTGATTTCCTGTTCATCTCGGCTTAATCTTGTTCTAACCCTATCGAGGAATAAAGGGTAAACGATGCAATTCTCAAAGCAGTCCCAAGACTGACCGCGAAGGTGGTTTCTATCATGTGCATTTACTGCGAGGCATCAGGGTAAGGTAAGGCTCGCAGCGCTCCCCCGCAGAGATGATGGCGCAGTCGATAGCTTAAGATCGGCGCTCAGCAAGGCCAATGAAAACACTAGGGCGGTACTCCGATTCTGAATCACACCATCTTGGGGTCATTCGATTGTCTGCTATGGGTCGACTCCTGCTGGTCAAGACGTACCCGTGCGCTTGTCACATCCGATGCAAATGGCTGGTCAAGTCGAATGCAAACAGGTGGTCAAATCAGTGCAATTAACCAACTTAGTCTATTGTTCTGACCATTGGCGATTTTTTACGTATGTCCAACCCTCAACCCCACGTGCGAGTGTGAAGCCTCGAGCCCCAATCTCAATTAATAGACGTCTACATTCTTCAGGCTCGGCACCTGTGACTCTAGAGAGAGTCTCAAGTGAGCGTCCCTCTGGAAACTTGGAGTTCTCAAGCATTTGTCTTAGCAGGTTTTTTCTTAGATTGTCTAGGGAGTTAGCTCTGCGATTTTGATACCAATGGAATAAAAGGTTTCCCGCTATTGAAAGAATAGAGCCAACTACTACCCCAATAAAGCCAATAAGTGCAGCCCAGAACTGTGCGTCGCTTGCCATTTTTAGTGCAAGTTCTTGTGCGATTTGTTGGTCGAGCATACTCATTGATCCTTGTTTTTTGCATAGATATGGCCGAATATAGGCGAAAAGCCATCATATCGTCTATCCCTTGGATAGTCGCTGTACTTTTTGATCTGTCGCATGCCAACTACAATCCGGTCGCCGATGAAGTCCTTAATCTATTGGGCTGCTCTGCTTGGTAAAAAAGACAGCAAGGTAAAGGGCCGCATCTGGCCGACTCCGGCCTGACTCGACAGAATCAGAGCGGCCGATTCGCAAGCACTGGCAACTGTTCCAAGCGCTCAGGTAAGTCCATCTGGGCGCTGATTACTTCTCCCAACCAGGAAAAGGGCAACCTACAAAACCTACAGAACTTAGTTTCGTAGGTTCTGTAGGCTGCCCTATCTGCCTTTTGGTAAACAGGTTGGGTCGAGGTTACCTTTTTCGCCAGATGTAGCGTGTGGATGGGCGGCCACCTTTTTCTCCGGCCACCTCGTAGCCAATGATTAAGTCGTGCTCAGCCAGAACAGCGAGTGCTTTGTTCACAGCGTCCTGAGAGCCCAATCCCATCCAGTCTTTCTGGCGCACCTCGCGTGTGGTAAACGGTTCGTGTAATTTCTGTTTACGCTCTAGGATCAACCTGGCACCGAGTAGTGGGGCGTTGATAGCTGCGCCGTAGAGTCGCAAGGCATGGCTCATCAGGTAGCTCGCCCAGTTAATGGCGCGGGACGTGGACTCTGTGCCCACGGCTCTCTGTCCACCATCGACCAGTTCGAACAGTAGGGCCAACCCCGCAATGGTCTGCGGCATTTTTAGATAATGGGATTGCAATGCTGGGTGAAGTTCTTCGCTCCGGCTTTGTCGCATATGACGCGTATACCAGGCGTTAAATATTTCCTGTGCTTCTGGGCTGAACCTGAGAGCAGCACGAGGCTCGGATGGGAGCTGGTCGAGGTGGTTAATAATCTGTTCCACCTGCTTAGCGGCAGCTTGGTTCGGCCAGCGATCGATCAGACGCCACTCACGGATGTCGTCGGGATAGACGGCGAGCTGTAGGCGCTGAATCAGGCCGTCATCCACTTCGCCGCTGATCGCGGCGTTCACGAGGGATGCGATTCGTGAGGGTTGAATTCCGCCTATCAGCGATAAACAACATGACTCGATGAACAGGGTGCCTCGGCCAATACGATCGTAGGTAAATGAGCCGTTGCCATCGAAGCACTCCAAGTAGAAAGCGCGTGCCACTGAGCCGTCCTCACTCTGTATTGTTGCGAGCCAGCCCCCGAGCTCGTCACGTACTAGCAGCAGGCCGTTTGGGTTCTCGTTGAGCAGCTCACCGAGCTTTTCTACCGTTGAGTCGTTGACGGTGTAACGACGCTGCACTGGAGGCAGCACATCACTCGAAACCTTGGTGAGTTCCGCCCGCGCTCCAAGTTTGTCACCGCTGCTTACAAGTTTCGTCGCCTTGCTCTTAGCAGCCTTGCGCTCGATGTCGAGCAGCTCAGTGTTGGTCCTGTACTCCTCCAACGCCATGGAGTGCTGATTTCGCTCTCTTGTCTCCAATGCGTCCAAGGGACGAAGCGCTTGCTTGAGCGCTGGTGTTTTCATCGCAGACGGCCGTCCAATGATGACCCCCCATTGGTTGGGAACGACTGTCCAGTCATCATGTTGCTTTGGGTGGATGGTGAATTTGCGTCCGACTACGGCGCTTACAGCAACCACAAGCGTGACCCCAACAAAATCCGGTGGGCACTGAGTGCGCTCGGCGACATCCCGCACGTATTCTTGAAGAACAGCAGGCAGTAGCTCTCCACGCCAGGGCATAACCCTGGCCAATCCGCTCGGCAGTGGCTTTGGCACGATGCTTGGATTCAGATAAGAGGCACGTGCTGCCTCGGGCATTTCCGCCAAGAACGACGGTAGCTGCTCGTGTGTGGTCATTGCTCATCTCTCTCAGAGAGAGCCCGAGTGACTCCATCACGCTCGCTGATCTTGCTCTCCAGCCAGGCTTCCACCTCCGCGACGACGAAGTAAACGCCAGCCTGTTTGCTCGGGCCAAACTTGATGGGGCGAGGGAAGCTGGGGTCGCTTTCGCGCAGCTTCTCGAGGCCAGAGCGGCTCTTGTCAAAGCAGTGCTGCAGCGAGGCGTGACTGATCAGGTACTTCTTGGGGGCATGTGTCGGCATGTGTGGGTCTCTGTGTGTAAGCCGACACAGATTTAATACCCCTGCCAGACCGCTGTGGCTCGATTTCAAACCGAAAAATCGTCGGAAAACGCAGTGACGGTTGATGCGATGGGGGGCTTAGCCGCAGATGTGGAATTGGCCAGGAAGGCTGTCATAAAGCTGGCATTACCGAGCCAAAACAACCCATTTAGGCACAAAAAAGGCACTTGCGAAATTCGCTAAGTGCCTGTTTTGTAAGGATTATTTGGTGGAGCCGGGGGGATTTGAACCCCCGTCCGCCAGTACTCCGCTGTCGGTACTACATGCTTAGCCGTGTCTACTGAGTTAATCCGCAGCCGCCCGACGGGCAGGGTGCTTTGGACGAGTTGGGTAAGTTTTAGTCGCTTTGCCCCCAACGTGCTACACGACGATCCTGTTCTGTATGACAATCATTTCGGGTTTACAGGCATCCCCTGATGATTGCTGGAGCCGAAGCTACCAGGAGAGCGGGCTCAGCTGCTTACGCAGCGAGAGCGTAACCCTCGTAGTTTTCGTCATTGGCAACTATAGAAAGTTGCAACAGTGGATTTACGAGTTCTGTTACCAACTCGGCATGCACCTAGAGTTTCGCTACCGGCGTCGAATCCTAATCGGCCCCACACTAGCTCTAAGCTAACGCACCTTACGGCACGTGAGGCAGAGTATACGCCATTGTGCGGGCGACGTCGACAGCAGGTCCCGTCGCCCGCGCCTGGCGTCACGAGCCGCTGTTGCTGTCGCTGCCTTTTTCGGTCTTGTCCAGGCGCTCCAGCACCTTGCTGGTGATAGCGATGCATTCCTTGGTGTCGCCTGCGGCCTGGGCGGCCTTGGCCTTGTCGACGTGCTCGGTGATGGCCTTGTCCAGGCCCTCGGAGGTGGCGCCGAGGGTGGCCATGTTGTCGTCGATTTTCTGCAGGTTGGTGGCGCAGAGGTCTTCGGCGGCGAACACCGGTGAAGCCAGCAGGGTGGCGGCCGCGAACAGGGCCGAAAGCGCGGTACCTTTCATGGGAGTCTCCTCTGGGGCCTCTGGAAGGTGGGCCTGTAAGGTGGACTGCGGGGGATTGGCGGGGGTTCAATCGGGAAAGTGGCGGTGCTGGGGATGGCACCGGCGTGCCGGTGTTCGCGGCTGAAGCCGCGCCTGCAAGCACAGCCTGGGCCCAAAGCCGGAGCAGTATCTGTGGGAGCGGGTGTGCCCGCTCCCACCTGGATGGTATCTGCCGTCAGCTGCTGCGCGGGCGGGTGACGCGGTCTACCAGGTAGACCAGGCCGTGGTAGTCGATACCGCTGTGGCTGGACAGCCCGATCTCGCAGGTGCGGCTGGTGGAGATGCCTTCGCTGCAATACTGCACCGCGTCCTTGAGGCTGCGCAGCGAGTGGGCGTTGAGTTCGGGGGTGGTGAAGCCTTTGTCACCGGCAAAGCCGCAGCAATGAATGCCTTCCGGGATCACCACTTGCGTGCTGCAACGCCGTGCCAGGTCGATCAGCGCCTGGCTTTCACCCAGGTGCTGGGTACTGCAGGTCACGTGCACGGCCACGGGCTCGTCCTGAGGGGTGAACTCCAGGCGGTCGAGCAGATGGGTGCGGATGAAGCGCACCGGGTCGTACAGGTCCAGCCGGCTTTCGCCCAGGTCCTGGACCAGGCGCAGAGTGCACGGGCTGGTGTCGCAGTAGATCGGGTCGAGGCCTCCGCGGCTGGCGTGCAGCAGCGCATTGATCAGCTCCTGGCGCTTGTGTTCGGCCTGCTTGGGGTAGCCCTTGGAGGCGAACGGCTGGCCGCAGCACAGACTGTCGGCGTTGTCGGGAAACACCACCTGGTAGCCGGCCTTTTCCAGCAGCGCGCGGGTCTTGTCCAGCAGCGAACTTTGCTCGCGGTCGGCATAGGCCGGGCCCATCACCCGTGAAACGCAGGCGGCCAGGTACACCACGCGGGGGCGGGCGTCGTGGCTGGCCGGGCCGAAGGGCAGCGGGCGCAGGGGTTGCGGCATGGCCGGGGTCCACTGCGGCAGGCGGCCTTTGCTGGCCTTGCTCAACGTGGCGCTCAGGCGACCCAGGCGCGGGGCCCCCAGCAGTTTGCGCGCGGTGTTGGCAGCGGTCAGGGTCAGGCGCGCGCCGCCGAGGGCGGTGTGGAAGTTGTCGGCCAGCCAGTCGGCGGTCTTGGTGTGGTCAGCGGCCTGGCTGCGCAGTTTCTTCACCAGTTCGCCGGTGTTGATGCCCACCGGGCAGCGCTGGGCGCACAGGCCGGTGGCGGCGCAGGTGTCGATGCCCTGGTACTGGTAGGCCCGGCGCAGCTCCCGGGTGTCGATGCCGGCGCGTTGCTTGGCCTGGATGTCACGCCACATGACGATGCGTTGGCGCGGGCTGAGCGTCAGGCCCTTGGAGGGGCACACCGGCTCGCAGAAACCGCACTCGATGCACTTGTCGACGATCTCGTCGGCGGCGGGCAGCGGCTTGAGGTTCTTCAGGTGGATGTCCGGGTCTTCGCTCAGCACCACGTCTGGGTTGAGGATGCCGTTGGGGTCGAGCAGGCGCTTGAGTTTCCACATCAGCTGGTAGGCGTCACTGCCCCATTCCAGCTCGACGAACGGCGCCATGTTGCGCCCAGTGCCATGCTCGGCCTTGAGCGAGCCACCGAACTCCACCGCCACCAGCTGTGCCACGTCGTCCATGAACGCCTGGTAACGGGCGACTTCCGCGGCGCTGTTGAAACCTTGGGTGAAAACGAAGTGCAGGTTGCCTTCCAGCGCGTGGCCGAAAATGATCGCTTCGTCATAGCGGTGCTTGTCGAACAGCTGGATCAGGCGGTTGACGCCTTCGGCCAGCTGCTCGACCGGGAAGGTGACGTCTTCGATGATCACCGTGGTGCCGGTCTGGCGCACGGCGCCGACGGCGGGGAAGGTGTCCTTGCGGATTTTCCACAACTGGTTGTACACGACTGGGTCTTCGCTGAAGTCGACCTGTTGTTCCAGCGGGAAATCGGCGATCGCGGCCATTACCTGTTGCAACTGTTCGTGCAGCAGGCTCTGGCTGGCGGCGCGGGATTCGATCAGCAGGGCACAGGCGTGGTCCGACAGGCCTTTGACCCACAGCGGCATGCCGGGCATGTTCTGCACCGAGCGCAGGCTGCGGCGGTCGAGCAGCTCTACCGCCGAAACTGGTTGCTGCTTGAGCACGGTCACCGCGCGGCAGCAGCTTTCGACGCTGGGGAACACCAGCAGGGCGCTGGCCTTGTGCGGGTGGTCGGGCACGGTGTTGTAGGTGACTGCGCTGATGAAGCCGAGGGTGCCTTCGGAGCCGACCAGCAGGTGCTGCAGGATGTCCAGCGGTTGGTCGTAGTCGACCAGTGCATTCAGCGACAGGCCGGTGGTGTTTTTCAGCCGGTACTTGTGCCGGATGCGCTCGGCCAATGCGGTGTTGGCACGGGTTTCGCGGCCCAGGCGGGCCAGTGCTTCCAGCAGCTCGGCGTGGCTGGCTTCGAAGGCGGCGACACTGGCCGGGTCTTCGCTGTCCAGGCGCGTGCCATCGGCCAGCACCAGGCGCAGGCCGGCCAGGGTGTGGTAGGTGTTCTGCGCGGTGCCGCAGCACATGCCACTGGCATTGTTGGCGACGATACCGCCGATCTTGCAGGCGTTGATCGAGGCCGGGTCGGGGCCGATCTTGCGCCCGAACGGGGCCAGCCAGGCGTTGGCCTGGGCGCCGATGACCCCCGGCTGCAGGCGGATCTGCTCACCCTGGCCGCGGATTTCGCGGCCGTTCCAGTTGTCGCCGAGCACGATCAGCACCGAGTCGCTGATGGCTTGGCCGGACAGGCTGGTGCCGGCGGCGCGGAAGGTGACCGGCACCCGCTCGCGCTGGGCCAGTCTGATCAGGCCGACCACCTCGTCCTCGGTTTCGACGCGTACCACCAGTTTGGGGATCAGCCGGTAGAAGCTGGCGTCAGTGCCGAAGGCCAGGGTGGCAGTGGGGTCGTCGAAACGGCGTTCGGCAGGGATCAGGCGCTCGGCATCACGCAGGAACGCGGCAGGCAGGCTCATGCAGTCTCCTCGCGGGGCTGTGGCGTCTGTGCGCCACATGCCCCGGGTCAATCAGGCGGTCGTTCTTGCAGGCGTCAGGCGCCCAGTTCGCGTACCAGCGAGTCGCGGGTGATTTCGCTGATCGACTTGGCACCGGTCAGCACCATGGCCACGCGCATTTCCTTCTCGAACAGCTCCAGCAGGTTCTTCACCCCGGCCTGGCCGTGTACGGCCAAGGCGTAGAGGAAGGCGCGGCCGATCAGCACGGTGTCGGCGCCCAGGGCGATCATGCGCACCACGTCGAGGCCGCTGCGGATGCCCGAGTCAGCCAGGATCTTCAGCTCACCCTTGACCGCGTCGGCAATCGCCGGCAAGGCACGGGCGCTGGACAGCACGCCGTCGAGCTGACGGCCGCCATGGTTGGACACGACAATACCGTCGGCACCGAACCTGACCGCATCGCGGGCATCATCGGCATCGAGGATGCCCTTGATGATCATCGGACCGTCCCAGAAGTCGCGGATCCATTCCAGGTCTTTCCAGGAGATCGACGGGTCGAAGTTGTTGGCCAGCCAGCCGATGTAGTCGGCCAGGCCGGTAGGGTTGCCACGGTAAGCGGAAATATTGCCCAGGTCGTGCGGGCGGCCCATCACGCCGACATCCCACGCCCACTCGGGGTGGGTCATGGCCTGCAGCACGCGGCGCAGTGGGCCGTGCTTGCCGCTCATGCCGGAATGCGCGTCGCGGTAGCGGGCGCCGGGGGTGGGCATGTCGACGGTGAACACCAGGGTCTTGACCCCGGCAGCCTTGGCCCGCTCCAGGGCGTTGCGCATGAAGCCGCGGTCCTTGAGCACGTACAGCTGGAACCACATCGGCCGGTCGATGGCCGGCGCTACTTCTTCGATCGGGCACACCGACACCGTGGACATGGTGAACGGAATGCCATGCGCCGCCGCCGCGCGCGCCGCCTGCACTTCGCCGCGGCGGGCGTACATGCCGGTGAGGCCGACCGGGGCCAGGGCCACCGGCATGCTCAGGGTTTCGTCGAACAGGTGGGTTTCGAGGCTGAGCTCGGACATGTTCTTCAGCACGCGCTGGCGCAGGGCGATGCCGGCCAGGTCCGAGACGTTGTGGCGCAGGGTGTGCTCGGCGTAGGCGCCGCCGTCGGCATAGTGGAACAGGAAAGGAGGCAGCTTGCGTTGGGCCGCGGCGCGATAGTCGGTAGAGGCGGAAATGATCATGGATTCTCGCAGCGTTGCTTGTGGGGATTGCCGGGCGCAACAGGGCGCCCGGCCCCTTTCACTTTAGTGATGGACCAGCATGCCGGTCAGCCAGTAGGCCTGGATCAGGGTGATCAGGCCGACGATGGTGGCGAAGAACAGGCTGTGCTTGACGGTGAAGCGGAACAGGTCGGATTCCTTGCCGACCAGGCCGGTGGCGGCGCAGGCCACGGCGATCGATTGCGGCGAGATCATCTTGCCGGTTACCCCGCCGCTGGTGTTGGCTGCAACCAGCAAGGTGTCGTTGACCCCGATCTGGTGCGCGGTGGTGGCCTGCAGCGAGCTGAACAGGGCGTTGGACGAGGTGTCCGAGCCGGTCAGGAATACGCCCAGCCAGCCGAGGAACGGCGAGAAGAACGGGAACGCAGCGCCGGTACCGGCCAGCACAAGGGCCATGGTCGAGGACATGCCCGAGTAGTTGGTGACGAAGGCGAAGGCCAGCACCATGCCGATCGACAGGATCGGCCAGCGCAGTTCCCAGAAGGTTTCCTTGAAAGTGGTCAGACCAGTTTTGACGTTGATCTTCAGCACCGCCATGGAAATCAGCGCCGAGAGGAAGATCGCGGTGCCGGTGGCGGAGATCGGGTCAAGCTTGAACACCGCCGGCATGGCGGTTGGCGCAGCCACGATCGGTGCGGCCTTGATCACCAGTTGGTCGAGGTGCGGGATGGCGAAGTTGAACACGAAGTTGTACATCGAACCGCCTGCCGCGAAGGCCGCCTTGAACGGCTTCAGGGTCCAGATGGTGACCAGTACGGTGAGGATCAGGAACGGCGACCAGGCCTTGAAGATCTCGCCAAGGCTGTAGGGGCTTGGCTGGCTGCCACTTGGCTGCACCACGGCGGCGCCCACGCTGCCTTTGGCTTCGGCGAACGAGCGCTTGGGCTGCCAGACTTTCAGGAACAGGGTCAGGGCGATCAGGCTGGCCAGGGCCGAGGTGATGTCCGGCAGCTCCGGGCCGATGAAGTTCGAGGTGAAGTACTGGGTAACGGCGAAGCTCAGGCCGGCAACCAGGGCGGCAGGCCAGGTTTCCTTCACGCCGCGCAGGCCGTCCATCATGAATACCAGCCAGAACGGCACGAACAGCGACAGCAGCGGCAGCTGGCGACCGGTCATGGCGCCGATGTGGAAGGCGTCGATGCCGGTGACCTGGCCGGCCACGATGATCGGGATGCCCAGCGCGCCGAAGGCCACTGGCGCGGTGTTGGCGATCAGGCACAGGCCGGCGGCATACAGTGGGTTGAAGCCCAGGCCCACCAGCAGCGCGGCAGTGATTGCCACCGGTGCGCCAAAGCCCGCCGCACCTTCCAGGAAGGCGCCAAAGCAGAAGCCGATCAGCAGCACTTGCAGGCGCTGGTCATCGGTAATCGACAGCACCGAGCTGCGGATCACTTCGAACTGGCCGCTCTTGACCGTGAGTTTGTACAGGAACACCGCGGCAACGATGATCCAGGCGATTGGCCAGAGGCCATAGAGGAAGCCGTACCCTGCGGCGGCGAACGCCATGTCGACAGGCATCTGGAAGGCAAAGATTGCCACCAGGATCGACAACGCCAGGGTGATGCTGCCGGCCACGTGGCCTTTGAGGCGGAACACGGCTAGGGCAAGGAAGAAGAAGACGATGGGGATGACCGCCGCCAGTGCGGACAGGCCGAGACTACCAAGCGGGCTATAGAATTGTTGCCAGGTTTGCATATGGGGTGGCCCCTAATTGTTGTTGGTCAGGCACTGGCATTGGATAATTGGTAATACCAATTTACAATGACTGGTCGCTAGGTTAAGAGCGCTGTCGTGGGTGTGTCAATTTGTCTCGCGCAAAACTTTGGTCGTGTGCCGATGAGTGGGCACCTGATGGGCAGGGAAAAATGTCACCTGATGGTGTTTGCACAACCCTGGATCGGCGAGAATAGACACCCCTGGAAATCTGCCGGGGGTTTGTGGAGAGCATGTGATGGTTTTTGATCAGGTCCGCCAACGGCGCCTGTCCGATGACATCGTCGATCGGTTGGAAGGGATGATTCTGGAAGGCACGCTGACCTCCGGGCAGCGGCTGCCGGCCGAGCGCGTCCTGGCCGAGCAGTTCGGTGTGTCCCGCCCGTCACTGCGTGAGGCGATCCAGAAGCTGGTGGCCAAGGGGTTGTTGGTCAGCCGCCAGGGTGGGGGCAATTTCGTTGCCGAGTCGCTGGGCTCGACCTTCAGCGACCCATTGTTGCAGTTGCTCGAACACAGCGCCGAGGCGCAACGTGACCTGCTGGAGTTTCGCCATACCCTGGAAGCTTCCTGCGCCTATTACGCCGCCCAGCGTGCCACCGAGCCGGACCGGGCGCGCCTGAAGGCGGCCTTTGATGCATTGCAGGACTGTTATGCCCGGGCCGATGAAGTGACCCGGGTAGAGGAGGGTGCAGCCGATGCGCGCTTCCACCTGGCGATTGCCGAGGCCAGCCATAACGCCGTGCTGCTGCACACCATTCGTGGCTTGTTCGACCTGCTCAAGCGCAACGTGGTGACCAACATCGGCGGCATGTATCAGCAACGTGCCGAGACCCGCGACATGCTGATCAGCCAGCATCGGGAGCTGTACCTGGCGATTGTCGAGGGCAGGGCGGACGATGCGCGGGAGGTGTCCAGCCGGCACATTCTGTATGTGCAGGAAGTGCTGGAAGAGGCGCAGGAAGAAGCGCAGCGGGTGGCGCGGGCGGAGCGGCGTAGCGGGCGTTGAGATCGGTGTTGGATTCTTCGCGGGCTTGCCCGCTCCCACAGGATATGCGCCGGACCCGAAGGTGGCGCGATACCTGTGGGAGCGGGCGAGCCCGCGAAGAGGCCGGAGCAGGCTGAAGAAGAGGTATTACTCTTCCTTGCCCTTGTTCCGCACGGCCCGCTGCAGCTCGCGGTTGGAATCGCGCTCGCGCATGGTGTCGCGCTTGTCGAATTCCTTCTTGCCCTTGCCCAGTGCGATCTCGCACTTGATCAGGTGCTTGCTCCAGTACAGCGCCAAGGCCACACAGGTATAGCCTTTTTGCGCCACGGCCGCTTCCAGGCGTTCCAGCTCGCGCTTGTTCAGCAGCAGCTTGCGCGTACGGATTGGGTCGGCGATGACGTGGGTGCTGGCCGTGGTCAGCGGGGTGATGTGGCTGCCGAACAGCCAGGCTTCACCGTCCTTCAGCAGTACGTAGCTGTCAGTCAGGTGGGCCTTGCCGGCTCGCAGGCTTTTTACTTCCCAGCCGGACAGGACCAGCCCGGCCTCGAACTTGTGTTCGATGAAGTAATCGTGTCGCGCCTTCTTGTTTTGCGCGATGGTCCCGGTCGGATGTTTTTTTTGCTTAGCCATAGGGGCGGCATTATAGGCAAGTCGGAGCGTCGTCCGCTATGGGATTTCGGTGTGCTTGAGCCACCGGAATGAATACCGGACAATACGGACGCTGTCATAGCTACACAAACTGTTTTCGGCACGCTGCGAAGCACCGCCACCCAGCCCTGGAAGTGACGCCTGGATGACTACCCATATTCAACGCTCCGCCCTGCTGCCATACCCCGCCAAGGCGCTTTACGACCTGGTCAACGATGTCGCCAGCTACCCGGATTTCCTGCCTTGGTGCTCCGACTCCACGGTGCTCGAAGCCAGCGACACGCAAATGCGCGCCAAGCTTGAGGTGGCCAAGGGCGGCATGAGCCAGCAGTTCGTTACACGTAACGTGCTGGTGCCGGGGCAGTCCATCGAGATGAATCTTGAGGAAGGGCCGTTCACCCAGTTGCATGGCCTGTGGGTGTTCAAGCCGCTGGGGGAAAAGGCCTGCAAGATCAGCCTCGACCTGTCGTTTGATTACGCCGGGCCGATCGTGCGTGCCACGCTGGGCCCGCTGTTCAACCAGGCGGCCAACACCCTGGTCGATGCGTTCTGCCAGCGTGCCAAGCAGCTGAACAGCTGACTGCAAAAGCGGCAATAAAAAAGCCCGGAACTGGTCCGGGCTTTTTTGTACCTGCCCGCCGCTTACTGAGGCGAGGTTTCCAGCGGTGCGGGGGTTGGCACCGGGGTGGTCTCGATGGTGTCGATCTCGCGCTGGATGGATTCTTCCACCGAACCTGGCTTGGCCGGTTTCTCTTCTGGCTGCGCGCTTGGCTGCCCTGGTTGAGTGGCCGGGCTGACCGTGGTGTCGCCGCTGCCACCGAGGATTTCCTGGTCGCGGCTGACGCCTGGCATGAAGTCGCCGGACAGGCTCACCAGCTGGTCGCTTTCGTTGAAGAACACGCTCATGCGTTCCTGCTGACGTTTGCCGCCGCCTGGCTGGATGCTGTACAGGTAATCCCAGCGATTGGTGTGGAAGGTGTCCTGGATCAGCGGGTTACCCATGATAAACCTTACTTGCCGACGGGTCATTCCGGGGCGCAATTGGTCTATCATGTCTTGCGTAACGACATTGCCCTGCTGGATGTCGATTTTGTAAACCCCGGGAAACGAGCAACCGGCGAGTGCGAGCAGTCCCACTAGGGTGAGGCTGGTTAGCAAGAGCTTGGTGTTTTGCATCGGTGGGCGACTTCCACTATCTTGGCTGGACAACGTAAACCCCGATCATACCCGTATTAAGAGAAGCTGCGAAGCAGCATCGGCGAGAAAGCTGACCATGGTTGAAAATAGCGAATTGCGCAAAGCCGGTCTCAAGGTGACCCTGCCTCGAGTCAAGATCCTACAGATGCTCGACTCGACCGAGCAGCGCCACATGAGCGCCGAGGATGTCTACAAGGCGCTGATGGAAGCTGGCGAAGACGTGGGCCTGGCCACCGTCTATCGCGTACTGACCCAGTTCGAAGCGGCGGGTCTGGTGGTTCGCCACAACTTCGACGGCGGTCATGCAGTATTCGAACTGGCTGACGGTGGCCACCACGATCATATGGTCAACGTGGATACCAGCGAAGTCATCGAGTTCATGGATGCCGAGATCGAGAAGCGTCAGCGCGAAATCGTGGCCGAGCATGGCTATGAGCTGGTGGACCACAATCTGGTCCTGTATGTGCGTAAGAAGAAGTAACGATTTTCTATCGTTATGAATGACAAAGGCGACCTTCGGGTCGCCTTTGTGCTTTATAGGCTCGGCAGGAAAATGCAGTCGACCTGCACTGCCGCCGGCATCAAACCTTGCCGGAAACCACCATCTTGCGCGCATGCGCCAGCGATTCCTTGGTCAGGTCGATGCCGCCGAGCATACGCGCTACTTCCTCGACCCGCTCGCGCTTGCCCAGGCTGGTCACGGCAGTGTGGGTGGTGTCGCTGTTACGCACCTTGTGCACGAACAGGTGATGATGCCCTTGTGCTGCAACCTGCGGCAGGTGAGTCACGGTCAGCACCTGGCCGCGTTCGCCCAGGCGGCGCAACAGCTGGCCGACGATTTCTGCAGTCGGCCCACCGATGCCGACGTCGACTTCGTCGAACACCAGGGTAGGAATGCGCGAGGTCTGCGCGGTAATCACCTGGATCGCCAGGCTGATGCGCGAAAGCTCACCACCTGAGGCGACCTTGGCCAGGCCCTTGAGCGGCTGGCCGGGGTTGGCGCTGACCAGCAGTTCGATCTGCTCCAGGCCATGAGGTGACAGGTCGGTGCCCTCGTTTGGCGTCAGGGCGATGCAGAAGCGCCCACCGGGCATGCCCAGGCGCTGGATTTCCTGCTCGACGGCCACCGCCAGCTGTTGCGCGGCCTGCTGGCGCAGGGCGCTGAGCTCGCGGGCCTTCTCCTTATAGTGTTGGGCGAAGGCAGCCAGCTCCTCGCCCAGCCGCTCGATCGACTCGTCGCTGGCGTTCAGGCCTTCCAGTTCTTCCATCAGCTGCTGCTGCAGGTGGGGCAGTTCGGTGGGGTGTACGCGGTGTTTGCGCGCCAGCGTATAGATGGTGTCGAGGCGCTCTTCCAGGGCCTGCAGGCGCATGGGGTCGGCATCGAAGTTGTCGAGGAAGCGGTTGAGCTCGCCGACGGCTTCCTCGACCTGGATCTGCGCGCTGGCGATCAGGTTGGCCGCCTCGCTCAGTGCCTTGGGCGAGTGGGTGGCGGCCCCCAGGCGGTTGAGGCTGGCGGTGAGGGCGCTGAGCACATTGCCCGAGTCGCTTTCGCTGCACTGGTCGATCACCTGGCGGCAGATGCCGAACAGGGCTTCGGCGCTGGTCAGCTGCTTGTGTTCCTGCTCCAGTTGCTCCAGTTCGTGCTCGCCCAGGCCGAGGTTGTCGAGTTCTTCCAGCTGGTAGCTGAGCAACTGGTGGCGGGCGCGTTGCTCGTCGCCGGAATTGGACAGGCGCTCCAGCTCCAGGCGGGTCTGGTTCCAGCGCTTGGCGGCCAGCTGCACCTGGCAGGCCAGGTCGACGGCGCCGGCGTACTCGTCGAGCAGGCGGCGGTGGGTGTCGGTCTTCAGCAGCGACTGGTGCTCATGCTGGCTGTGGATGTCGATCAGCAGCTCGCCCAGTGCCTTGAGGTCGCCGAGCGGGCAGGGCGTGCCGTTGATGTAGCCGCGGCTGCGGCCTTCGGCGGTGATCACCCGGCGCAGGATGCACAGGCCGTCGTTGTCCAGGTCGCGCTCGGCCAGCCAGGCATGGGCCTCGGGAATGTCCACCAGGTCGAAGGTGGCGAGGATGTCCGCCTTGTCCGTGCCGGGGCGCACCACGCCGCTGTCGGCCCGGTCGCCCAGGGCCAGGCCGAGGGCATCGAGCATGATCGATTTGCCGGCGCCGGTTTCGCCGGTGATGACGGACATGCCGCGTGCGATCTCGAGGTCGAGGTGTTCGACGATGGCGTAGTTGTGAATGGACAGGTGCACCAGCATGAGGGCAGCTCCCGAAAGTCAGGTCTGGTTATTTATACAGTACTTTTTTCAGGCCTGCCAATGCCCTTTGCCGGATTGTGTTGCCGGGCGGAAAACCACCTTGCCCCCTTGAAGCTGGTTTTTCCGGCCCCATATAGCCGACATCCAAGGCGAGCGTGGCTCGCAGTCCACAAATTTGCGCAGGAGAGACCCCATGGCTGATGAGCAGCTGAACGAGAAAGACCTTAACGTGGAAGAAGCCGGTGCAGGCAATACTGCTGACGCCCGTGTTCTGGAACTCGAGGAACAGCTGGCCGCAGCCAAGGATCAGGCGCTGCGCGCCGTTGCCGACGTGCAGAATGCGCGTCGTCGTGCCGAGCAGGATGTCGAGAAGGCCCACAAGTTCGCCCTGGAGAAATTCTCCGGCGACCTGCTGCCGGTGATCGACAGCCTGGAACTGGCCCTGGCCCACTCCAGTGCCGATGACGAGAACGTCAAGCAGATCCGCGAAGGTGTGGAGCTGACCCTGAAGATGTTCCAGGACACCCTCAAGCGCTACAACCTCGAAGCCATCGACCCGCATGGCCAGCCGTTCAACCCTGAGCATCACCAGGCCATGGCCATGCAGGAAAACGCCGAGGTGGAGCCGAACAGCGTGCTCAACGTGTTCCAGAAGGGTTACCTGCTCAACGGCCGTCTGCTGCGCCCCGCCATGGTGGTGGTCAGCAAGGCGCCGAGCGCACCGCAACCCTCTATCGATGAAAAG
This sequence comes from Pseudomonas oryzicola, assembly GCF_014269185.2. Lineage (NCBI taxonomy): Bacteria > Pseudomonadati > Pseudomonadota > Gammaproteobacteria > Pseudomonadales > Pseudomonadaceae > Pseudomonas > Pseudomonas oryzicola. Next base: position 926,303 of record NZ_JABWRZ020000001.1, read on the forward strand.
GCTTGAAATCCTTCCGGGCATCCCCATCTAGGTGTCAAGCCTTCAAGTATTACCGCAGTTGGCCAAAGTAGTCGCTGCTACCAAATTCAAGTTTCGGGAGAGTTAACATGGGCAAAATCATCGGTATCGACCTGGGGACCACCAACTCGTGCGTCTCCGTTCTGGAAAACGGTAACGTCAAGGTCATCGAAAACGCCGAAGGCGCGCGTACCACCCCTTCGATCGTGGCCTACGCCAACGACGGCGAAATCCTGGTAGGTCAGTCGGCCAAGCGCCAGGCTGTAACCAACCCGCACAACACCCTGTTCGCAGTGAAGCGCCTGATCGGCCGCCGCTTCGAAGAAGATGTCGTGCAGAAAGACATCAAGCTGGTGCCGTACAAGATCGTCAAGGCCGGCAATGGCGACGCCTGGGTACAGGCCAGTGGCAAGGACATGGCGCCGCCGCAGATCAGTGCCGAAGTCCTGAAGAAGATGAAAAAGACCGCCGAAGACTACCTCGGCGAGCCAGTCACCGAAGCGGTCATCACCGTTCCGGCCTACTTCAACGACAGCCAGCGCCAGGCCACCAAGGACGCCGGTCGTATCGCCGGCCTGGACGTGAAGCGCATCATCAACGAACCGACCGCCGCTGCGCTGGCCTATGGCATGGACAAGGCCAAGGGCGACCACACCGTCATCGTCTATGACCTCGGTGGTGGTACCTTCGACGTGTCGGTCATCGAAATCGCCGAAGTCGACGGTGAGCATCAGTTCGAAGTACTGGCCACCAACGGTGACACCTTCCTCGGTGGTGAAGACTTCGACATGCGCCTGATCGACTACCTCGTCGACGAGTTCAAGAAAGAGTCCGGCATGGACCTGAAGAACGATCCGCTGGCTCTGCAGCGCCTGAAGGAAGCTGCCGAGAAGGCCAAGATCGAGCTGTCGTCCTCGCAGTCGACCGACGTCAACCTGCCGTACATCACTGCAGACGCTACCGGTCCGAAGCACCTGAACGTGAAGATCTCCCGCGCCAAGCTGGAGTCGCTGGTCGAAGACCTGGTTCAGCGTACCATCGAGCCGTGCCGCATCGCCCTGAAAGACGCTGGCATCGACGTCGCCAAGATCGACGACGTGATCCTGGTCGGTGGCCAGACCCGCATGCCGCTGGTACAGAAAGCCGTTGCCGACTTCTTCGGCAAGGAAGCCCGCAAGGACGTCAACCCGGACGAAGCCGTGGCCATGGGTGCCGCCATCCAGGGCGCCGTACTGGCCGGTGACGTCAAGGACGTACTGCTGCTGGACGTCAGCCCGCTGACCCTGGGTATCGAAACCATGGGTGGCGTGATGACTTCGCTGATCGAGAAGAACACCACCATCCCGACCAAGAAGTCGCAGGTGTTCTCGACTGCCGACGACAACCAGGCTGCGGTGACCATTCACGTGCTGCAGGGTGAGCGCAAGCAGGCTGCCCAGAACAAGTCGCTGGGCAAGTTCGACCTGGCTGACATCCCGCCGGCTCCGCGTGGCGTACCGCAGATCGAAGTGACCTTCGACATCGACGCCAACGGCATCCTGCACGTCAGCGCCAAGGACAAGGCCACCGGCAAGTCGCAGTCGATCGTGATCAAGGCCAACTCCGGCCTGTCGGACGAAGAAATCGAGCGCATGGTGCGTGACGCCGAGGCCAACGCCGAGGAAGACCGCAAGTTCGAAGAGTTGGCCGCTGCCCGTAACCAGGGTGACGCGCTGGTTCACTCGACCCGCAAGATGGTCGCTGACGCCGGTGACAAGGTTACCGCCGAAGAGAAAACCGCCATCGAGGCTGCCGTGGTTGCCCTGGAAGCCGCTGTCAAAGGCGACGACAAGGCTGCCATCGACGCCAAGGTCGAAGAGCTGTCCAAGGTTTCGGCTCCGGTTGCCCAGAAGATGTACGCCGAGCAGTCGGCCGAACAGCCTCAGGGTGGCGCGCAGCACGCCGAGCCGGAAGCCAAGCACGATGATGTGGTTGACGCCGAGTTCGAAGAAGTGAAAGACAACAACAAGCAGTAATCCCTGCATGTTGTCGGCCAGTTCACCGTCGTTTGCCGGTGAGCTGGTAGGATGTCGCCGCGCGGGGGCTTGCTCCCGCGTTGGCGTATCTGGAATTCGAGAATCTTTACAGCATCTGTCAGCGGCCCCGGTGGGCAAAAGGCAGGTGCTGATGGCGTGGCGCAGATGCCAGACGCCCAACAAGGTGCAAATGACCTATGTCCAAGCGTGATTATTATGAGGTCCTGGGTGTCGAGCGCGGCGCCAGTGAAGCTGACCTCAAGAAGGCTTATCGCCGTCTGGCGATGAAGTACCACCCTGACCGCAACCCCGGCGACAAAGAGTCGGAAGACAAGTTCAAGGAGGCCAACGAGGCCTACGAAGTGCTGTCTGATGCGAGCAAGCGCGCGGCGTTCGACCAGTATGGTCATGCTGGCGTGGACCCGAGCATGGGTGGCGGTGGTGCCGGCTTCGGCGGTGCCAACTTCTCCGACATCTTTGGCGATGTGTTCAGCGACTTCTTCGGTGGTGGCCGCGGCGGTGGACGTGGCGGTGCCCAGCGTGGCAGCGACCTGCGCTACACCCTGGAACTGAACCTGGAAGAAGCGGTGCGTGGCACCACGGTCAGTATCCGTGTGCCCACCCTGGTCAACTGCCAGCCTTGCGACGGCTCCGGTGCCAAGAAGGGCTCCACGCCGTCGACCTGCCCGACCTGTGGCGGTATCGGCCAGGTGCGCATGCAGCAAGGCTTCTTCTCGGTGCAGCAGACCTGCCCGCGCTGCCATGGCCAGGGCAAGATCATCACCGACCCGTGCACCTCGTGCCACGGCGAAGGGCGTGTCGAGGAATACAAGATGCTGTCGGTCAAGGTGCCGGCGGGTGTCGATACCGGCGACCGTATCCGCCTGTCGGGCGAGGGCGAGGCCGGTACCCATGGTGGCCCGACCGGCGACCTGTACGTGGTGATCAATGTGCGTGAGCACGAGATCTTTCAGCGTGATGGCAAGCACCTGTACTGCGAAGTGCCGATCAGCTACACCGATGCCGCCCTGGGGGGCGAGCTGGAAGTGCCTACCCTAGATGGTCGTGTGAAGCTGAAAATCCCCGAAGGCACCCAGACCGGCAAGCAGTTCCGTCTGCGCGGCAAGGGCGTTGCCCCGGTGCGCGGCGGTGGTGCCGGTGACCTGTTGTGCCGCGTGGCGGTGGAAACCCCGGTCAACCTCAGCCGCCGCCAGCGCGAGCTGCTTGAAGAGCTGCGTGATTCGCTGGAAGGCGACAGCTCCCACTCGCCCAAGGCCAGTGGCTGGTTCGATGGCGTGAAGCGCTTCTTCGGCGACCTCTGACAAGGAAATGGCTATGCGACGTATTGCAGTGATGGGCGCGGCAGGGCGAATGGGCAAGACCCTCGTCGAGGCCGTGCAGCAACAGGCGCCACAGGCTGGCCTGACCGCGGCGATCGATCGCCCGGACAGTACGCTGGTGGGGGCTGATGCCGGTGAGCTGGCGGCCCTGGGTCGTATCGGCGTGCCAATTTCCGACGACCTGGCCAAGGTGGTCGACGAGTTCGACGTGCTGATCGACTTCACCCACCCCTCCGTCACCCTGAAAAACCTGGCGTTCTGCCGCAAGGCGGGCAAGGCCATGGTCATCGGTACCACGGGCTTCACGCCGGAAGAGAAGCAGCAACTGGTCGACGCCGGCAAGGAAATCCCGATCGTCTTCGCGGCCAACTTCAGCGTTGGCGTCAACCTGTGCCTGAAGCTGCTGGACACCGCGGCGCGCGTGCTGGGTGACGATGTGGATATCGAAATCCTCGAAGCGCACCACCGGCACAAGGTCGATGCGCCGTCGGGCACCGCGCTGCGCATGGGTGAAGTGGTTGCCCAGGCGCTGGGTCGCAACCTGCAGGAAGTGGCCGTGTACGGCCGTGAAGGGCAGACCGGAGCGCGTGAGCGTCAGACCATCGGCTTCGCCACCGTGCGTGCTGGAGATGTGGTGGGTGACCATACGGTGCTGTTCGCCGCCGAAGGCGAACGCGTGGAAATCACCCACAAGGCTTCCAGCCGCATGACCTTCGCCAAGGGTGCCGTACGTGCGGCGCTGTGGCTGGATGGGCGTAAGCCTGGCCTGTACGACATGCAGGATGTGCTCGAGCTGCGTTAAGCAGTTGGAGTGGTGTTGGGTTCTTCGCGGGCTTGCCCGCTCCCACAGGGATAGCGCAAGCCTGGAGGTTTGTGGGGTCCTGTGGGAGCGGGCAAGCCCGCGAAGAACCCAACACAGATGTCAGCCTGTCGCATTGATGTGTTTTAGAGACACATCTGCGGTAGACCGAAAACGCACTTTTCTGTAAGCTACAGCTTTAGTGTGTCCACTAAAAGCGCGCAGCGAATTGAATTCAGCACATGAAAGCGGGGTGACGTGTCCATACGTCACTCCGCTTTTTTGCAACCTGCGATCGCCCTTTCATGCTTGATTTACGGGAGGTCTTCTTGACAAAGCCAGCCATACTCGCCCTTGCCGACGGCAGTATTTTCCGCGGTGAAGCCATTGGTGCCGACGGTCAGACCGTTGGTGAGGTGGTCTTCAACACCGCTATGACCGGCTACCAGGAAATCCTTACAGACCCTTCCTATGCGCAGCAAATCGTAACCCTGACCTACCCGCACATCGGCAATACCGGTACTACCCCGGAAGACGCCGAGTCCAACCGCGTCTGGTCCGCTGGCCTGGTCATTCGTGACCTGCCGCTGCTGGCCAGCAACTGGCGTAACACCCAGTCGCTGCCTGAGTACCTCAAGGCCAACAACGTCGTCGCCATCGCCGGCATCGACACCCGTCGCCTGACCCGAATCCTGCGTGAAAAGGGCGCTCAGAACGGTTGCATCCTCGCCGGTGACAACATCAGCGAAGAAGCCGCCATCGCCGCTGCCCGTGCCTTCCCGGGCCTGAAGGGCATGGACCTGGCCAAGGTCGTTTCCACCAAGGAACGCTACGAGTGGCGCTCCAGCGTGTGGGAGCTGAAGACCGACAGCCACCCGACCATCGACGCTGCCGACCTGCCGTACCACGTGGTCGCCTTCGACTACGGCGTCAAGCTGAACATCCTGCGCATGCTGGTCGCCCGTGGCTGCCGCGTGACCGTGGTGCCGGCCCAGACCCCGGCCAGCGAAGTGCTGGCACTCAACCCGGACGGCGTGTTCCTGTCCAACGGCCCTGGCGACCCCGAGCCGTGCGACTACGCCATCCAGGCGATCAAGGAAATTCTCGAGACCGAGATCCCGGTGTTCGGCATCTGCCTCGGCCACCAGCTGCTGGCCTTGGCCTCCGGCGCCAAGACCGTGAAGATGGGCCACGGCCACCACGGTGCCAACCACCCGGTCCAGGACCTGGACACCGGCGTGGTCATGATCACCAGCCAGAACCACGGCTTTGCCGTTGACGAGGCCACCCTGCCGGGCAACGTCCGCGCCATCCACAAGTCGCTGTTCGACGGCACCCTGCAGGGTATCGAGCGCACCGACAAGAGCGCGTTCAGCTTCCAGGGTCACCCTGAAGCGAGCCCGGGCCCGACCGATGTCGCGCCTCTGTTCGATCGTTTCATCGATGCCATGGCCAAGCGCCGCTGAGCATCCTGCTGCAAGGCCCCGGGCCGGCTCTCGCCGCGCCCGGAAGCGCCTGACCCAGATTGTTCAAGGCGGCTTGCCGACTGACCCCGGATTTGAGTGACAACCATGCCAAAACGTACAGACATCAAAAGCATCCTGATTCTCGGCGCCGGCCCGATCGTGATCGGCCAGGCCTGCGAGTTCGACTACTCCGGCGCCCAGGCCTGTAAAGCCCTGCGCGAGGAAGGTTTCCGCGTCATCCTGGTGAACTCCAACCCGGCCACCATCATGACCGACCCGGCCATGGCCGACGCCACTTACATCGAGCCGATCAAATGGCAGTCGGTGGCCAAGATCATCGAGAAAGAGCGCCCTGACGCGCTGCTGCCGACCATGGGTGGCCAGACCGCACTGAACTGCGCCCTGGACCTGGAGCGCCACGGCGTTCTGGAAAAGTTCGGCGTGGAAATGATCGGCGCCAACGCCGACACCATCGACAAGGCCGAAGACCGCTCGCGCTTCGACAAGGCCATGAAGGACATCGGCCTGGAGTGCCCGCGCTCCGGTATCGCCCACAGCATGGAAGAAGCCAACGCGGTGCTCGAGCGCCTGGGCTTCCCGTGCATCATCCGTCCGTCGTTCACCATGGGCGGTACCGGTGGCGGCATCGCCTACAACCGTGAAGAATTCGAGGAAATCTGCGCCCGTGGTCTGGACCTGTCGCCGACCAAGGAACTGCTGATCGACGAATCGCTGATCGGCTGGAAGGAATACGAGATGGAGGTGGTCCGCGACAAGAAGGACAACTGCATCATCGTCTGCTCGATCGAGAACTTCGACCCGATGGGCGTGCACACCGGCGACTCGATCACCGTTGCCCCGGCGCAGACCCTGACCGACAAGGAATACCAGATCATGCGCAACGCCTCGCTGGCGGTGCTGCGTGAGATCGGTGTGGAAACCGGCGGTTCCAACGTGCAGTTCGGTATCTGCCCGAACACCGGTCGCATGGTCGTGATCGAGATGAACCCGCGTGTGTCGCGTTCCTCGGCACTGGCCTCCAAGGCCACCGGCTTCCCGATCGCCAAGATCGCTGCCAAGCTGGCGGTCGGCTACACCCTCGACGAACTGCAGAACGACATCACCGGCGGCCGTACCCCGGCGTCCTTCGAGCCGTCGATCGACTACGTCGTCACCAAGCTGCCGCGCTTCGCCTTCGAGAAATTCCCGAAAGCCGACGCCCGCCTGACCACCCAAATGAAATCCGTGGGTGAAGTCATGGCCATCGGCCGTACCTTCCAGGAGTCCCTGCAGAAAGCCCTGCGCGGCCTGGAAGTCGGCGCCTGCGGCCTCGACCCGAAAGTCGACCTGGCCAACCCGGAAGCCGGCAGCATCCTCAAGCGTGAACTGACCGTACCGGGCGCCGAGCGTATCTGGTATGTGGCCGATGCCATGCGCGCCGGCATGACCTGCGAGCAGATCTTCGACCTGACCGGCATCGACATGTGGTTCCTGGTGCAGATGGAAGATCTGATCAAGGAAGAAGAGAAGGTCAAGACCCTGGCTCTGTCGTCGATCGACAAGGACTACATGCTGCGCCTCAAGCGCAAGGGCTTCTCTGACCAGCGCCTGGCCAAGCTGCTGGGCATCACCGACAAGAACCTGCGCCGTCACCGCCACAAGCTGGAAGTGTTCCCGGTGTACAAGCGCGTCGACACCTGCGCTGCCGAGTTCGCCACCGACACCGCCTACCTGTACTCCACCTACGAGGAAGAGTGCGAGGCCAACCCGTCGACCCGCGACAAGATCATGATCCTGGGTGGCGGCCCCAACCGTATCGGCCAGGGTATCGAGTTCGACTACTGCTGCGTACACGCCGCGCTGGCGCTGCGTGAAGATGGTTACGAGACCATCATGGTCAACTGCAACCCGGAAACCGTCTCCACCGACTACGATACCTCCGACCGCCTGTACTTCGAGCCGCTGACCCTGGAAGACGTGCTGGAAGTGTGCCGTGTCGAGAAGCCGAAAGGCGTGATCGTCCACTACGGCGGCCAGACTCCGCTGAAGCTGGCCCGCGCCCTGGAAGAGGCCGGTGTACCGATCATCGGCACCAGCCCGGATGCCATCGACCGTGCCGAAGACCGTGAGCGCTTCCAGCAGATGGTGCAGCGCCTGAACCTGCTGCAGCCGCCAAACGCTACCGTGCGCAGCGAAGAAGAAGCCATCAGCGCTGCTGGCGGTATCGGCTATCCGCTGGTAGTGCGCCCGTCCTACGTGCTGGGTGGCCGCGCCATGGAAATCGTCTACGAACTGGACGAGCTCAAGCGCTACCTGCGTGAAGCCGTACAGGTGTCGAACGACAGCCCGGTGCTGCTCGACCACTTCCTCAACTGCGCCATCGAGATGGACGTGGATGCGGTCTGCGACGGTACCGATGTGGTGATCGGCGCCATCATGCAGCACATCGAGCAGGCCGGCGTTCACTCCGGCGACTCGGCATGCTCCCTGCCACCGTACTCGCTGAGCAAGGAAGTGCAGGACGAAGTCCGCGTACAGGTCAAGAAAATGGCCCTGGAGCTGGGCGTGGTCGGCCTGATGAACGTGCAGCTGGCCCTGCAGGGCGACAAGATCTACGTGATCGAAGTCAACCCGCGCGCCTCGCGTACCGTGCCGTTCGTGTCCAAGTGCATTGGCACCTCCCTGGCGATGATCGCGGCCCGCGTCATGGCCGGCAAAACCCTGAAAGAGCTGGGCTTCACCCAGGAAATCATCCCCAACTTCTACAGCGTCAAGGAAGCCGTCTTCCCGTTCGCCAAGTTCCCAGGGGTTGACCCGATCCTCGGCCCTGAGATGAAATCGACCGGTGAAGTCATGGGTGTCGGTGACAGCTTCGGCGAAGCCTTCGCCAAGGCCCAGATGGGTGCCAGCGAAGTGCTGCCGACCGGCGGTACCGCGTTCATCAGCGTGCGCGACGACGACAAGCCGCAAGTGGCTGGCGTTGCCCGCGACCTGATCGCCCTTGGCTTCGAAGTGGTCGCTACTGCCGGCACCGCCAAGGTTATCGAGGCGGCTGGCCTGAAGGTGCGCCGTGTGAACAAGGTGACCGAAGGTCGCCCGCACGTGGTCGACATGATCAAGAACGACGAGGTGTCGCTGATCATCAACACCACCGAAGGCCGCCAGTCGATCGCCGATTCCTACTCGATTCGTCGCAATGCGCTGCAGCACAAGATTTACTGCACCACCACCATTGCGGCCGGTGAAGCCATCTGCGAGGCGCTGAAATTCGGTCCGGAAAAGACCGTTCGCCGCCTGCAGGATCTGCACGCAGGATTGAAAGCATGAGCATTACCAAGTACCCGATGACCGTCCAGGGCGCTCGCGCCCTGGAAGAGGAGCTGCTGTTCCTGAGCAAGACCGAACGCCCGCGCCTGAGCCAAGCCATTGGCGAAGCGCGCGAGCTGGGTGACCTGAAGGAAAATGCCGAATACCACGCCGCTCGTGAAGAGCAGGGCATGGTCGAGGCGCGTATCCGCGATATCGAGGGTCGCCTGCAGAACTCGGTGGTAATCGACGTAACCACGATCGCTCACACCGGTAAGGTGATTTTTGGCACGACCGTGGTGCTGGCCAACACCGAAACCGATGATGAAGTGACCTACCAGATCGTTGGCGAGGATGAAGCCGACGTGAAGAAAGGCAAACTGTCGAACAGCGCCCCGATCGCCCGTGCCATCATTGGCAAGGAAGAAGGGGATACCGTTGTCGTGAAGACGCCAAACGGTACGGTCGAGTACGAGATTGTCGAAGTCAAGCACATCTGACCGGCGCCTGCGGGCGCCGTCCCTCGAGGGCATCCTCTGGCAGCTCGCCCAGGTCTTCTGGGTCGGTGGCTTGTGGGTGTTCCATGTGGGGCTGGTGCCCGCGCTCAAGGTCAGTGGCCTGGCACCGCTGCTGGTACAGGACATCGCCGGGCAGATCGACCGCTGGTTGATCGGTGTGGCGATGCTTGGCTTGCTGATCCAGTTGGCCGTGCTGGCCAGAGTGGACGGCCTGGCGGCCTGGTGGCGGCAGTTCCGGGGCCAGATGCTGTTGCTCGGCCTTGGCGCCTGCGTGGGGTATTACACCTTGCGCTACGGCATATCTGTTGGCGAGCGCTGGCAGATGTTCTGTTTCCTGGTGCTGGGCTTTTCCGGCATCGTGCTGGTGGCCCAGCCGGTGCCGGTCAAGGTGCGCCGCTAAGCGGTTCGAGATCGCTGGGGCTGCGTAGCAGCCCCTTTGCCGTTACTTGTAACGGTGGATGTTGGACAGCTGCTTGTTCGGCTGCGGGTTCTTGCGGTAGATCAGGGCTTTCTTGCCGATGGTCTGCACCAGCTCGGCGCGGCCGGCCTTGCACAGTTCGGCAATGGTCTCGGCGCGTTCTTCGCGGTCTTCCGAACGAATCTCGACCTTGATCAGCTCGTGGTCTACCAGGGCGCGCTCCAGTTCGGCGATGACGCCTTCATTCAAACCGTTGCCAGCAACGATCAGGACCGGCTTCAGGTCATGACCAATGGACTTGTATTGCTTCTTCTGCTCGTTATTGAGCGGCATAATCTGACCCTTTCCGTCTGATTCTGTAAAATTGACCGGCATTTTACCCGAGGGCCACCGGCTCCGCCCAGTCAATCACGACGCATATCATCGAGGTGCCCCGTGGTACAACGTTCCAAAAGCAGCGCCAACTGGCTGCGAGAGCATTTCAACGATCCTTTTGTGAAGCAGGCGCAAAAGGACGGCTACCGCTCGCGCGCGAGCTACAAACTGCTGGAGATCCAGGAAAAGGACCGGCTGATCCGCCCAGGCATGAGCGTGATCGACCTCGGCGCGGCCCCTGGTGGCTGGTCGCAGGTGACCAGTCGTCTGATTGGTGGCCAGGGTCGACTGATCGCTTCCGACATCCTGGAGATGGATTCGATCCCTGACGTGACCTTCATCCAGGGCGATTTCACCCACGATGAAGTGCTGCAGCGCATCCTCGAGGCTGTCGGCGATTCGCACGTAGACCTTGTGATTTCCGACATGGCCCCCAATATGAGTGGTACGCCCGCGGTGGACATGCCGCGGGCGATGTTCCTCTGCGAGCTGGCCCTCGATCTGGCAACCCGCGTGTTGAAGCCCGGCGGCGACTTCCTGATCAAGATCTTCCAGGGCGAAGGCTTTGACGTATATCTCAAGGACGTACGCAGCAAGTTCGACAAGGTGCAGATGCGCAAGCCGTCGTCGTCGCGGGATCGTTCCCGTGAGCAGTACCTGCTGGGCAGGGGTTTCAAAGGGGCATGAAAGGTCTCAAGCGGGGTGGCCGATAGTTATTTCCAATCGGCCGCTGCGTCAGGATCGTCCGAACTTCGTGTAGTCTAGCTTTCACAAAGGGTTACAGACGGTGCCTGCGTCTGCGTAGGTAATGTAGTAAGTTAGGGCGATGAATATCATGCGAGGAACGGCTGCGTCGTGCGCCGACCTCAGAGGGTAGCGAATTGAACGACATGGCAAAGAATCTGATCCTGTGGTTGATCATCGCAGCTGTCCTGGTGACAGTGATGAACAACTTCTCCAGCCCTAACGAGCCGCAGACCCTCAACTATTCCGACTTCATCCAGCAGGTCAAGGATGGCAAGGTCGAGCGCGTGACCGTCGACGGCTACATCATTACCGGCAAGCGCGCCGACGGCGACAACTTCAAGACCGTGCGCCCGGCCATTACCGACAACGGCCTGATCGGTGACCTGGTGGACAACCACGTAATCATCGAAGGCAAGCAGCCCGAGCAGCAGAGCATCTGGACCCAGCTGCTGGTGGCCAGCTTCCCGATCCTGGTGATCATCGCCGTGTTCATGTTCTTCATGCGCCAGATGCAGGGCGGTGCGGGCGGCAAGGGCGGGCCGATGAGCTTCGGCAAGAGCAAGGCGCGCCTGCTGTCCGAAGACCAGGTCAAGACCACGCTGGCCGACGTTGCAGGGTGTGACGAAGCCAAGGAAGAGGTTGGTGAACTGGTCGAGTTCCTGCGCGACCCGGGCAAGTTCCAGCGTCTGGGTGGCCGCATCCCTCGTGGTGTGCTGATGGTTGGCCCGCCCGGTACCGGTAAGACCCTGCTGGCCAAGGCTATCGCTGGCGAGGCGAAGGTGCCGTTCTTCACCATTTCCGGTTCCGACTTCGTGGAAATGTTCGTGGGTGTCGGTGCCAGCCGTGTGCGCGACATGTTCGAGCAGGCCAAGAAGCACGCTCCGTGCATCATCTTCATCGACGAAATCGACGCCGTTGGTCGCCATCGTGGCGCCGGCATGGGGGGCGGTCACGACGAGCGTGAGCAAACCCTCAACCAGTTGCTGGTGGAGATGGACGGCTTCGAAATGAACGATGGCATCATCGTCATTGCTGCCACCAACCGGCCGGACGTGCTCGACCCGGCGCTGCTGCGTCCGGGCCGCTTCGATCGCCAGGTGGTGGTCGGCCTGCCGGACATCCGCGGCCGTGAACAGATCCTCAAGGTGCACATGCGCAAGGTGCCAGTAGGCGAGAACGTCAACCCGGCGGTCATTGCTCGTGGCACTCCGGGCTTCTCCGGTGCCGACCTGGCCAACCTGGTCAACGAGGCTTCGCTGTTTGCCGCACGTGCCAACAAGCGCCTGGTCGAAATGAAAGAGTTCGAACTGGCCAAGGACAAGATCATGATGGGCGCCGAGCGCAAGACCATGGTCATGTCCGAGAAAGAGAAGCAGAACACCGCCTATCACGAAGCTGGCCATGCCATCGTCGGCCGCCTGGTCCCTGAACACGATCCGGTCTACAAGGTTTCGATCATTCCGCGTGGCCGTGCCTTGGGCGTGACCATGTTCCTGCCGGAAGAAGATCGCTACAGCCTGTCCAAGCGCGCATTGATCAGCCAGATCTGCTCGTTGTACGGCGGCCGTATCGCCGAGGAAATGACCTTGGGCTTCGACGGTGTCACTACCGGCGCGTCCAACGACATCATGCGTGCCAGCCAGATCGCCCGTAACATGGTGACCAAGTGGGGCCTGTCCGAAAAACTCGGCCCGCTGATGTACGCCGAAGAAGAAGGCGAGGTGTTCCTGGGCCGTAGTGCTGCCAGCCAGCACGCCAGCGTTTCCGGCGAAACCGCCAAGCTGATCGACTCGGAAGTCCGCAGCATCATCGACCAGTGCTACGCCACGGCCAAGCAGTTGCTCACCGACAACCGCGACAAGCTCGACGCCATGGCCGAAGCGCTGATGAAGTACGAGACCATCGACGCCGAGCAGATTGACGATATCATGGCCGGCCGTACCCCTCGCGAGCCGCGTGATTGGGATGATGACTCTGCTTCGGGCAAGCCTGCTGCCCAGGGCGATCGCCCGGAATCGCCGATCGGCGGTCCAGCGGCTCAACACTAAGGGCATCTATGAGCTCAGTGCAGTACCCGACCCGGTTGCCTTGCGGCAACCGGGTTCTTGATTTGTCGCGTACCCATGTCATGGGTATTCTCAACGTCACTCCCGATTCCTTCTCCGATGGTGGGCGCTTCAACCAGCGCGACGAAGCGTTGCGCCATGCCGAAGCGATGGTTGCCGCTGGTGCCACGCTGATCGACATCGGCGGAGAGTCCACGCGGCCAGGCGCGCGCGCGGTATCGGTGACCGAGGAGCTGGAGCGGGTGGCACCCATGGTCGAGGCCATCAACAGCCGCCTCGACGTGGTCATTTCGGTCGACACCTCCACGCCCGCAGTCATGCGTGAAGCGGCGCGCCTCGGTGCGGGGCTGATCAACGACGTGCGTGCCCTGGAGCGTGATGGTGCCCTGGACGCCGCTGCAGATACCGGCCTGCCGGTATGCCTCATGCACATGCGCGGCGAGCCGGGTAACATGCAGGACGATCCCCAGTACGAAGATGTGACCGCCGACGTTGCGCGTTACCTTGAGCAGCGGATGGCCGCCTGTGCTGCGGCGGGCATCGACGCGAACAGAATCATCCTTGATCCGGGCTTTGGTTTCGCCAAGACACTGGCGCACAACCTGAGCCTGTTCAAGCATATGGAAGCGCTCTATCGCCTCGGGCGCCCGCTGCTGGTGGGTGTTTCGCGCAAGAGCATGATCGGCCTGACGCTGGAACGTCCGGTCGGCGAGCGGTTGTACGGCAGCCTTGCGCTGGCGGCGTTGGCCATGACCAAGGGGGCGAGCATCCTTCGTGTCCATGACGTGGCCGAGACCGTTGATGTGGTGCGCATGATCGCTGCGGTGCAGAACGCCGAATAAGAATATTGGAGTCCCTATGAGCAGAAAATACTTTGGTACCGACGGCATCCGTGGCCGTGTCGGCGAATACCCGATCACGCCTGACTTCATGCTGAAGCTCGGCTGGGCAGCCGGCATGGCTTTCCGCAAGCAGGGGCACTGCCGGGTGCTGGTGGGCAAGGACACGCGTATCTCCGGCTACATGTTCGAGTCCGCACTCGAAGCCGGCCTGTCTGCGGCGGGTGCCGACGTGATGCTGCTCGGGCCGATGCCGACGCCGGCCATCGCCTACCTCACGCGTACCTTCCACGCCGAAGCCGGTATTGTCATCAGCGCCTCGCACAACCCGCACGATGACAACGGCATCAAGTTCTTCTCGGGCCAGGGGACCAAGCTGCCGGACGAAGTCGAGCTAATGATCGAAGAGCTGCTCGACCAGCCCATGACCGTTGTCGAGTCGAGCAAGCTGGGCAAGGTTTCGCGCATCAACGATGCTGCTGGTCGCTACATCGAGTTCTGCAAGAGCAGCGTGCCCAGCAGCACCAGCTTCGATGGCCTCAAGCTGGTGGTCGACTGCGCCCATGGCGCCACCTACAAGGTTGCACCAAGCGTATTCCGCGAGCTGGGCGCCGAGGTGACCGTGCTGCATGCCCAGCCGGACGGCCTGAACATCAACGAAGGCTGTGGCTCGACTCACATCGAATCGCTGCAGGCTGCCGTGCTGGTCGGCCATGCCGACCTGGGCATCGCCTTTGACGGTGATGGCGATCGCGTGCTGATGGTCGACCACACCGGTGCCATCGTCGATGGTGACGAACTACTGTTCATCATCGCTCGCGACCTGCAGGAGCGTGGCAAGCTGCAGGGCGGAGTGGTGGGTACGCTGATGAGCAACCTGGGCCTGGAGCTGGCGCTGAAGGACCTGGATATCCCGTTCGTACGGGCCAAGGTCGGTGACCGTTACGTCATGGCAGAGTTGCTGGAGCGTGAGTGGCTGGTCGGTGGCGAAAACTCCGGGCACGTCGTGTGCTGCAACCACACCACCACAGGTGACGCGATCATCGCTGCGCTGCAAGTGCTGATGGCGCTCAAGCGTCGTGGCGAAACCCTGGCCCAGGCTCGTCAGGCCCTGCGTAAATGCCCGCAGGTGTTGATCAACGTGCGCTATGGCGCCAGCAAGGTCGACCCGCTGCAGCACCCGTCGGTCAAGGAAGCCAGTGCCAAGGTAACCGAGGCGTTGGCTGGCCGTGGTCGCGTGCTGCTGCGTAAATCCGGTACCGAGCCTCTGGTGCGGGTCATGGTCGAGGGTGAGGACGAAAGCCAGGTGCGTGCCCATGCCGAAGCGCTGGCCAAACTGGTCGGCGAAGTTTGTATCTGAAGGCGCTTGCCAGCGCAGATAGGGTTGGGTACTATCTGCGCCCACTTTGACCGACGAGGTAAAGCATGCGTCGCCCCATGGTAGCTGGTAACTGGAAGATGCACGGTACCCGCGCTAGCGTCGCTGAGCTGACCGAAGGCTTGAGAAATCTGGCCTTGCCGAGCGGAGTGGAAGTCGCGGTGTTCCCACCGGCCTTGTTCATCAATCAAGTGATCGATGGTTTGGCAGATAAGGGAATCATCGTCGGCGCACAGAATTCCGCAGTACAACCCGAGCAGGGTGCGCTGACCGGAGAAGTTGCTCCGGAACAGCTGGTTGAAGCAGGTTGCAAGTTGGTCCTGATTGGTCATTCGGAGCGTCGCCAGATTATTGGTGAGACCGACGAAGTGCTCAATCGCAAGTTTGCAGCTGCCCAGGCCAAAGGTTTGAAGCCAGTGCTTTGCATCGGGGAAACCCTGGAAGAGCGCGAGGCCGGCAAGACGCTCGAAGTTGTCGGGCGTCAACTAAGCAGTATCATCGAAACATTCGGTGTTAAGGCTTTTGCCAATGCAGTAATTGCCTATGAGCCTGTATGGGCCATCGGTACCGGCCTTACGGCCACGCCACAGCAGGCTCAGGATGTGCACGCAGCCATCCGCAGCCAGTTGGCGGCAGAAGATGCTGAAGTGGCTGCGAAGGTGCAGCTGCTCTACGGCGGCAGCGTGAAGGCGGCCAATGCGGCCGAACTGTTCGGCATGCCGGATATCGATGGGGGGCTCATTGGTGGGGCTTCCCTGAACGCAGACGAATTCGGTGCAATTTGTCGCGCCGCAGGAAACTGAACAAATGCTGGAAACAGTCATCGTTGTTTTTCATCTGTTGGCAGCGCTGTCGCTTGTAGTGCTGGTTCTGTTGCAACAGGGTAAGGGTGCGGAAGCAGGTGCATCTTTCGGCGCGGGTGCTTCAAATACCGTGTTCGGAAGCCAGGGTTCTGCAACGTTCCTGAGTAAATTAACTGCTGTACTCGCTGCCACTTTCTTTTTGACAGCACTTGGGTTAGGATACTTCGCGAAGCAACAAGCTCACCAGCTTAGCCAGGCAGGTCTTCCAGATCCAGCAGTGCTAGAAGTGAAAGAGCCGCAGAAACCGGCAGTTAATGATGATGTACCGGTGCTCCAGCAGCAGAAGAGCGAAACCACCACTAACACTGGTGACGTACCTCCTCCGGCACAAGAGCAGAAGTAACGGGTTTCAAGTAGTAGTATTGCCGAGGTGGTGGAATTGGTAGACACGCAACCTTGAGGTGGTTGTGCCCATAGGGTGTAGGGGTTCGAGTCCCCTTCTCGGTACCAATTAAAGCTTGAGAGCCCGCTTTAGCGGGCTTTCTTGCAGGTGAAGGTTCGGATTTGACCCTTGAGAGGGTTCGGTCTTATACTTTTGCCCCAGCTTTGTCGCGGGGTGGAGCAGCTTGGTAGCTCGTCGGGCTCATAACCCGAAGGTCGTTGGTTCAAATCCAGCCCCCGCAACCAGCTTCAGCGGAGCCCCTTTTCAGGGGCTTTTTGCTAACCGAACAGTTTTCGGCGTCGTTGTCCAACGGCGCTTTCAGGGATGGGCGCTTCGCCCATTTTTTATTTGCACAGCATGCACGAGGGGGTTCAGGTGTCGAGCAAGCTAGAACAGTTGCAGGCCTTGTTGGCCCCGGTTGTCGAGGGTCTGGGCTATCAATGCTGGGGGATCGAATACGTTTCCCAGGGTAAGCATTCGGTACTGCGCATCTACATCGACAAGGAAGGCGGTATCCTGGTGGACGACTGCGAAGCGGTCAGCCGTCAGGCCAGCGCAATCCTCGACGTAGAAGATCCGATCAGCAGTGAGTACACCCTCGAGGTGTCTTCTCCAGGCATGGATCGCCCACTGTTCACTCTGGAACAGTTTGCCTCGCATGCCGGCGAACAAGTGAAGATCAAGCTGCGCTCACCCTTCGAGGGTCGTCGTAACTTCCAGGGCCTTCTCCGTGGTGTGGAGGAGCAGGACGTGGTGGTCCAGGTGGACAATCAAGAATTCCTGTTGCCGATCGACTCGATCGACAAGGCCAATATTATTCCCAGTTTTGACTGAGACGTGCCGGGCCCGGCGGACTATCCGGGCCCAATGGCTTGCGCAAGGCGAGGCGTACGATGAGCAAAGAAGTACTGCTGGTTGTTGAATCGGTATCCAACGAAAAAGGTGTACCGCCCGGCGTCATTTTCGAAGCGCTGGAAGTGGCCCTGGCCACTGCAACCAAAAAACGTTTTGAAGACGAAGTCGACCTGCGTGTGGAAATCAACCGCCACACCGGTAGCTACGAGACCTTCCGTCGCTGGACCGTGGTCGACGAAGCCGATCTGGATGATCCGGCGATCGAGACCTGGCTGGACAAGATCAAGGACACCCACCCTGAAGCCAAGGTCGGTGACGTGATCGAAGAGAAGATCGAGTCGATCGAGTTCGGTCGTATCGCCGCCCAGACCGCCAAGCAGGTCATCGTGCAGAAGGTCCGTGAGGCCGAGCGTGCCCAGGTGGTGGATGCCTACCGCGAACGCGTTGGCGAGATCATCTCCGGTACCGTCAAGAAGGTTACCCGCGACAACGTCATCGTTGACCTGGGCAACAACGCCGAGGCCCTGCTGGCCCGCGAAGACATCATTCCGCGCGAGACCTTCCGTGTTGGCGTGCGCCTGCGTGCGCTGCTCAAGGAAATCCGCACCGAGAACCGTGGCCCACAGCTGATCCTGTCGCGCACCGCGCCGCAGATGCTGATCGAGCTTTTCCGCATTGAAGTGCCGGAAATTGCCGAGGGCCTCATCGAAGTCATGGCTGCCTCCCGTGATCCGGGTTCGCGAGCCAAGATCGCCGTCCGCTCCAAGGACAAGCGCATCGACCCGCAAGGTGCCTGTATCGGCATGCGTGGTTCGCGCGTCCAGGCCGTATCCGGGGAGCTGGGTGGTGAGCGTGTGGATATCGTCCTGTGGGACGATAACCCGGCGCAGTTCGTCATCAACGCCATGTCGCCGGCTGAAGTCGCGGCGATCATCGTTGATGAAGATGCCCATGCCATGGACATCGCCGTCGCCGAGGACAACCTGGCCCAGGCCATTGGTCGTGGCGGTCAGAACGTTCGCCTGGCCAGTCAGCTGACCGGCTGGACCCTGAACGTGATGACCGAGAAGGACATCCAGGCCAAGCAGCAGGCCGAAACCGGTGACATCCTGCGCAATTTCATCGATGAACTGGAAGTCGACGAGGAGCTGGCCCAAGTGCTGGTCGACGAAGGCTTCACCAGCCTCGAAGAAATTGCCTACGTACCGTTGGAAGAAATGCTCAACATCGATGGCTTTGACGAAGATATCGTCAATGAGCTCCGCGCTCGAGCCAAGGACCGTTTGTTGACCAAGGCCATCGCTACCGAAGAAAAACTGGCAGACGCCCACCCGGCCGAAGACCTGCTCTCCCTCGAGGGCATGGACAAGGATCTGGCGGCGGAACTGGCGGTGCGCGGCGTGGTTAACCGCGAAGACCTGGCCGAGCAGTCGATCGACGATCTGCTCGACATCGACGGCATCGACGAAGAGCGTGCCGGCAAGTTGATCATGGCCGCCCGAGCCCACTGGTTCGAGTAATTAGGCGCGGCCTGAGGAGAGAAGTGCATGACGCAAGTCACGGTGAAAGAACTGGCCCAAGAGGTCGAGGCACCGGTAGAGCGCCTGCTGCAGCAGATGCGTGAGGCAGGTCTGCCGCACACCGACGCCGGTCAGGTAGTGACCGACAATGAGAAGCAGACCCTGCTGACTCATTTGAAGAGCAGCCACAAGAGCAAGGCGGAAGAGCCGCGCAAGATTACCTTGCAGCGCAAAACCACCAGCACCCTGCGTGTCGCCGGTAGCAAGAGCATCAGCGTAGAAGTACGCAAGAAGAAAGTATTCGTGCAGCGCAGCCCGGAAGAAATCCAGGCTGAGCAGAAGCGTGAGCTGGAAGAGCGCCGCGCGGCCGAGAACGCCGCTCGCGAAAAGGTCGAGGCCGAAGTTCGCCAGCGCAACGAAGAGCAGGCTCGCCGTCAGGCCGCCGAAACCGCTGCTGCCGCCCCTGCGCCCGCCGCCAAGCCAGAGCCGGCACCTGCCGCTGCCCCGGCTCCGGTAGTTGCCGACGCCCCGGCCTCCGAAGACGCTGCAGCCCGTGCTGCCGAGCGCAAGAAGGACGAAGCCCGTCGCAACGAAGGTCGCACCCGTGACGAAGACCGTCGTGGTGGCGAGCGTCGTGGCGAGGCCCCGCGCGTGTCGATCAAGGTCAAGGTCAAGGAGAAGGAAAAGGCTCCGACGCCTCGTGCCGCGCCGCGCACCACCGATGAAGAGAGCGATGGCGTACGCCGTGGCCGCGGTGGTAAGAGCAAGCTGAAGAAACGCAATCAGCACGGCTTCCAGAACCCGACCGGTCCGGTCATTCGTGACGTGACCATCGGCGAGACCATCACCGTCTCGGAACTGGCCCAGCAGATGTCGGTCAAGGCCGCTGAAGTGGTCAAGTTCATGTTCAAGCTGGGTACCCCGGTCACCATCAACCAGGTGCTCGACCAGGAAACCGCTCAGCTGGTTGCCGAAGAACTGGGCCACAAAGTGACCCTGGTCAGCGATACCGCCCTGGAAGACTCGCTGGCCGAATCGCTGAAGTTCGAAGGCGAAGTCGAATCGCGTGCACCGGTCGTTACCGTCATGGGTCACGTTGACCACGGTAAGACCTCGCTGCTCGACTACATCCGTCGTGCCAAGGTTGCCGCAGGCGAAGCCGGTGGTATTACCCAGCACATCGGTGCCTACCACGTGGAAACCGACCGCGGCATGGTCACCTTCCTCGATACCCCGGGCCACGCTGCGTTCACCGCAATGCGTGCTCGTGGTGCCAAGGCTACCGACATCGTCATCCTGGTGGTGGCTGCGGACGACGGCGTAATGCCGCAGACTCGCGAAGCCGTTCAGCATGCCAAGGCAGCTGGCGTTCCGCTGGTGGTCGCGGTGAACAAGATCGACAAGCCGGGTGCCGACATCGACCGCATCCGCAACGAGCTGGCCGTCGAAGGCGTGACCTCCGAGGACTGGGGTGGTGACACTCCGTTCGTCAAGGTTTCGGCGAAGATGGGTACTGGCGTCGACGAGCTGCTCGAAGCCGTACTGCTGCAGGCCGAGATCCTCGAACTGACCGCTACCCCGACCGCTCCAGGTCGTGGCGTGGTTGTCGAATCGCGTCTGGACAAGGGCCGTGGCCCGGTGGCGACCATCCTGGTTCAGGACGGTACCCTGCGTCAGGGCGACATGGTCCTGTGCGGCTCCAACTATGGCCGCGTGCGCGCCATGCTCGACGAGAACGGCAAACCTGTGAAGGAAGCCGGCCCGTCGATCCCGGTCGAGATTCTCGGCCTGGATGGCACCCCGGAAGCCGGTGACGAGCTGTCCGTGGTGGCCGACGAGAAGAAAGCCCGTGAAGTGGCGCTGTTCCGTCAAGGCAAGTACCGCGAGGTCAAGCTGGCCCGTGCTCACGCCGGCAAGCTGGAAAACATCTTCGAGACCATGGGTCAGGAAGAGAAGAAGACCCTCAACATCGTCCTCAAGACTGACGTGCGTGGTTCCCTGGAAGCACTGCAGGGCTCGCTGTCTGGCCTGGGCAACGACGAAGTTCAGGTACGCGTGATCGGTGGCGGCGTCGGTGGTATCACCGAAAGCGATGCCAACCTGGCGCTGGCTTCGAATGCAGTACTGTTCGGCTTCAACGTGCGTGCCGATGCCGGCGCGCGCAAGATCGTCGAGCAGGAAGGTCTGGATATGCGTTACTACAACGTGATCTACGACATCATCGAAGACGTCAAGAAGGCCCTGACCGGCATGCTCGGCAGCGATGTTCGCGAGAACATCCTGGGTGTCGCCGAAGTGCGTGATGTGTTCCGTTCGCCGAAGTTCGGCGCCATTGCTGGCTGTATGGTCATCGAGGGTACCGTGTACCGCAACCGTCCGATCCGCGTCCTGCGCGAAGACGTTGTGATCTTCGAAGGCGAGCTGGAATCGCTGCGTCGCTTCAAGGATGACGCCTCCGAGGTGCGTTCGGGCATGGAGTGCGGTATTGGCGTGAAGAGCTACAACGACGTCAAGGTCGGCGACAAGATCGAAGTCTTCGAGAAAGTCCAGGTGGCTCGTACCCTGTAAGGGGCGAGCGTGGTGCAGGCCCCGCCCCAGGGCGGCTGGCAGCACCTCTGAAGGTAGCGCCCGGTCAGGCTTCAGCTTGACCGGGCGTTTGCCGCTTTAAGTTACAGGTAGCAAGAATGGCAAAAGAATATAGCCGTACCCAACGCATCGGCGATCAGATGCAGCGCGAGCTGTCGGAGCTGATCCGCCGTGAAGTCAAAGACCCGCGCGTCGGCCTGGTGACCATCACTGCCGTCGACGTCAGCCGCGACCTTGGCCACGCCAAGGTGTTCATCACCGTGATGGGCGCGGACGGTACCGATGCCGTACCGCAGACCCTCAAGGCCCTGACCAGCGCCGCGAGCTTCCTGCGCCTGCACCTGGGCCGGGTGATGCAACTGCGCAGCGTGCCGCAACTGCATTTCCACTTCGACGAAAGCGTCAGCCGTGGTGCCCACCTGTCGGCACTGATCGAGCGCGCGGTCGCCGAAGACCGTCAGCACAAGGATGCCGACAAGCCGGACGCCGAGGAGTAAGCGGTGGCCCAGGTCAAACGTATCCGCCGCAACGTCAGCGGCATCATCCTGCTCGACAAGCCGCTGGGCTTCACTTCCAACGCGGCGCTGCAAAAGGTGCGCTGGCTGCTCAATGCGGAAAAGGCCGGCCACACCGGCAGCCTCGACCCATTGGCCACCGGCGTGCTGCCGCTGTGCTTTGGTGAAGCGACCAAGTTTTCGCAATACTTGCTCGATTCGGACAAGGGCTACGAAACGGTCATGCAGATGGGGCAGACGACCAACACCGGCGATGCCGAAGGTGAAGTGCTGCAGACCCGCGAAGTGACCGTTGGTCGTGCCGACATCGAGGCACTGCTACCGCGTTTTCGTGGCCAGATCAGCCAGATACCGCCGATGTACTCGGCGCTCAAGCGTGACGGCCAGCCGCTGTACAAGCTGGCACGTGCAGGAGAGGTAGTGGAGCGCGAGGCGCGTTCTGTTACTATTGGCCGCTTGGAGTTGCTCGAGTGCGAAGGCACCCGTGCACGGTTGAGCGTAGGATGCAGCAAAGGCACCTATATCCGCACCCTGGTGGAGGATATCGGCGAAGCCCTTGGCTGCGGCGCCTATGTCGCCGAGCTGCGCAGGACCCAGGCCGGGCCCTTCGTGCTGGCACAGACGGTGACCCTCGAGGAACTCGAACAGGCCCACGCCGAAGGTGGTAACGAAGCGCTCGACCGCTTCCTGATGCCTTCGGACAGCGGCCTGCAGGACTGGCCACTGGTGTGTCTGTCCGAGCACAGTGCGTTCTACTGGTTGCATGGCCAGGCAGTACGCGCGCCGGACGCACCGCAATTTGGCATGGTCCGGGTACAGGATCACAATGCGCGCTTCATCGGTATCGGTGAAGTGAGCGAAGACGGGCGCATTGCGCCGCGTCGGCTGATTCGGTCGGAATGACCGAAACCGTAGGGCCAGGCAACCGCCAAACCCCACGGCATCAAGGGTGGCTGTCAGTAGGCACGGTCACTCCTTTTTTATTAATACAGGGATTTGTCCCTGGCCTATTGGACCCCGCGTGCGGGATCCGTTATCAGGAGAAGCCACATGGCCCTCAGCGTTGAAGAAAAAGCTCAGATCGTTGCCGAATACCAGCAAGCCGCCGGCGATACCGGTAGCCCGGAAGTGCAGGTTGCTCTGCTGACCGCCAACATCAACAAGCTGCAAGGCCACTTCAAGGCCAACGACAAAGACCACCACTCCCGTCGTGGTCTGATCCGTATGGTCAACCAGCGTCGTAAGCTGCTGGATTACCTGAAGGGCAAAGACACCACTCGTTACAGCGCCCTGATCGGTCGCCTGGGTCTGCGTCGCTAATAGCGGCCTGGCCAGTGGTGTGCATGGCGTGTCGCAGGCTTCGGCAGGGCTGTTTTGCAGTGCTGCCGTTGGACACGCCACGCGTATCTCCGAGGTTGGCAGCCTGGCAATGCTGAGCGGTTCTACCGCTTGGTGCCAGGCTCCCAGCCTCGTGTTGTATCTGGACGGTCAATGGGGCCGATTCCCCGTTCTGCCCAAGAATTCGCAAGAAACCAGTTCCCCCAGAGCCACTGAAAAAAGGTAGGAAACCGTGAACCCGGTAATCAAGAAATTCCAGTTCGGTCAATCGACCGTTACTCTCGAAACGGGCCGTATTGCCCGTCAGGCAACCGGCGCCGTGCTGGTTACCGTCGACAACGACGTCACCGTGCTGGTGACCGTGGTCGGTGCCAAACAGGCCGATCCAGGCAAGGGCTTCTTCCCGCTGTCGGTCCACTACCAGGAAAAGACCTACGCCGCCGGCAAGATCCCAGGTGGCTTCTTCAAGCGTGAAGGCCGTCCTTCCGAGAAAGAGACGCTGACCTCGCGCCTGATCGACCGTCCGATCCGCCCGCTGTTCCCTGAAGGTTTCATGAACGAAGTGCAGGTCGTCTGCACCGTGGTCTCCACCAGCAAGAAGACCGACCCGGACATCGCCGCGATGATCGGTACCTCGGCTGCCCTGGCCATTTCCGGCATTCCGTTCGAAGGCCCGATCGGCGCCGCCCGCGTTGCCTTCCACGAAAGCACCGGCTACCTGCTGAACCCGACCTACGAGCAACTGGCTGCCTCGAGCCTGGACATGGTCGTTGCCGGTACCGAATCGGCTGTACTGATGGTTGAATCGGAAGCCAAGGAGCTGACCGAAGACCAGATGCTGGGCGCCGTGCTGTTCGCCCACGATGAATTCCAGGCCGTGATCCAGGCCGTCAAGGAACTGGCCGCCGAAGCCGGCAAACCGACCTGGGACTGGCAGCCAGCCCCAGCCAACACCGAGCTGATGAACCTGGTGCGCGCCGAGTTCGGTGAAGCCGTTTCGCAGGCCTACACCATCACCCAGAAGGCCGACCGCTACAACCGCCTGGGCCAGCTGCGTGACGAGGCCGTTGCCCGTCTGAGCAACGAAGAGACCGGCCCGTCCGCCGGTGCCATCAAAGAGATCTTCGGTGAGCTGGAGTACCGCACCGTCCGCGAAAACATCGTCAACGGCAAGCCGCGTATCGACGGCCGTGACACTCGCACCGTGCGCCCGCTGAACATCGAAGTTGGCGTTCTGCCGAAAACCCACGGTTCGGCACTGTTCACCCGTGGCGAGACCCAGGCCCTGGTCGTCGCGACCCTGGGTACCGCCCGTGACGCGCAGTTGCTGGACACCCTGGAAGGCGAGAAGAAAGACGCCTTCATGCTGCACTACAACTTCCCACCGTTCTCGGTAGGTGAGTGCGGCCGCATGGGCGGCGCTGGCCGTCGTGAAATCGGCCACGGCCGCCTGGCCCGTCGTGGCGTGCAGGCCATGCTGCCGAGCGACAGCGAGTTCCCGTACACCATCCGCGTGGTTTCGGAAATCACCGAGTCCAACGGTTCCAGCTCCATGGCTTCGGTGTGTGGTGCTTCCCTGGCCCTGATGGACGCCGGCGTGCCGATGAAGGCGCCGGTTGCCGGTATCGCCATGGGCCTGGTCAAGGAAGGTGACAAGTTCGCCGTCCTGACCGACATCCTGGGTGATGAAGACCACCTGGGCGACATGGACTTCAAGGTAGCCGGTACCGCCAAAGGCGTCACCGCGCTGCAGATGGACATCAAGATCAATGGCATCACCGAAGAGATCATGGAAATCGCCCTGGGCCAGGCCCTGGAAGCGCGCCTGAACATCCTCGGCCAGATGAACCAGATCATCGCCCAGTCGCGCAGCGAGCTGTCGGCCAACGCCCCGACCATGATCGCGATGAAGATCGACACCGACAAGATTCGTGACGTCATCGGCAAGGGCGGCGCCACCATCCGCGCCATCTGCGAAGAGACCAAGGCTTCGATCGATATCGAAGACGACGGCTCGATCAAGATCTTCGGCGAAACCAAGGAAGCGGCGGATGCTGCCAAGCAGCGCATCCTGGGCATCACCGCCGAGGCCGAGATCGGCAAGATCTACGTCGGCAAGGTCGAGCGCATCGTCGACTTCGGCGCCTTCGTCAACATCCTGCCTGGCAAGGACGGCCTGGTGCACATCTCCATGCTGAGCGATGCTCGTGTCGAGAAAGTCACCGACGTGCTCAAGGAAGGCCAGGAAGTCGAAGTACTGGTACTGGACGTGGATAACCGCGGCCGTATCAAGCTGTCGATCAAGGACGTTGCCGCGGCCAAGGCCTCGGGCGTCTAAGCGACTGCCAAGCAATGGAAAAGGGCCCTTCGGGGCCCTTTTTTCATGGCTGCAAGGGAACCTTTTGCGGACTTGCATCTTGCATGCAGGTTTACCGTGCAGATTGCAAAATGCACGACCCCGGCTGCTTTCCGATGTCTGTAACTCATTGATTTATAAGGGAACAAGCGAAACGATAAAGCTGGCATAGCGCATGCAACTACTCTTGTACCTGTCGCCAGGACATACGGCGCAGACCTTTCGAAAAACAGGAGTGACCCACATGAAGAAGTTCGCCATTGCTGCCGCTACTGCTACCGCTCTGACCCTGACCATGGCTAACGCGGCATTTGCCCAGCAATCCACCCAGGCCCCGATGACGCTGGCGGCCGGTGAGGTGACCAAAACCAAGGAAGCGGCCTCCGATACCTGGATCACCACCAAGGTGAAAGCCGACCTGATGACCGAGAAAGGTGTGCCTGGAAGCGATATCAAGGTCGAAACCAACAAAGGCGTCGTGTCGCTTTCCTCTGACACGCCGGTGACCTCTGCACAGAAAGAGATGGCGATTTCCATCGCCAAGAAGATCAAAGGCGTACAGGCTGTTTCGGCTGATGGTCTGAAAGCCGAATAAGGAATGTCCCGTCGGCCAAAGGGAATTGGCCACCTATTCCGGAAGGGGCCGCTGTGCGGTCCCTTTTCAATTACAACATCGGGTTGCGCGCCAGCACATCGCTTTCGAAGCATTGCTGCTCCATGATCAACGGCTCCACCAACGGGCGGCTGTCGCGAAAATGCGCCGTCCGGGTATGCGCCTCATAGGCAGCGTCGTCACGGTAGATCTCGTACAGGTAGATCACCTCTGGGTCGACCCGATCCTGTGCCACATCGAAGACCAGGCAGCCGGGCTCGGTGGCTACGGAAGCCTCGGCATTGGCTTTGATCGCGGCTAGAAATTTCTCCACACAACCGCGTTTCACGCGGGTCTTGATGAACAGGCTATACACAAGGCTTTCCTTTTGTTTTACATTCGTAATCGAATTGTATACAAAAAAGGAGCCCTGCCAATGTCCGAATTGCCTGCCCGTCCTGGTCGTCTGAACGGCCTGCGCCACATTGCCTTGCTGGTACCCAACCTGGAGGAGTGTGAGCGCTTCTACGTCGATGTGCTGGGCATGGAAGTGCTGAATCGCGCCAACGAGGACCTGGTGTACCTGACCTGTGGTAACGACAACCTGTCGCTGGGGCGTGGGGCAGGGGCGGCCAACGGGTTACAGACCCTCGACCACTACGGGTTCATCGTCGACAGCGTGGAGGAGCTCGAGGCTTGGTACCAGTACTTCAAGGCGCGTGGCGTGACCTTGCTCGACAAGCCGTTCAACCATGGCGACGGCGCGCGCAGCTTCCACCTGCTGGACCCGGCTGGGAACAAGGTGCAGCCGCTGTATCACCCGGCGGTGTCGGGGCAGCAGCTGGTATAAGCCTGTACCGGCCCTGCGCGGCTAAAGCTGCTCCTACAGAGAGCCGCACAGGCCTGTAGCGGCTTTAGCCGCGAAGGGCCAGCCCTGCTGACACCGTTTATTCAGCATCCAGATGCATCGGGGTAATCACCCGCCCATCACCCTCAGCCTGCCCCAGGTTGGTATCGATGAAATAAACCCGGTCATCTTCGAGCTTACCTTTGTCCACCAGGTAATCCTTGATGCTGCTGGCCCGTTCCTGGCCCAGGGTGCGCAGCAGCGCAGTGCTCTCGGCCCAGGACTTGATCACGGCCTCGCGCAACTTGGCAGTGCGCTCTTCGCGGCTCAATTGCTCCCATTCGGCAGGTGGTTGCTGCTTCAGGCGGTTGCGGTAGATGCCTTCGAGCATCGCCGGTTTGTCACTGTCATCGACCACCAGCATGGACGCATTGGCCGGCACCTTGTCACCCCGGCGTTGCAGGATCTTGTACCAGGTGGCCTGGTATTCCCGTTCCAGCCGCTGCTGGGCGATCAGCGGGCCATCGCTGGCCTGGGCGCTGGTGCCTTCGATTTCCAGGCGCAGCTCCGGGCGCTCCTTCAGCGCCGAAGCCAGCTTGTCCAGCGAGGCCTGGGCGTCCTGGCCAAGCTCGCTGGAGCCCGGGGCGAAGGCCACGCTGCCCAGGTCTTCCGAGCCACCGCCGCTCACCAGCCCGCCAATGAACTTGAATGGCGCCTGTGCTGCACGCAGCACCAGGTTGCGCAGGGTCTGCCAGACGATCGGCATTATGCTGAACTGCGGGTTGTTGAGGTCGCCGGACACCG
Source organism: Pseudomonas oryzicola (assembly GCF_014269185.2). Lineage (NCBI taxonomy): Bacteria > Pseudomonadati > Pseudomonadota > Gammaproteobacteria > Pseudomonadales > Pseudomonadaceae > Pseudomonas > Pseudomonas oryzicola. The sequence goes on from NZ_JABWRZ020000001.1 coordinate 954,246, forward strand.
GCAACTCGATCGAGATCTTGCCCTCGGTATCCTTCAGCAGCGCCACCGCCAGACGGATTGGCAGGTCCACTGCGTCCGGGCTGTCGACCTTCTCGCCCAACTGCAGTTGTTCCACCACCACCTTGTTCTCGGCCTTGAGCTGGCCATTGGTTATCAGGTAATGCAGGTCGAGGTTGAGCCGGCCCTTGCGAATGCGGAAACCGGCGAACTTGCCAGAGTAAGGCGTCAGGGTGGTCAGCTCGACGCGCCTGAAGCTGGTGGCGATGTCCAGGCTGGCCAACGGGTTGAACGGGTTGAGTGCGCCTTTGATTATGACCGGTGCGTAGCGGTCGACCTTGCCCTTGACGTCGACCTTGGCCGGTACCGGTTTGCGGTTGTCGATGGTACCGATCCGGCCATTGAGTTGCTGGATGGCCGTGGCGAAGTTGGGTGTGAGGGACAGGTCGGCGAAGTTGGCCGAACCGTCGTTGATGTCGATCTGGCCGATGTGAATGCCCAACGGCTTGTCGCTGCTGGCAGCTGCCGGCTTGCTCTGGGCCGGGGCTGAACCCGGGGCGCCGGCCGGCTGCGGGATCAGCAGGTCATTGATGTTGGTGGTGCGGTCTTCGTTGATGATGAAGCGCGCATAGGGCTGCAGCAGGGTCACCTTGTCGATCGACAGCGCGTCGCCGTGCACGTACGACAGGCCGTCGACATTCACCTGCTGCCATTTGACGAAATCGCGGCTCTTGATGGTGTCGAGGGTATGCAGCTGGCTCACCTGTGCCTTGCCGGTGATGCTGAAGGCCAGCGGTGCGGTGTTCTTCAGGTCGACATTGAGGTCACTGGAGAGCATGCCGCTGCGCAGTTCCAGCAGGATGAACGGGCTGATATAGGCCTGGGCCACGCGCAGGTCGATGTCGCGGGTGCTGACGTCCAGCTTGGCCCAGATGGGTGCCAGGTTGACCTGGCCGGTTGCCTGCAGTTTGCCTTGTCTTCCCACGCCAGTGTCGAGCTTGAGGCTGAAGGGTGACTGGTTGAGGCTGTCGAAACCTTGCAGGTCGGCGTTGAGCGGGCCCACGTCGAGGGCCACCGCCTCCTTCTGTGTACGATCTGCCAGGTGCACCAGGTAGTTACGCAGTTGTACGTCCTTGAGCAGCACCTGCCAGGGCTTGCTCGGCTCTTTTGCCGCCTGCTCCTTTGGGGTGGGCTCGGCGGCGGCCGGTTCGGTCTTTTCCTTCGGCGTGGCCCTGGCCGGCTGGCTGGCGAACAGCTTCTGCCAGTCGAGCTGGCCGTCCTTTTCCAGCGCGGCCCAGGTTTCCAGTTTTTCGCTGCGGATCTTGCCCACGGTGACCAGCTGCTTGACCAGGTCGACCGAGGTTTCGCTCACCTCCAGGCTGGCCAGGCGGGCCAGCGGGCGGCCATCCGGCGCCTTGATGGCGAACGGTGCGATGCGCAGCGAGGCGTTATCCAGCAGCAGTTCGGTCTGCTTGGCGAGGTTGAGCTTGTAATGGGTATCGAGGCTGACCACACCCTCTTCCAGCACCAGTGGCACGGCATCACGTACATAGGGCCAGAACGCCTTCATCTTGCCTTCGGTGATTTTCAGCGTACCCTCGGAGGCGATCGGCGCCAGGCTCAGTGTGCCTTTCCAGTCGATGCGCCCGCCATTCGGGCCATTCGCCACCAGGGTCATGTCGGCGTTGTCGTTCGGCAAGGTGCTGAGGTTTTTCAGCTCCAGGTTCATGTTGTCGTAGAGGAATTCAATCGGCTCGCTCGGGCGCAAGTCCTCGAAGTGCAGGTAGCCCTCGCTGAGCTTGATGCTGCCAATGCGCAGCGGGAACGGGTCGCTGGGCGGTGCGTCGGGCTTGGCCTGGCTGGCGGGTAACTTGAACAGGCGAGTCAGGTTGAGCGTACCGTCCTTGGCGAACAGCACTTCGTTGCGCGGCTTGACCAGTTCCACCGCCTGCAGATGCAGTGCGCCGGTCCACAGGCTGTCGAGCGAGAGGTTGGCATACAGCCGGTCGAAGCCGACCTGCTCCTTGCCAGGCTCGCCGATCTGCAGGCCCCACAGTTTCAGTTCGAGGCTGAAGGGGTTGAGCTCGATCCGTTCGAGGTGGGCAGGTACGGTCGCGTACTGGGCCAACTGCTGGTTGGCGATGCGCAGCGCGACACCGGGAAGGACGAGAAAGCCAAGAAGGCTGTAGAGGGCTACCAGGGCCAGCAGTGCGCCTGCGGCGCGAGTCAATCCTTTGTACATGTGTCGCTTCGTCTGTCTAAGCAGGAGAGCTTGGAGTATGGCACGTTAAATCAGTTCCGCTGAGGCGACCATTTGTCCTTATTCGATGCCCATGCGCCGTTTCGCCCGCTGCGCCGAGCCGTTGCGCATTGCCCAGCGCAGTAGCGGTGCGGTGTGTCGCAGGCCGAGGCGGATCATGCGCCGCTGCAGCGGACTGTGCTGCAGGCCGAGCATGGCCTGGGCCCAACCAGGTAGCAGGTCGAGGCCAGCGTGCAGCATCAGCTTGCCCACCGGCTGTGCCAGGCGGCTGGGAGCGGGGGCGTCGAGCAGGATATCGAGCACCTGGTGGCTGCGGGCATCGCAAAGCAACTGCGGGCGCATGTGCTGCAGGTACTCCTCGACCTGTTGGCGTGAGCGCGGCACGTTGCGCGCACCCAGGCGCTCGGCGATCAACGCGATCTCTGCGTAATAGGCGTCCTGTTCGGCAACGGCAAGGTGTGGGTTGCAGTAACGCAGGTGGGCGCCCAGGAAGCTGCTGACTTCGGCCACATGCACCCAGGTCAGCAAGTCCGGGTCGCTGGCTGCATAAGGGCGGCCGTCCGGTGCGGTACCGGTTACCTGCAGGTGGATGGTGCGGACCTTGTCGATCAGCCATTCGGCATCGCCGGTGGCGCCGAAGGTGGTGCCGGAAATGAACTGGCTGGTCCGGCGCAGGCGCCCGAGCAGGTCTTCACGGAAATTGGAATGGTCCCACACCCCGGCCAGGGCCAGCGGGTGCAGGAGCTGCAGCATCAGGGCGCTGATGCCGCCCGCCAGCATGCTCGGGAAGTCGCCATGCACCCGCCAGCTGATGCTGTGCGGGCCGAACAGGCCGGGGTCGCCCTTGGGCGACTCCAGGTCGAGCTGGCCGAGGGCCAGCCCGGTGAGGCTCATGACCTGGGTTTCGATGCGACGGCGAAGGGCTTCCATGGCGACCTGCGATGCAGGGCGGCCATGTACAGCGGCCGCCGGTTACTGGTTGAGGCGTTTGTCGATCAGGCCCTGCACCACGCTGGGGTCGGCCAGGGTCGAGGTATCGCCCAGGTTGTCCAGTTCGTTGCAGGCGATCTTGCGCAGTATACGCCGCATGATCTTGCCAGAGCGTGTCTTGGGCAGTGCCGGGGCCCACTGGATCAGCTCGGGTTTGGCGAAACTGCCGATTTCCTTGCTGACCAAGGCCAGTAGCTCGGCCTTGAGCGCGTCGTCCGGTGTTACCCCGTTCATCGTCGTGACAAAGGCGTACACCCCTTGGCCCTTGAGATCATGGGGATAACCGACCACGGCCGCTTCGGCAACGCTGTCATGCAGCACCAAAGCGCTTTCCACCTCGGCGGTACCAATGCGGTGCCCGGAAACATTGATCACGTCGTCGATGCGCCCGGTGATCCAGTAGTCGCCATCGGCATCGCGGCGAGCGCCGTCGCCGGTGAAGTAATAGCCAGGCATGGGCTTGAAGTAGGTGTCGACCATGCGCTGGTGGTCGCCATAGACGCTACGGATCTGCCCTGGCCAGCTGGCCTTGATGACCAGCAGGCCGGCCCCCGGGCCTTCGATCAGCTTGCCCTTGTCATCCAGCAGCAGCGGTTGCACGCCGAACATGGGCTGGCTGGCGCAGCCGGGCTTGAGCACCTGCGAGCCGGGCAGGGGAGTGATCATGATGCCGCCGGTTTCGGTTTGCCACCAGGTATCGACGATGGGGCAGCGCTTCTGTCCGACGGCCTCGAAGTACCATTCCCAGGCTTCAGGGTTGATCGGCTCGCCGACGCTGCCGAGCAGGCGCAGGCTCTGGCGTGAGGTGCCCTGCAGCGGCCCGTCGCCTTCACGCATCAGGGCGCGCAAGGCGGTCGGGGCGGTGTAGAAGATGTTCACCTTGTGCTTGTCCACGACCTGCCAGAAGCGCGAGCTGTCGGGGTAGTTGGGCACACCTTCGAACATCAGCGAGATCGCGCCATTGGCCAGCGGGCCATAGACGATGTAGCTGTGGCCGGTGACCCAGCCGACGTCCGCAGTGCACCAGAACACCTCGCCGTCACGGTAGTCGAACACCACCTTGAAGGTAAGGGTGGCCTGCAGCAGGTAGCCGCCGGTGGTATGCAGCACGCCCTTGGGTTTGCCGGTGCTGCCGGAGGTATACAGGATGAACAGCGGGTCTTCGGCCTCCATCGGCTCGACCGGGCAATCGTCGCCGGCCTTTTCCGTTGCCTCGTGGTACCAGAGGTCGCGGCCGTCGGCCCAGGCGACGTCAGCGCCAGTACGGCGCACCACGAACACGCTGCTGACTGCGGGGCAACTGGCCAGGGCCTTGTCGACGTTGTGTTTCAGCGGGATGCGCTTGCCGCCGCGCACGCCCTCATCGGCGGTGATCACGGTGCGGCAGTCGGCATCGAGAATGCGGTCGCGCAGGGCATCGGGCGAGAAGCCGCCGAACACCACCGAGTGGATGGCGCCGATGCGGGTGCAGGCGAGCATGGCAAAGGCGGCTTCGGGGATCATCGGCATGTAGATGCACACCCGGTCGCCTTTCTTCACCCCACGCGCTTTCAGGGCATTGGCCAGGCGGCAGACCTGGCGGTGCAGTTCGCGGTAGGTGATGGCCTTGGCGTCCTTGGGGTCGTCACCTTCCCACAGCAACGCGGTCTGATCACCGCGCCGGGTCAGGTGGCGGTCGATGCAGTTGTAGCTGACATTGAGCTGGCCGCCATCGAACCAGCGCGCCTGGCCGGTCTTCAGGTCGCATTGCTGCACGCTCGACCAGGGCTTGATCCAGTCCAGGCGCCGGGCTTGTTCGGCCCAGAAAGCGTCGGGGTCATCGACCGATTGGCGGTAGAGGCGACGGTAGTCGTCCGGGGAGAGTGCGGCGGACTGGCTGACGGCCAGGGCCTGTGGGTAGTTACGGATATCGAACATGGCGGGTGGTCCTGCTCTTGTAAGGGGCGATGGACTGCAACGGCTATTCGATAGGACAGTGTAGCTGGGAGAGGTGTTCCGCCTGCACCAGCCTCTTCGCAGGAACGCCCGCGAAGAGGCCGGTGCAGGTTTCGGATCAACCGCGGTGACGGCCGCGGAAGTAGTTGATCAGGCCCTGGGTGGAGCCGTCTTCGGCGCTGTCTTCCAGGCTGCCGACCAAGCGCTGGTAAACGCCCTTGCCCAGCTCCTTGCCCAGTTCCACACCCCACTGGTCGAAAGCGTTGATACCCCAGATCACGCTTTGCACGAACACCTTGTGTTCGTACATCGCCACCAGGGCGCCCAGACGGCGTGGGCTGATGCGCTCCACCACCAGGGTGTTGCTCGGGCGGTTACCCGGGATCACCTTGTGTGGGGCCAGCTTCTCGATGTCCGCTTCATTCAGGCCCTTGGCGCGCAGCTCGGCTTCGGCCTCTTCGCGGGTCTTGCCCAGCATCAGCGCCTGGCTCTGCGACAGGCAGTTGGCGTACAGCCACTGATGATGGTCGGCGACCGGGTTGAAGCTCACTACCGGCACGATGAAGTCGGCCGGAATCAGCTGGGTGCCCTGGTGCAGCAGCTGGTGGTAGGCGTGCTGGCCGTTGCAGCCGACGCCGCCCCAGATCACCGGGCCGGTATCGGTCTTCACCGGGGTGCCATCCTGCAGCACGCTCTTGCCGTTGGACTCCATGTCCAGCTGCTGCAGGTGCTTGGTGATGTTGCGCAGGTAATGGTCGTACGGCAGGATCGCGTGGCTGTTAGCGCCCCAGAAGTTGCCGTACCAGACGCCCAGCAGGGCCAGCAGCACCGGCATGTTCTTTTCGAACGGTGCGGTCTGGAAGTGCTGGTCCATGGTGTAGGCACCGGACAGCAGTTCCTTGAAGTTGGCCATGCCGATGGCCAGGGCAATCGGCAGGCCGATGGCCGACCACAGCGAGTAGCGCCCGCCCACCCAGTCCCACATCGGGAAGATATTCTCTTCGCGGATGCCAAAGGCCACGGCAGCGGCCTTGTTGCTGGACACGGCGATGAAGTGGCGATACAGCTCGGCTTCCGAGCCGCCCTGGGCCAGGTACCAGGTGCGAGCGGCCATGGCATTCTTCAGGGTCTCGAGGGTATTGAACGACTTCGACGAGACGATGAACAGGGTGGTTTCAGCGCGCAGGTTGGCCGACAGCTCGTGGAACTCACTGCCGTCGATGTTCGCCAGGTAGTGGCAGCGCACGCCGCGTTGGGCATAGGGCAGCAGCGCCTCGGAGACCAGTTCGGGGCCGAGGAACGAACCGCCGATGCCGATGTTGACCACGTCGGTGATCGGCTTCTCGCTGTAGCCGCGCCACAGCCCGTCATGGATGCGGCCGACCAGTTCGGTGATCTGGTTGAGTACCTTGTGCACTTCCGGCATGACGTTCACGCCGTTGACGCTGAGCTTGTCGCCCACCGGACGGCGCAGGGCAGTGTGCAGCACCGGGCGGCCTTCGGAGGCGTTGACGATTTCGCCGCTGAACATCGACTTGATGGCATCTTGCAGGCCGACCTGGTCGGCCAGGTTCACCAGCAGGTCACGGGTCTGTTCGGTGATCAGGTTCTTCGAGTAGTCAAGAAACAGGCCGCAGGAGCTCAGGGAGAACTGGTCGAAGCGTTTGGCATCGGCGGCGAAGGCTTCGCGCATGCTGAAGCCTTGCATGGCGTCGCGGTGTTGCTGGAGCGCCTGCCAGGCGGGCAGGGCCGTCACATCGTGGGGTGTACGGTAATACGCCATTGCGCGGGGTTCCCTTGGTGCGTGGTGATGCCTTGGACACGGCAGTCATTGCCGGGTTCAGGCTGGCATCATTATAGGCAAAGGCCACTGGCAGGGAATGGGTATGGCAGAGGGAATTTGGGGCGCTTTGCGCCCCTGCAGGAGCTGGCTTGCCTGCGGATGGGCTGCAAGGCAGCCCCAGGCCGTTACGCCGTCTTCTCTTCCACATGCAGGTAAAGGTTGTCGATCAACCGCGTGTTACCCAGATAAGCTGCCGCAATTACCACCAGGTCGCGGTCATCGATCATTGCCGGACGCAGGCTCACGGCATGGCGCACTTCCAGGTAGTCCGGGCGGAAACCAGCGGCAGTCAGTTGCGCCTGACCTTCGGCAACCAGCGCGGCGAAATCGCGCTGGCCCCGGCCAATGGCCGCAGCGATGTGCTGCAAGGTGCGGTACAACGCCGGTGCCGTAGCCCGCTGCTCAGGTGTCAGGTAACCGTTGCGCGACGACAGCGCCAGGCCATCTTCGGCGCGCACGGTGGGCTCGCCGATGACCTGGATCGGCATGTTCAGGTCGCGCACCATGGCGCGTATCACCGCCAGTTGCTGGAAGTCCTTTTCGCCAAACACGGCAAGGTCGGGCTGGACCATGTTGAACAACTTGGTGACCACGGTAGCCACGCCTTCGAAATGCCCGGGCCGGCTGGCGCCGCACAGGCCTTCGGAAAGCTGGGGAACGCTGACGCGGGTTTGCACGCTCATGCCGTCGGGGTACATTTCTTCGACGGTAGGCGCAAACAACAGGTTGCAGCCGGCCTGCAACAGGCGCTCCTGATCGGCGGCCAGGGTGCGCGGGTATTTGTCGAGGTCTTCGTTGGCGCCGAATTGCAGCGGGTTGACGAAGATACTGGCGACCACGAAATCAGCACGCTGTGCGGCCTTGGTCACCAGGGCCGCGTGGCCGCTGTGCAGGTTGCCCATGGTCGGCACGAAGCCGATGCGCTTGCCTTCACTACGGGCGCGCGCAACGGCGGCACGCAATTCGCGGACGGTCTTGACTGTATTCATGCGCTGAACCCGTGTTCGCTGCCAGGGAAGCTGACCTGCTTGACTGCCTCGACGTAAGCGACGAGGGCGCTGTGGATATCCGGCTGGCCTTGCATGAAGTTCTTCACGAACTTCGGCATGCGACCGCTCAGCGACAGGCCGAGCATGTCGTGCAGGACCAGCACCTGGCCATCGGTGCCGCTGCCGGCGCCAATGCCGATCACCGGAATACCTACGGCACTGGTGATTTCCGCCGCCAGCTCGCTGGGCACGCATTCGAGCAGCAGCATGGCCGCACCAGCCTGCTCCAGGGCGATGGCGTCGGCACGCATCTGCCGGGCCTGGGCCTCCTGGCGGCCCTGGACCTTGTAGCCGCCCAGCACGTTGACGGTTTGCGGGGTCAGGCCCATGTGCGCGCATACCGGTACGCCACGCTCGGCCAGCAAGCGGATGGTCTCGGCCAGCCAGGCTGCGCCTTCGATCTTGACCATGTGGGCGCCGGCCTGCATCAGCGTGGCACTGTTGGCAAAGGCCTGTTCTGGGGTGGCGTGCGCCATGAACGGCAGGTCGGTGAGGATCAGCGCGCCGTCGTTGCCACGTTTGACGCTGGCGGTGTGGTAGGCCATGTCCGCGGTCGTTACTGGTAGTGTGCTGTCGTGGCCTTGCAGGACCATCCCCAGCGAGTCACCCACCAGCAACACTTCGACACCGGCCTGGCTGGCGGCCTTGGCGAAGGTCGCGTCGTAGCAGGTCAGCATGGTGATTTTTTCACCCTTGGCCTTGAGGCCATTGAGGGTGGTCAGGGTTACTTCAGGCATGTAGGAAATTCCTCGTTCAGGCGCTTTAAAAAACGACTGCATTCAACGCGTAGTCATCTTCCGGAGCGGCACATCATCGCGCGTGATGTTCGGGCACAGGTCCGTCCGGGCCTAAATACGGGTAGCGGCACTTCGGTGCCACACGGGACGCCTATAGTCGTGAGCGAGGTGGGGGAAGTCAATCACCCTGTTACCGCATTGTTACGTTCAGGGTGTTACTGGCGTTACCGCGCCGCTGTGCAAGGCTGGAACGCCCGGTTTACAGGCGTTCGAGGCCGACGAACGGGCATTCTTCGAGCAATTGCGCGAGGACGCGGCCATCGGCCAGACGGAAATCGCCCGGTACCAGTTCGGCCAGCGGATACAGCACGAAAGGCCGAGCATGCATGTGGTAATGCGGCACTTTCAGGCGTGGCTCATCAAGCACCTGGTCGCCGAACAGCAGAATGTCCAGGTCCAGTGTGCGCGGGCCCCAGCGCTCCAGGCGCACGCGCCCCTGATCATTTTCGATGGCCTGCAACGCATCGAGCAGGGCCAACGGTGGCAGGGCGGTGTCCAGGGCGGCGACGGCATTGGTGTAGCGCGGTTGCCCTGGCAGCAGCGAGTCACTGGTGTACAGGGCCGAAGCCGCTACCAGGCGCGTGTCCTCTAGCTGGTCGAGCGCCTGCAGGGCATTGCGCAGCTGCTCGGCAGGTGCGTCCAGGTTGCTGCCCAGGCCAATATACGCGCGGGTGGTCACTCGAATGCCTCGTCGCCGCCGCGCTTGCGCTTGCCGCCGCTGCGCTTGCGTTTACGTGGGCCAGCGCTGCTGCCTTCGTCACGGCTGCCCAGCTCGCGGATCATCTCGCGGCGCTCGCTGTCGTTGGCATCCTGGTAGTCGGTCCACCACTGGCCGAGCTCGTCGGTTTCTTCCCCAGCGCTTTCGCGCAGCAGCAGGAAGTCGTAACCGGCGCGGAAACGCGGGTTGTCCAGCAATACATCGGCGCGCTTGCCGCTGCGCCGTGGCAGACGCTCCTGCATGTCCCAGATCTCGCGGATCGGCAGGGTGAAGCGCCTGGGGATGGCGATGCGCGCGCATTGCTCGGCAATCAGGTCGTGGGCCGCACCGTTCATGGCCGGGATGGGCGGCACGCCCTGGGCTTGCAGGTGCAGTACGCGGGCCGGCAGGGCTGGCCACAGCAGCGCGGCGAAGAGGAACGCCGGAGTCACCGGTTTGCCTTGTTTCACGCGCAGGTCGGTGTTGTGCAGTGCCTGGCTGATCAGGGTATGGGTGTAGGTCGGGCGCTCGTCCAGGGCATGTGCACTGGCCGGGAACAGCGGTTCGAACAGCTGCAGGTCGACCAGCATCTCGAAGGCGATGGCGCCCTGGCCCGAGAGGAACAGCTTGAGGCTCTCCTCGAACAGGCGCGCTGGCGGAATCTCGCGCAGCAGCGGTGCCAGTTCGCGCACCGGCTGCACAGTGTGCTTTTCGATACCGAAGTCGAGTTTGGCGGCAAAGCGCACCGCGCGCAGCATGCGCACCGGGTCTTCCTGATAGCGGTGGGTCGGGTCACCGATCAGGCGCAGCAGGCGATTACGGATATCGTGCACGCCATTGGCATAGTCGAGAATGCGTTCGCTGACCGGGTCGTAGTAAAGGGCGTTGATGGTGAAGTCGCGGCGTTGCGCGTCTTCTTCCAGGGTGCCGTACACATTGTCACGCAGGATGCGGCCGCTGGCATTGTGCGACGAGCGGTGGCTGTCACCCTGATCGTCTTCCGAATGGTGGGCGCGGAAAGTGGCGACTTCAATGATCTCACGGCCGAAATGCACGTGGACCAGCTTGAAGCGGCGACCGATGATGCGCGCGTTGCGGAATTCGGCACGGACCTGTTCGGGGGTGGCGCTGGTGGCGACGTCGAAGTCTTTGGGGGTGATGCCAAGCATCAGGTCGCGGACACAGCCACCGACCAGGTAAGCCTGGTAGCCGGCGCTCTGCAGGCGTTCCACGATGTTCACCGCATGGCGGCTGAACTGGTGGCGCTGCAGCGAATGCTGGCTCTTGTTGATCACCTCAGGTGTGGTACGCCTGTGATGCGGGCCCGGTACGGGCGGGCGGAACGACTGGAACAGCTTCTTCAGCATGGGATGCACTGTTTGAAGGAATGTTCGGCCAAGAATAGGAGAATGGCCGCATGATGGGCGGGGATTCTAGCATTTACTCAAGGAATGGTGTAGGCGGGTAGCAGGATGCCTGCCGGAAGGGTAGAAACGACAAGGGGAGCCTAAGCTCCCCAAGAAGTCGTTGCGTGCTCTTATTGTTTTTCTGCTGGGCTTCTTGTTTTTGTTGAGTGCCCTGCCCACAAATCTCGAAGCTTGTGGACGACCCCCAAGCCAGGGGTAAGAGCAAACGGATTGCTTTGGTCGCTGATTGTCATGTTGATCGGTCGATCCAACCAGTTCAGGCGCTGCTTTTCAGTGCAGTTTTTGTTGTTCTCAGCCTGGTTGTGGGGCAAGCCCCAAACACGCATCCTCTCCAAAAGAATCAGTTAGCTGCGCCTCCGCCGTCTTGTTTTTATTGTGCGTGAGCCGTTTCGTCTTGTTCTTATTCTGAGTTGCAGTGCTTGTTATTGTTCTTGTACCAGACATATAGCAGGTGCCGTGCCAACTTTTCAGAACCCAGTAAAATCAATGGGTTGAGGCGTTTGTGGGAAATTTCACAGGCTGAAAATGTGGAAATTTCGTTACCGTACGCCTCGTGAACTGTTACGGCGGAAGCTTGGGTAACAGATTTTTGCTGAAGCTGGAGTGTTACCTGAGAGGTGGGTTGGCCATGCCGGCCCATTCGCGGGCGTGCCCGCGAACAGACCGGTGAGGCTGATAGCGAAGGGGCAGGAGGATCGTCCTGCCCAGGCAGGTCGGTTATTCGCTGGTGGCGTTGCTCTTGCGCCGCGGAATGCCCAGGCGCTGGCGGCGCTCCCACAGGCATTTGCGGCTGACCCCGAGCTTGCGGGCCAGCTCGGTTTCGGTCATGTGATCCTGGTGTTCGAGCACGAAGTGCTGGAAGTAGTCTTCCAGCGACAGGTCCTCGGTCGGTTCGTGGCTGGCGTTGGCCGCAGTGGACACAGCCAGGGCGTTGTCGAGGATCTCGTCCTCCTCCAGGTCGCTCAGCTCGATATCGATGCCCAGCAGGTCAGCGGAAATTTCTGCACTCTCGCTGAGGATTACTGCCCGCTCAACGGCGTTTTCCAGCTCTCGTACGTTACCCGGCCAGCTGTAATGACGAATGGCCTGTTCGGCTTCGGCCGAGAAGTGCAGGTCGTCGCGGCCGATGCGCGCGCTCTGGCGGGCAAGGAAGGCCCTGGCGATCTCGTTGACGTCATTGCCGCGCTCGCGCAGGGCCGGCAGTTTCAGGGCGATCACGTGCAGGCGGTAATACAAGTCTTCACGGAACTGGCCGATCTTGGCCAGGTTCTTCAGGTCGCGGTGGGTAGCGGCGATCAGGCGCACATCGACCTTTTGCGACTGCACCGACCCGACCCGGCGGATTTCGCCTTCCTGCAACACACGCAACAGGCGGGCCTGGGCCTCCAGCGGCAGTTCGCCAATTTCATCGAGGAACAGGGTACCACCGTCGGCAGCTTCCACCAGGCCCGCCCGCCCGGCACTGGCGCCGGTGAACGCGCCTTTTTCATGGCCGAACAGTTCGGACTCGATCAGCGTTTCGGGGATGGCTGCGCAGTTCACCGAGATCATCGGGGCCTTGGCCCGGCGCGACAGGTTGTGCAGGGCGCGGGCCACCAGCTCCTTGCCGGTACCCGACTCGCCCTGGATCAGCACGTTGGAGTCGGTGGGCGCGACCTTGCGGATCTTGCTGTACATGTCCTGCATCGGTGGGCACGAGCCGATGATGCCGATCTCGCCATTGGCCGGGGCGCTGCCCTTGTCGGCCGGGGCAGCCTTGCCATTGCTGGCGCGTGGCTCGGCAACCGCAGCGACGGCAGGGGCATTCTGCCGGTCGCGCAGGATACGCGCCACGGCCTGCAGCATCTCGTCATGGTCAAAGGGCTTGGCGATGTAGTCCACCGCGCCCATTTTCATCGAGTCGACTGCCGAGCGCAGGCTGGCATAGCTGGTCATGATCAGTACCGGGGTACCTTGGCCGAGCTTGATCAGTTCGGTACCGGGTGCACCAGGCAGGCGCAGGTCGCTGACGATCAGGTCGAAGGTGGCAATGCTGAAGCGTTCCTGGGCTTCCTGCACCGAGCCGGCTTCGCTGACCTGGTACTGGTTCCGTTCGAGCAGGCGACGCAAGGCCGAGCGGATGATGGTTTCGTCTTCGACGATCAGAATGTGCGGCATTGATTCAATTCTCTCGACGGTCGCGAATTTCAGGGGACGTCGCTACGACATGCCGGGGCAGGGTCACGCGGATCCGGGTGCCACGTTGCCGTTCGATATCGGCCGGGCTGTCGATGGTGATTTGCCCATAATGCTCTTCCACGATGGAATAGACCAGAGCGAGCCCCAGTCCGGTTCCTTCGCCCGGGTCCTTGGTGGTGAAGAAGGGTTCGAACAGGCGGTCCATGATGTTCTTCGGGATCCCGCTGCCTTCGTCCTCGACGATCAGGTCGACGGTGTGCTCGTTGACCTCGCTGCGCACGCGCACGGCACTGCCGGGCGGCGAGGCGTCGCGGGCGTTGGATAGCAGGTTGATCAGCACCTGGGCCAGGCGCTGCGGGTCCCCTTCGACCCAGTGGTCCGGGTCGCAGAGGTTGAAGAACTGTACTTCGAAATTACGCCGGTTCAACGCCAGCAGACCAATGGCGTCCTGCGCCACTTCGGCCAGGCACACCGGCTCTTCGCTGTTCTGGTGGCTGCCGCCGGCATGAGCGAAGCTCATCAGCGACTGGACGATGCGCGATACCCGTTTTGTCTGTTCCAGGATCTGGCTGGACAGCTCGATGATTTCACCATCGCCCTCGCGTTCCTCGCGCAGGTTCTGCGCCAGGCAGGCGATGCCGGTGATCGGGTTGCCAATCTCGTGGGCCACGCCGGCCGCCAGGCGGCCGATGCTGGCCAGGCGTTCGGAGTGCACCAGCTTGTCCTCCAGCGCCTGGGTTTCGGTGAGGTCTTCCACCAGCAGCACCAGGCCGCTGTTGCCCGGCGCCAGCGGCTCGTCGATCGCTGCCTTGTGCAGGTTCAGCCAGCGCGGCTGGCCATCCAGCGCCAGGCGCTGCTTGTGCAGGTGCTCGTCGGGCACGTTGATGAACCCTTGCAGCAGGCCGCGCCAGGGTTCGTCGATGGTAACCAGGCGCGAGCCGACCACGTGTTTGGCGGCGATACCGGTGAGCTCTTCCATGGCCTTGTTCCACATCAGGATTTCCTGGTCCTTGGCCAACGAGCAGACGCCCATTGGCAGCTCTTGCAGGGTCTGGCGGTGGTAGCGGCGCAGGGCATCGAGTTCGGCGGCCAGGCCGGTCAGGCGCGAGTGGTAGTCTTCCAGGCGGCTTTCAATGAAGTGAATGTCCTCGGTCACGTAGTTTTCGTTACCGGACTTGTACGGCAGGAAGGTCTCGACCATGTCCTGCGCCACACTGGGGCCCATCAGGCCGGACAGGTTGGCCTCGATACGGTCGCGCAGGCGGCGCAAGGCATAAGGGCGACGCTCATCGAACGGCAGATAGAGGTCGCGCAGGGCCTGTTCCACTTCCTTCTGTGCGGCCTTGGCGCCCAGTGGCTTGGCCAGCTGGGTGGCGAACTCCTGCGGCGAGGCGGCGTGCAGCTCGCGCCGTTGCGGGCGACGCACGTTGTCCACTGCACAGGCTTCGGCTGCACTGACCTCTTCATTGCTGGCGTTGGTGAACAGCGAGATCAGGGTGAACAGCAGCACGTTGGCCGCCAGCGAGGCGATCGCCGCCATGTGCCAGCTGGTGTCGTCCAGCACGTAGATCATGTCCAGCAGCGGGATGTAGAAGCCCTGCAGGTTGCCCAGCAGCGGCAACAGCATGGTCACCATCCACACCAGGGTACCGGCCAGCAGGCCGGCGATGAAGCCGCGGCGATTGGCGGTGGGCCAGTACAGCACCGACAACACACCCGGCAGGAACTGCAGGGTGGCGACGAAGGCGACGATGCCCAGGTTGGCCAGGCTCTGGTGGTTGTTCTGAGTGAGGTAGAACATGAAGCCGGCGGTGATGATGGCGACGATCAGCGCGCGGCGGGTCCACTTCAGCCAGCGGTAGATATTGCCTTCGGCCGGCGGCTGGTACAGCGGCAGCACCAGGTGGTTGAGGGCCATGCCGGACAGCGCCAGCGTGGTGACGATGATCAGCCCGCTGGCCGCCGACAGGCCGCCGATGTAGGCCAGCAGCGCCAGTGCCTGGTTGTTGGCGGCAATCCCCAGGCCCAGGGTGAAATACTCGGGGTTGGTGCTGGCGCCCAGGCGGAGGCCGGCCCACAGCACCAGCGGCACGGCCAGGCTCATCAGCAGCAGGAACAGCGGCAGGCCCCAGCTGGCACTGACCAGCGAGCGCGGGTTGAGGTTTTCGGTGAAGGCCATGTGATACATGTGCGGCATGACGATGGCGGAGGCGAAGAACACCAGCAGCAAGGTGCGCCATGGCCCCTCCTGCAGCGGGGTATGCAAGGCCGCCAGGGCGGTCTGGTTCTGCAGCAGCCACACCTCCAGCTGGTGCGGGCCGCCGAACACGCCATACAGGGCATACAGGCCGATGCCGCCCAGCGCCAGCAGCTTGATCACCGACTCGAAGGCGATGGCGAACACCAGCCCTTCGTGTTTCTCGCGCGTGGCGATGTGCCGCGAACCAAAGAAGATGGTGAACAGAATGATCAGGGTACAAAAGGCGAAGGCCACCCGGGCCTTGACCGGTTCGCCCGTGAGAATGCTGATCGAATCGGCCACTGCCTGGATCTGCAGGGCCAGCAAGGGCAGCACGCCGATCAGCATGAAAATGGTGGTCAGCGCGCCGGCCCAGGTACTGCGGAAGCGGAATGCCAGCAGGTCGGCCAGCGATGACAGCTGGTAGGTGCGAGTGATCTTGAGGATCGGATAGAGCAGCACCGGTGCCAGCAGGAATGCCCCGGACACCCCCAGGTAACAGGCGAGGAAGCCGTAGCCGTACTGGTAGGCCAGGCCAACCGAACCATAGAAGGCCCAGGCACTGGCATACACGCCGAGCGACAAGGTGTAGGTCAGCGGGTGGCGAATGATCGAGCGCGGGATCAACCCCCGCTCGCTGATCCAGGCCACGCCGAACAGCACCATGAGGTACGCGGCGCTGATCAGGATCATCTGGGTCAGGCTAAAGCTCATCGGCATCTCGTTGGCTCTGCAGGATGAAGGTGACGACGATCAGGATCAGCCAGAGCAGGTAAGGGCGGTACCAGGCTCCGGTCGGTTCGATCCACCAGTCCATGATGGCGGGGGAGAACAGGTAGATCCCCACGACCAGAAGCAGGACCAAACGATAGATGTACATGCTGGCCTCGATGGTTGGGCGCTGCGGGCTTGGACTTATTATTGGCGCAAATGGCTGGGCGGATGCTAGCGGGAATCCATGGGGTTCGCCAAGGGGTTGAATTTATTGGGCTTTTGTTTTTGAAGGGTGGGTTGCCTGTGCGGGCCTCTTCGCGGGCGCGCCCGCTCCCACAGGTAAACCACAAATCTTGAAGGTGGTGTAGTTCCTGTGGGGGCGGGCGTGCCCGCGAAGAGGCCGGTAATGCCTCAGCGCAAATCAGCCTCTGGCACCGTGGTCCGCTGTGCAATCGCCTCGGGCCGCCACTGCTTGCGAGCTACCGCCAATATCTCCGCCGGCGTTGCCAGTAACAACTCGGGGTCGGCTTTCTGCCCCAGCGCCCGCAGCGCCCGCAGTAACAGCGGTGTCGCCTGGTCCGCCTGCAGCGGCGGCGAGCGGTACGACTTGCCCAGCTTGTGCCCGTCCGGCTGCACGATCAGCGGAATATGCAGGTAACGCGGCTGCGAGAAGCCCAGCAACTCTTGCAGGTACAGCTGGCGTGGCGTGTTGTCGAGCAGGTCGGCGCCACGCACGATGTCGGTAACACCTTGCCAGGCATCGTCCAGTACCACCGCCAGCTGGTAGGCATACAGCCCGTCGCGGCGCTGGATGACGAAATCGCCCACTTCACGCCCCAGGTGCTGCTGGAACTCGCCCTGTACGCGGTCGGTAAAGCGGTAGATCAGCTCTGGCACGCGCAGGCGGATCGCCGCGCCATCCCTGGCATGCCCCGCATTGCGGCAAAGGCCCGGGTAGATACCGTTGTAACCCTCAAGCTGCTTGCGTGAGCAGGTGCAGGCGTAGGCCAGGCCCATGTTGAACAGGCGGTCGACCACCGCGGCATAGGCATCGTGCCGCTGGCTCTGGAACACTACTTCGCCGTCCCACTCCAGGCCGTAGCGCTCCAGGGTCTGCAGGATGGCATCGCGAGCACCGGGCATTTCCCGAGGCGGGTCGGTGTCTTCCATGCGCAGCAGCCAGCGGCCGTTCACGGCGCGGGCATCGAGCCAGGAGGCGAGGGCGGCGACCAGCGAGCCGAAGTGCAGGAAGCCGCTGGGGGTGGGGGCGAAACGCCCGATGTAGCTTGAGTGGGTCATGGTCAGGCTGGGCATATAAATGAAACGGGGCGCATGATGCGCCCCGTTCAGGTGGAAAGAAAGATCAGCCTTTGCCGACCGTCTTTTCCTTTTTCTCGGCGATTTCCTTGCAGTCGAAGCACAGGTCCGCAGTAGGGCGGGCTTCCAGGCGACGCAGGCCGATCTCGATGCCGCACGATTCGCACCAGCCGTACTCGTCGGCCTTGATCTTGTCGAGGGTCTTGTCGATTTTCTTGATCAGCTTGCGCTCGCGATCGCGGTTGCGCAGCTCCAGGGCGAATTCTTCTTCCTGGCTGGCACGGTCGGCCGGGTCGGGGAAGTTGGCTGCCTCGTCCTTCATGTGGTCCACAGTGCGGTCCACACTGGTCATCAGCTCTTGCTTCCAGGCGCCGAGAAGCTTGGTGAAGTGCTTCTTCATGGGCTCGCCCATGTACTCTTCACCTTTGGATTCTACGTAGGGCTCGACACCGTACATGGTCTGGGCTTTTTGCTTTTCTACGGTGGACATGAATAGACCGCCTCTCACTCATCTGATCCAATGCGCAGGCTGCTCCATCTCCGGCACCCGCCGGCCCTGCGACTGCGAGCCGCCGAACTTACCAGATAGATCGGGGGTGCGCTACCCCGCCCGATCCTGGTAATTGACAGCGGCCTGAGCCGCACGTTCGGTGGCGTGCAGAGGTAGAATCTCCAGTTTAGACCCAATTGAGAGAAGGTCATGGCCCACCCCTACAGTGCGCGCAGCCGCGCCATCGAACCCTTCCACGTCATGGCGCTGCTGGCCCGGGCCAACGAGCTGCAGGCGGCCGGACACGACGTGATCCACCTGGAAATCGGCGAGCCGGACTTCACCACGGCCGCGCCCATCGTTGCCGCCGGCCAGGCAGCATTGGCCGCCGGGCACACCCGCTACACCGCCGCACGCGGCCTGCCGGCACTGCGCGAAGCCATTGCCGGGTTCTATGGCCAGCGTTACGGCCTGAGTGTCGACCCTGAACGCATCCTCATCACCCCGGGGGGCTCCGGTGCGCTGCTGCTGGCCAGCAGCTTGCTGGTAGACCCAGGCAAGCACTGGCTGCTGGCCGACCCAGGCTACCCGTGCAACCGCCACTTCCTGCGCCTGGTCGAGGGTGGGGCGCAGCTGGTGCCGGTGGGCCCGGAGGTGAATTACCAGCTGACCGCCGACCTTGTCGGCCGCTACTGGGACAAGGACACGGTCGGTGCCCTGGTCGCCTCGCCGGCCAACCCGACTGGCACCGTGCTGGGGCGTGACGAGCTGGCCAGCCTGTCCCGCGCCACCCGTGAACGACATGGCCATCTGGTGGTGGACGAGATCTACCACGGGCTGACCTATGGCATGGACGCTCCCAGCGTGCTGGAAGTGGACGACTCGGCATTCGTCCTGAATAGTTTTTCCAAGTATTTCGGCATGACCGGTTGGCGCCTTGGCTGGCTGGTGGCGCCTCCTGGTGCGGTGGCCGACCTGGAGAAACTGGCACAAAATCTGTACATCAGCGCGCCGAGCATGGCCCAGCATGCCGCGCTGGCGTGTTTCCAGCCCGCAACCCTGGCCATTTTCGAGGAGCGCCGCGCCGAGTTCGCCCGCCGCCGCGACTACCTGTTGCCCGCCCTGCGCGAATTGGGCTTCCGCATTGCTGTCGAACCGCAGGGGGCGTTCTACCTGTATGCTGACATCAGTGCGTTTGGCGGTGACGCCTTCGCCTTCTGCCGGCACTTCCTGGAGACCGAACACCTGGCCTTCACGCCGGGCCTGGACTTCGGACGTCATCTGGCCGGCCACCATGTGCGCTTTGCCTACACTCAGAGTTTGCCGCGTCTGGAAGAGGCTGTGCAGCGGATTGCCCGTGGCCTGCGGAGCTGGCAAGGCTGATGCAGTTCTTTCCTCCACTCGAACAGGGCCGCCTGCTGCGCCGTTACAAGCGCTTTCTGGCAGACATCGAACTGGCCAGCGGCGAACAACTGACCATCCACTGCCCGAACACTGGCTCCATGCTCAACTGCATGCATGAAGGCGGGCAGGTGTGGTTCAGCCGTTCCAACGACCCCAAGCGCAAGCTGCCGGGCACCTGGGAAATCAGCGAAACCCCGCAGGGGCGGCTGGCCTGCGTGAATACCGGGCGAGCCAACGGGCTGGTGGAAGAAGCCCTGCGTGCCGGTGTCATCGCCGAACTGGCCGGTTTTACTGCACTCAAGCGTGAAGTGCCCTATGGCGAGGAAGGCAGCCGCATCGACTTTCGCCTGGATTTCGACGGTGCCCCGGCCTATGTCGAGGTCAAGAGCGTGACCCTTGGCTACCCCGGCAGCCTGGTCGCGGCGTTTCCGGATGCGGTAACCCAGCGCGGTGCCAAACACCTGCGCGAGTTGGCGAAACTGGCCCGGCACGGCGTGCGGGCCGTGCAGTTGTATTGTGTGAACCTGACCGGCATCGACGCCGTGCGCCCAGCCGAGGAAATCGACGCAGCCTATACCCAGGCCCTGCGTAGCGCAGTGGCGGACGGTGTGGAAGTGCTCGCCTATGGCACGCGCCTGGACGCCGCAGGTGTCGTCATCGACCGCCGTCTGCCCGTGCTGCTGGGGCCTTGAGCCAGATGCCCTGGCTGTCTTCGTGGCAGCCCAGGGCCTGCAATTGCCTGCCCTCACAGGGCCCGGCCACGCATTCGCCGCTTTCGATCAGGAACAGCGCACCATGATGGGCGCAGTGGATCAGGCTGGCGCTGTCGTCGAGAAATTCATCTTCGGCCCAGTTCAGCGGGATGCCACGGTGCGGGCACCGGTTGTGGTAGAGATGCACCTGGCCCTGGCGACGCACGCCGAACAGTTCGATGCCGTCTACGCTGAAGGCGCGGCTTTGGCCTTCGGCCAGGCCTTGGGAGCTACAAAGGAAGTGCATGGCAGGGATGACCCGTGAAGCCAATGGTAGCCTGACGCACCAAGGCGAGTGATTTTCCAATCGCCCGCATGGGTTGCGCCCGGTTGCCTATGGTGCGCAGTTCCGCCGCCGGCTACAAGGCGCGCGGCCAGCCAGTGGAAGGAAACCAGAGCTGGTCTGCCCGAGACTGCCGTGCACCCACAGCGCTGAAGGCAGGTGCATGCACATGCCATGAACAAGAGGTACTCCCATGCGTCATCCGCTGCTGTCTGGTTTCTCGCTGTACCTGATGCTGGCATTGGGTGGCTGCCAGGCCAGCCTGCCGCCGCTGCCCGCCTGGCAGAGCAGTGAAAGGCGCAGCCATGCCGAACTGGGGCACATCGTCGAGCTTGCCAGCGGCCAGTTGATCAGCCCTGAGCAACTGCTGCAGCGCCTGTATACCGCCCCACGGGTGCTGGTGGGTGAAAAACACGACAACCCCGACCACCACGCACTGCAACTATGGCTGCTTCGCGCCCTGCAAGACCAGCGAGCGCAGGGCAGCCTGCTGCTGGAAATGCTGCAACCCGAGCAACAACCGTTGGTGGACAAGCTTGCCGGGCAACCGCTGCCGGCAGACCTGCCCGAGGCCCTGGCCTGGCAGGACGGATGGGATTGGCAGTTGTATGGGCCGATCATCACCGAGGCCCTGCAGCAGTACGTGCCTTTGCTGGCAGCCAACCTTTCAACCGCCGAGATGCGCCAGGCTTATCGGCAGCCGGCTTCGTTGCGCGGCGAGCGCTCCAACGCACCAGCGGTCAAGGCTGCCCTGCTGGAGCATGTGCGGGCCGGGCACTGCGGGATGCTGCCGGAAAGCCAGTTGCCCGCGATGCTGGCTGTGCAACAGCAGCGTGACCGGCGCATGGCCGAGCGCTTGCTGGCGGCGCCGCAGCCGGCGCTGCTATTTGCCGGGGCCTATCACGTACGCAAGGACCTGGGTGTGCCGTTGCACCTGGCTGACCTGGGCGCGCAAGGAGAAAGCATGGTGCTGGTACTGGCGGAAGCGGGCGACCGGGTCGAGGCGACCGAGGCGGACTATGCGTGGTATACGGCGGCGACGCCGGAGCAGGACTACTGCGCGCAGATGCGACGTTAGTCCGGGAAAAAAGCCACTGGCAAAAAAAGACCCGGCAAACTGCCGGGTCAAAAACCGTGATTAGCCTGATGAGGAGATAATCTGAGAGTCCGAACCAGGGGCTCTTAGCTTATCCAACCGGTCTCGCGACCAGTTGTGATAATCATAACGATTCTCATTTCGAGGTCAATCCCTTTTCCCGATTATTTCGGATTTTTTTGCGTTGGGCATTTTGCGTCCAGCTGCTGGTTGAGCGCTTCTTTGCGTTCGAGCGGCAAATCGTTCCAGTGCATGTCCAGAAGCGCGCCTTCAATGGCGTACAGCAGCACCTTGGATGCACGAAACCCTCGCGTCTTCACGGCCTGGTATGCACCCACCGCGCCCAGGCGTCGCAGATCCGATGCACTGTGGATGCCCGCTGCATGCAGCCACTGCGCAGAGGTCTTGCCAAGGTTCTTCAGATGCTGCAATTCATCGTTCATCGAGCCTCCTTGCGATGGCTGAACGGGTCATGGGGGATAAATCGCGAGCAGGTCAGAGATGGAGTGTAGCGGGGGTTATGAAATGCGCGGCCTTTTGCCATTGGGTGCGACGAGATGCCCTAGGGGCATGCGGCCTGTACCGACTTCTTCACGGCTGCGCCCGCGAAGAGGCCGGTACAGGTAAAGGCTGAACCTACAGCCCTGGCAAGCGCTGGCGGACCTGTTCGATCAGCTGGTCCATGCTGCCGGCATCCTGGGTATCGACGCGTTTGCTCTGGGCCATCTCTTGCGCATCCAGTGGCTCACGGCTGGCCTGCTGGGCCTTGATCACGTCCAGGGTGGCATCCGATGGATCGTTGCTTTCGGCCTGACGCTGCTCAAGCCAGCTGGCGATGACCGCGTCCGGTGCATGACAGTCCAGGATCAGGAACGGCACGCCGGTCTGGCTGGCGACATCGGCTGCAGCCTGGCGCTGCTCATGTTTGAGGTAGGTGGCATCCAACACTACCGGGAAGCCGGCGCGCAGCACGGTTGCTGCTACTTCGTGCAGGCGCTGGTACGTCGCGGTACTGGCGTCCTGGGCATAGATGCCACTGCTCAGCTGGCCCGCGTCGGCCTGCTGCTGCTCGCCAAACAGGCGCTTGCGCTCGACGTCCGAGCGCACGCGGACAGCGCCCAGGGCCTCGACCATGCGCATGGCGACGTGGCTTTTGCCCACCGCCGAAACTCCATGGGTAATGGCCAGCAGGCGCGACGGGATGGCACTGTAGCTTTCTGCCAGGTTGGCGTAGTTGCGGTAGGTGCGCAGGGTGGTTGCACGCTGCACGCCATCGGCGTTGGCCGGCATGCTGAACAACGCCACCTTGGCCCGTACCAGCGCGCGGTAGGCTTTGTAGAAGTTGAGCAGCTCGAGGCCTTCGTAGTCACCGGTCAGTTCCAGGTACTGGCTGATGAAGCGCCGGGCCAGGCACTTCAGGCCGCGGTCTTCCAGGTCCATGGCCAGGAAAGCGGTGTCGGCGTAGACGTCGGTCAGGCGGAACGGTTCGTTGAACTCGATGCAGTCGAAGATCACCACCTTGCCATCGATCAGGGTGGCATTGCCGAGGTGAATGTCACCGTGACATTCGCGGATGAAACCGTTGGCCTTGCGCTTTTCCAGCAGGCCATGCAGGCGCTCGAAGCTGCTGCGAGCCCAGGCTGCGAGGGCCTCGAGCTGTTGCAGGTCGGCCTTGTCGCTGAGGAATGGGCGGATCTGCTCGAAGTTCTGTTCCACGGGCGCCATCACGCTTTCCGGCGTGCCCAGAGGATGCTCTACCGGCACGCGGGGAGCCTGCAGGTGGAACTCGGCGATCTGCCGGGCCATCTGGTCGATGTGTGCTGCGTTCAGTTCGCCATTGGCCTGCAAGGTGTTGAGCATCTGCCCCTGGGGGAACTGGCGCATCTTCAGCACGTATTCGATGGCTTCGCCTTCACCACCGATCTGCGGCGCCTCGACGCTGCCGGTAATCGGCAGCACTTCCAGGTACAGGCCGTCGGTAAGGCGTTGGTTCAGGCGCAATTCTTCGTTACAGAAATGCCGGCGCTGGTCCAGGCTGGTGAAATCGAGGAAGCCGAAGTTCATCGGCTTCTTGATCTTGTAGGCATACTCGCCAGTGAGCAGAACCCAGGAGATATGCGTCTCGATGAGCTGGAACCCCTCCACGGGGTGAGAGTACAGGGCAGGGTTCTGCAGTGCAGCAATAAGGGCTTGGCTCACGGGAAATCCTTCCGGGGCAGGGAATTCGAATGCGCCATTATGGTCAATGGTGCCGCCCCTGCCTACCGCCGGGCCGTCTGCCCAGCCTCTATAAAGTGCGTATAATCCGCCGCCATGACTCGAACCCGAAATCCCCGTACCCCTCAGAAACGCCCGACCGGCCGCTCTCGCGCCTGGCTGGGCTGGGCCTTGAAGCTCAGCCTGGTCGGCCTGGTGATCGTTGCCGGCTTCGCGGTTTACCTCGATGCCGTCGTCCAGGAAAAGTTCTCTGGCAAGCGCTGGACCATCCCGGCCAAGGTGTATGCACGGCCGCTGGAGCTGTTCACCGGGCAGAAGCTGAGCAAGGACGACTTCCTCACCGAGCTGGATGCGCTCGGCTATCGGCGTGAAAGTGCGGTCAACGGCCCCGGCGCGGCATCGGTCAATGGCAATACGGTCGACCTCAACACCCGGGGCTTCCAGTTCTACGAGGGCATGGAGCCGGCACAGTTCGTGCGGGTGCGCTTCTCGGGCGACTACGTGGCGGGCCTTTCCGGGGCCAACGGCAAGGCGCTCGATGTGGTGCGTCTGGAGCCGCTGATGATCGGCGGCATCTACCCGAAAAACCTCGAAGACCGCATCCTGATCAAGATCGACCAGGTGCCCAAGTACCTGCTCGAAACCCTGGTGGCTACCGAAGACCGTGATTTCTACAGCCACTTCGGGGTGTCGCCCAAGTCCATCGCACGCGCCGTGTGGGTCAACACGTCGGCCGGCTCGATGCGTCAGGGCGGCAGTACCCTGACCCAGCAGCTGGTGAAGAACTTCTACCTCACCAGCGAGCGCAGCCTCAGCCGCAAGCTGACCGAAGCCATGATGGCCGTGCTGCTGGAGCTGCATTACGACAAGCGTGAGATCCTCGAGGCCTACCTCAACGAAGTGTTCGTCGGCCAGGACGGTCAGCGTGCGGTGCACGGTTTCGGTCTGGCCAGCCAGTTCTTCTTCAGCCAGCCGCTGTCGGAGCTGAAACTGCACCAGATCGCCTTGCTGGTAGGTATGGTCAAGGGGCCGTCCTACTACAACCCGCGACGTTACCCCGAGCGCGCCCTCGCGCGCCGCAACCTGGTACTCGACCTGGTGGCCGAACAGGGTGTGGCCAGCCAGGCAGAAGTGGATGCAGCGAAGAAGATGCCGCTGGGTGTGACCAAGCGCGGCAGCCTCGCCGACAGCTCGTTCCCGGCATTCCTCGACCTGGTCAAGCGTCAGCTGCGCCAGGACTACCGCGATGAAGACTTGACCGAAGAAGGCCTGCGCATCTTCACCAGTTTCGACCCGATCCTGCAGATGAAGGCGGAGGCCTCGATGAGCGAGACCTTCAAGCGCCTGGCGGGCCGCAAGGGGGCTGACGATGTCGAGTCGGCAATGGTCGTGACCAACCCGGAAACCGGTGAAGTGCAGGCGCTGATCGGCAGCCGTCAGGCCGGCTTCGCTGGCTTCAACCGTGCCATCGATGCCGTGCGCCCAATCGGCTCGCTGGTCAAGCCGGCGGTGTACCTGACGGCGCTGGAGCAACCGACCAAGTACACACTGACCAGTTGGGTGCAGGACGAGCCATTCTCGGTCAAAGGTGCCGACGGCCAGGTCTGGCGGCCGCAGAACTACGACCGCCGCCCGCACGGCACCATCTACCTGTACCAGGGGCTGGCCAACTCCTACAACCTGTCGACCGCCAAGATCGGTCTGGAAGTCGGCGTGCCCAACGTGATCAAGACCATTGGCCGGCTGGGCGTGAATGTCGACTGGCCAGCCTTCCCGGCCATGCTGCTGGGCGCCGGCGGCATGTCGCCGATGCAGGTTGCGACCATGTACCAGACCATCGCCAACGGTGGCTTCAATACGCCAATGCGTGGTATTCGCAGCGTGCTCACCGCCGAAGGCGAGCCGCTCAAACGCTACCCGTTCCAGATCCAGCAGACTTTCGACCCGGGGGCTATCTACCTGGTACAGAACGCCATGCAGCGGGTGATGCGCGAAGGTACCGGCCGTTCGGTATACAACACCCTGCCGCGCACCTTGACCCTGGCGGGCAAGACCGGTACCAGCAATGACTCGCGTGACAGCTGGTTCTCCGGTTTCAGCCAGGACCTGCTGGCCGTGGTGTGGATGGGCCGGGACGACAACGGCAAAACGCCTTTCACCGGCGCGACCGGTGCCCTGCAGGTATGGACCAGCTTCATGAAGAAGGCCGACCCGCTGCCGTTGGACATGCCGCAACCGGATAACGTGGTACAGGCCTGGATTGACCCATACAGTGGCCATGGGTCTGATGGCAGCTGTCCGGGAGCGGTGCAGATGCCGTATATTCGCGGGAGTGAACCGCCCGCCGGTGCGACCTGTGGCGGCGAGCAGGATCCAGTTGAATCGGTCATGGACTGGGTCAAAGGCTGGATGAATTAAGCACAGGCTGCATTGATGAGGTGTGACGTGAACAAGTGGCTGTTTCCTGCCGTGACGGCGCTGGCTGTGCTCCAGGGGTGTGCCAGTGTCCCGCGCGGCAATATTCCGGTGGTCGACTCGAGCACCCGCGTGTCCAATAGCGAGCGCGTGACGGCCAACCGCTCTGCGGGTGGCTATAACGCGGGCACCGCGCAAGCACAGACGCTGCCTGAGGATTCCGGCGTCACCGTAATGATCCCGCAGGGTGCCGGTGCCTCCAGCATCCAGACATTCCCGGCGGCCAACGGGCCGGCGCCGATCAGCACCTCGCCGATCACGCCGGGGCCGATCACGACCGGGTCGGTCAGTTCGGCGCCGATGACCACCAATCCTAACCCGATCGCCGACGAACCCTTCGACATCGCTGCGATGAACAGCGCTCCGCAGAGCACCGGCGCCCCGACCGGTATCCCGCGTAGCGGTGCCGCTGCAGGCGGACTATCGGCCGATGAACAGCTGGACGGTCCGGTACTGGCATTGCTGACTACTGCGCAGTCGCAGCAGGGCAGCGGTGACTTCAATGGTGCTGCTTCCAGCCTGGAGCGTGCGCAGCGCATTGCCCCGCGCGAGCCGCAAGTGCTGTATCGCCTGGCCCAGGTGCGCCTGTCACAAGGTGATGCGCCGCAGGCCGAGCAGCTGGCGCGCCGCGCCCTGACTTATGCCAACGGCCGCCCGAGCCTGCAGGCCGAGCTGTGGAACACCATCGCCCAGGCCCGGGAAAAGCAGGGTGACAGCGCTGGTGCTGCCCTGGCCCGGCAAAAGGCTCGGGTCAACCTGTGATGGTCGAGCAACGCATTCTGGATATTGCCGACCACCTGATGCTGATCGAGCGTGAGCTGCAAGTGCAGGGCTGGTGGGATGCCGAGGCGCCAAGCGACGAAGCACTGGCCAGCACCGTGCCGTTCGCCGTCGATACCCTCAGTTTCGAGCAGTGGCTGCAATGGATCTTCCTGCCACGCATGAAGATCATCATCGAGCTGGGCCAGCCGCTGCCCAATGCTTCGAGCATCCTGGTCATGGCCGAAACCGTATTTACCGATCGGCCGGAACAAAGCCGCGAGCTTCGCCGCCTGTTGGCAGCTTTCGATCAATTGATTGCTCCTTCCGCCTGATTTCTTCAGTTTTTCCTTCAAGGGCCACAGATTGTGGCCCTTTTTTATGGAAATCTTATTAATTCTGCTGCTGAAGCGATTTTTAGTGGTGGCAAGAATTCATCTTGAGGAAAAATTGGCAATAATTTTTCTTGACTTGTTGGTGCCGAATCAGAAGAATCCAATCTCCGCTGTAGAGGGACTGCCAGAAGCAGACCCGCTAAGCAGATCATGAGGCGCACACCCGCGCCGACCTGTTACACCCCGCAACGCGTTACCTCGCGCTGGGTGGGAAAACCCCGCAACACTCTGGGGCGCTCCCAATACTTGCTCAGTCAGTGCTGACGTTCGCTCATGCTCTGCTTGGCAGTAAACCTATTAAGACCCGTCCATTGAGGGCGGTATTCTGGCGTTTTAGAGGTGAACAACGTGGAGCTTTTATCTGGCGCTGAGATGGTCGTCCGCTTCTTGCGTGACGAAGGCGTTAAGCACATCTACGGGTACCCTGGTGGTGCTCTCCTGCATGTTTACGACGCACTGTTCAAGGAACCGGAAGTCGAGCACATCCTGGTTCGTCATGAGCAGGCAGCTACCCATATGGCGGACGGCTACGCCCGCGCCACCGGCAAGGCCGGTGTGGTGCTGGTGACTTCCGGGCCTGGTGCGACCAATGCCATTACCGGTATTGCCACTGCCTACATGGACTCGATTCCGATGGTCATCCTGTCTGGCCAGGTGCCCAGCACCATGGTCGGTACCGATGCCTTCCAGGAAACCGACATGATCGGTATTTCGCGGCCAATCGTGAAGCACAGCTTCATGATCAAACATGCCAGCGAAATCCCGGAAGTTCTGAAAAAAGCATTCTACCTGGCGCAATCCGGTCGCCCAGGTCCGGTCGTGGTCGACATTCCAAAAGATATGACCAACCCGGCCGAGAAGTTCGAATACGTCTACCCGAAAAAGGTCAAGCTGCGCTCCTACAGCCCGGCCGTTCGTGGCCATTCCGGGCAAATCCGCAAGGCAGCGGAGATGCTGCTGGCCGCCAAGCGCCCGGTGGTTTACTCCGGCGGCGGCGTGATTCTCGGTGGTGGCTCCGAAGCCCTGACCGAAATCGCCAAGTCGCTGAACCTGCCGGTCACCAATACCCTGATGGGCCTCGGTGGCTTCCCGGGTACTGATCGCCAGTTCCTCGGCATGCTCGGCATGCACGGCAGCTTCACTGCCAACATGGCGATGCATCATGCCGATGTCATCTTTGCCGTTGGCGCCCGCTTCGACGACCGCGTGGTGAACGGCCCGGCCAAGTTCTGCCCGAACGCCAAGATCATTCACATCGACATCGACCCGGCGTCGATCTCCAAGATGATCAAGGCCGACGTGCCGATCGTCGGCCCGGTCGACAGCGTCCTCAGCGAGATGCTCGGCATCCTCAAGGAAATCGGCGAGCAGCCTGACAAGGCGGCGCTGGATGCTTGGTGGAAGCAGATCGATGAATGGCGTGGCAATGGCGAGCTGTTCCCTTACGACAAGGGCGACGGCAACGTCATCAAGCCGCAGAAGGTCATCGAGACCCTGTGCGAAGTGACCCATGGCGACGCCTTCGTCACCTCCGACGTCGGCCAGCACCAGATGTTCGCGGCGCAGTACTACCGTTTCAACAAGCCGAACCGCTGGATCAATTCCGGTGGCCTGGGCACCATGGGCTTCGGCTTCCCGGCGGCGATGGGCGTCAAGCTCAACTTCCCGGACCAGGACGTGGCCTGCGTGACTGGCGAAGGCAGCATCCAGATGAATATCCAGGAGTTGTCCACCTGCATGCAGTACGGCCTGCCGGTAAAGATCGTCAACCTGAACAACGGTGTGCTGGGTATGGTCCGTCAGTGGCAGGACATGTCCTACAACGGTCGTCACTCGCACTCGTATGTCGAGTCGCTGCCTGACTTCATAAAGCTGGCCGAGGCCTATGGCCATGTGGGTATCCGCATCACCAGCCTGAAGGACCTCAAGCCGAAGCTGGAAGAAGCGTTTGCGATGAAGGACCGCCTGGTATTCATCGACATCGCGGTTGACCGCAGCGAGCACGTCTATCCGATGCAGATCAAGGATGGCTCGATGCGTGACATGTGGCTGAGCAAGACGGAGCGTACCTGATATGCGGCACATCATTTCCCTGCTGCTGGAAAACGAACCTGGTGCGTTGTCCCGCGTGGTCGGCCTGTTCTCCCAGCGTAACTACAACATTGAAAGCCTGACCGTGGCGCCGACCGAAGACCCGACCCTGTCGCGTCTGACGCTGACTACCGTTGGCCATGACGAAGTGATCGAGCAGATCACCAAGAACCTGAACAAGCTGGTCGAAGTGGTCAAGCTTGTCGACCTGTCGGAAAGCGCTCACATCGAGCGTGAACTGATGTTGGTCAAGGTCAAGGCTACCGGGGCTCAACGCGCCGAGATCAAGCGCACCACGGACATCTTCCGTGGCCAGATCGTCGACGTCACCGCCAGCGTGTACACCGTGCAGCTGAGCGGCACCAGCGACAAACTGGACAGCTTCATCCAGGCGATCGGCACTGCATCGATTCTCGAAACCGTGCGCAGCGGCGTTACCGGCATTGCCCGTGGCGACAAAGTGCTCAGCATCTGAATTCCACAAATTAGCGATGGCTCCGCAGGGGCCGAGATATAACCAGGGGTATTTCCATGAAAGTTTTCTACGATAAAGACTGCGACCTTTCCATCATCCAGGGTAAGAAAGTCGCCATCATCGGTTACGGTTCCCAGGGCCACGCTCAGGCGTGCAACCTGAAGGACTCCGGTGTAGATGTCACCATCGGTCTGCGTAAAGGTTCGGCCACCGTCGCCAAGGCAGAAGCCCATGGCCTGAAAGTGACCGACGTTGCCTCCGCCGTCGCTGCTGCCGACCTGGTCATGATCCTGACCCCGGACGAATTCCAGGGCCAGCTGTACAAGCAGGAAATCGAGCCGAACATCAAGAAGGGCGCTACCCTGGCCTTCTCCCACGGCTTCTCGATCCACTACAACCAGGTGGTTCCGCGT
This sequence comes from Pseudomonas oryzicola, assembly GCF_014269185.2. Taxonomy (NCBI): domain Bacteria; kingdom Pseudomonadati; phylum Pseudomonadota; class Gammaproteobacteria; order Pseudomonadales; family Pseudomonadaceae; genus Pseudomonas; species Pseudomonas oryzicola. Next base: position 984,539 of record NZ_JABWRZ020000001.1, read on the forward strand.
GCCGACCTCGACGTGATCATGATCGCGCCGAAGGCTCCTGGCCACACCGTTCGTTCCGAGTTCGTCAAAGGCGGTGGCATCCCTGACCTGATCGCTATCTACCAGGACGCTTCCGGCAACGCCAAGAACGTCGCGCTGTCCTATGCTTCGGGCGTTGGTGGCGGCCGTACCGGCATCATCGAAACCACCTTCAAGGACGAGACCGAAACCGACCTGTTCGGCGAGCAGGCTGTTCTGTGCGGTGGTACCGTCGAGCTGGTCAAAGCTGGTTTCGAAACCCTGGTCGAAGCTGGCTACGCCCCGGAAATGGCCTACTTCGAGTGCCTGCACGAGCTGAAGCTGATCGTTGACCTCATGTACGAAGGCGGCATCGCCAACATGAACTACTCGATCTCCAACAATGCCGAGTACGGTGAGTACGTTACCGGTCCGGAAGTCATCAACGAAGAATCCCGCAAGGCCATGCGCAACGCCCTGAAGCGCATCCAGGACGGCGAGTACGCGAAGATGTTCATCTCCGAAGGTGCTACCAACTACCCATCGATGACCGCCAAGCGCCGCAACAACGCCGCTCACGGCATCGAAATCATCGGCGAGCAGCTGCGTTCGATGATGCCGTGGATCTCGGCCAACAAAATCGTCGACAAGACCAAGAACTGAGTCTGTCGAAAGATGAAAAACGCGGCTTCGGCCGCGTTTTTTCGTTCTGACAGCTGGCTTCTGGTATAAAGCAGACCAGTGGCCCGCCGTTAGAACCTGTCTTGCGGGCCCGTGTCGAACATTTTCCATCCTGTTGCAAGGTACCCTCCATGAGCGAACGTCCCGAAGAGCCGAACAAGCCCTCCGACGCCGAAAGCCTGCTACCTGTCGATGAGCACGTTGAAGAAGGGCATGATGCCGAAGGGCGCAAGGTGCGCCACCGTGGCATCTATCTGCTGCCCAACCTGTTTACCACCGCCAACCTGTTTGCCGGTTTCTATTCCATCATCAGCTCGATGAGCGCACAGAGCGCCCTGAGTGCCGGTGACCCGCGCGAGGCAAGCAAGTACTTTGCCTTCGCTGCCATTGCCATCTTCGTGGCCATGGTGCTCGATGGCCTTGATGGCCGTGTCGCGCGCATGACCAATACCCAGAGCGCCTTCGGTGCCGAGTACGACTCGCTGTCGGACATGGTCGCCTTTGGTGTGGCCCCGGCTTTGCTTGCCTTCGGTTGGGCGCTGGGCGACATGGGCAAGGTCGGCTGGATGGTCGCCTTCATCTATGTGGCCGGCGCGGCGTTGCGCCTGGCACGTTTCAATACCCAGGTGGGTACTGCCGACAAGCGCTATTTCATCGGCCTGGCCAGCCCGGCCGCTGCGGGCGTGGTGGCGGGTACCGTATGGGCGTTCAGCGACTACGGCATCCAGGGTTCCAAGCTGTCGTTCCTGGTGGCGCTGCTGGTGGCTGCCGCCGGCATGCTGATGGTCAGCAACATCAAGTACAACAGCTTCAAGGAGCTGGACCTCAAGGGCCGCGTACCGTTTGTGGCGATCCTGGCCGTGGTGCTGGTGTTTGCCGTGGTGTTCAGCGACCCGCCGCGCATCCTGCTGCTGATCTTCCTCGCCTATGCGGCTTCGGGGCCGATCCAGTTCCTGCTGAAGGGGCGTCGGCGTAAAGCGTGACAGCCCGTTAATGTTGGAATAACCCTCCGGCTCCATAGTCTTACTGGTACATCCGCTATCCAGTGCTATGGAGCCGCCCATGCTCATCAAGCTATCCAGGTCTTCCGAGTGCAAGGCATCGGAGATCACCCCCGAAAGCATCTATCTTTCCCGGCGTGCCCTGCTGGGCGGTTCCCTGGCGACTCTGGCCCTGGGGGCGCTGCCAGGCAAGGCAGGCGCGGCCGAGGTTTCGCGTTATGCCGATGTACAGGCGGGGCGTGCGCCCGCCTGGTTTGCCGACAAGCTTGCTGCTACACAGTGGCAGGCGGTAACGGTCAAGGACGAGGCGATCACGCCGTTCAAGGATGCGACCCATTACAACAACTTCTATGAGTTCGGGCCAGACAAGGGCGACCCGGCGGCCAATGGCGACAGCCTGAAAACCGAACCGTGGAGCGTTGTGGTCGATGGCGAAGTGGCCAAGCCCGGGCGTTATGCGCTGGAAGACTTCGTCAAGCCGTATCAGCTTGAGGAGTGCATCTACCGGCTGCGTTGCGTGGAAGCGTGGTCGATGGTCATTCCATGGCTGGGCTTTCCGTTGGCGCAGGTACTCAAGCAGGTCGAGCCGACTTCCAGGGCACGCTATGTTCGCTTCGAGACCTTGAAGGATCCGGAGCACATGCCCGGGCAGCGTTCGGGCTTCGCCTTGATCGACTGGCCCTACAGGGAAGGCTTGCGCCTGGATGAGGCGATGCACCCCCTGGCGATCCTGGCGGTCGGCATGTATGGCCGCGAACTGCCCAGCCAGAATGGCGCGCCGTTGCGCCTGGTAATACCGTGGAAGTACGGTTTCAAGAGTATCAAGTCGATCGTGCGCATCAGCCTGGTGGCCGAGCAGCCTGGTACTACCTGGCAAGGCCTGGCGCCGGACGAGTACGGCTTCTACGCCAATGTGAACCCGACGGTCGACCACCCACGCTGGAGCCAGGCGCGTGAGCGGCGGCTGCCCAGCGGGCTGTTCAGCCCCAATGTGCGGGAAACCCAGATGTTCAATGGCTATGCCGATGACGTGGCGTCGCTGTATACCGGGCTCGATCTGCGGAAGAACTATTGATGCGTTATCCCTGGTTTCGTCTGGCCATCTTCATCGTGGGGTGCCTGTTCCCGGCGTGGTGGGTGTATGAGGCCGCGCAGAATCTGCTGGGGCCGGACCCTGGCAAGATCATGATGGACCGCCTCGGGCTTGGGGCGCTGACCTTCCTCCTGGTCACCTTGAGCATGACACCGCTGCAGAAGCTGACGGGCTGGCCGGGCTGGGTCGTTGTGCGCCGACAGCTGGGGTTGTGGGTGTTTGCCTATATCGTGCTGCATATCCTGGCGTATCTGTTCTTTATCCTCGGGCTGGATTGGGGGCAATTGGCAGTGGAGTTGCGCAAACGGCCCTACATTATCGTGGGTGCGCTGGGGTTCCTCGGGTTGCTGGCCCTGGCGGTGACCTCGAACCGGTATAGCCAGCGGCGAATGGGTGCGCGGTGGAAGAAGCTGCACAGGTTGGTGTATGGCGTGCTTGGCTTGGGGTTGCTGCATTTCCTGTGGATCGTTCGGTCGGATCTGCGGGAGTGGGCGATCTATGCGTTTATTGGTGTTGTGTTGATGGTGTTACGGGTGCCTGTGGTTTCGCGGGTGTTGCCCAGGATTGTCCGGAGGCAGGGCAGGGCGGTTTGAGGATTGGGGAGCTGGGTTGGTTTTCAGAAGTGCCCGCCACAACCCTTGCAGCGCCTACAAAATCGAGCGCCGCCCGCGCGGCGCATCGTGGATGAAATCCGCTCCTACATTTGTTGCAACGTGGCCACGCCTGTGAGGCCATGGTTGTCAGCGGGTTTGCAAGGCTCAAGTCATGCGCCAGGGCTGGCAACCATGGCCTCACAGGTTCGGCACGTTGCAACAAATGTAGGAGCGGATTTCATCCGCGATGCGCCGCGCGGGCGGCGCTCGATCTCACAGGCGCTGAATGCGTCGCGGCGAGCACTTGGCAGCCGTGATACGGTCTTTTTCGCGTACATTTCAATTTCTTGAAATTAACCCTTGACCCCTCTCCGAATCTCCTTATAATGCGCCCCACTTCCAGCGACATCGGAACGAAAAACTCCTTGTTCATCAATGAGTTAAGTAGTGTAGAAGAAGCTGAAAGGGCTACGATCGAATGATCGGCAGCGGTCGAGATGAAGGTTGACAGCGTTTCAAAACGCTGTATGATTCGCCTCCCGCTACGAGAGATCGCAGTGAGTCAAGTGTTTGAAGCTAAACGAGTTTCTCGCAAAAAACTTCAAAATAAACGCTTGACAGCAAATGAGGAAAGCGTAGAATGCGCGCCTCGGTTGAGGCGAAACGCTCTTAACCAAACGCTCTTTAACAAATCGAATCAAGCAATTCGTGTGGGTGCTTGTGAGTACGGACTGATAGTCACAAAGATTATCAGCATCACAAGTGGCCATGCGAGAAATCACATAGTCATTTGAGATTGCTGAGCCAAGTTTAGGGTTTCTTAAAAACCCAAGCAGTATTGAACTGAAGAGTTTGATCATGGCTCAGATTGAACGCTGGCGGCAGGCCTAACACATGCAAGTCGAGCGGATGACGGGAGCTTGCTCCTTGATTCAGCGGCGGACGGGTGAGTAATGCCTAGGAATCTGCCTGGTAGTGGGGGACAACGTTTCGAAAGGAACGCTAATACCGCATACGTCCTACGGGAGAAAGTGGGGGATCTTCGGACCTCACGCTATCAGATGAGCCTAGGTCGGATTAGCTAGTTGGTGAGGTAATGGCTCACCAAGGCGACGATCCGTAACTGGTCTGAGAGGATGATCAGTCACACTGGAACTGAGACACGGTCCAGACTCCTACGGGAGGCAGCAGTGGGGAATATTGGACAATGGGCGAAAGCCTGATCCAGCCATGCCGCGTGTGTGAAGAAGGTCTTCGGATTGTAAAGCACTTTAAGTTGGGAGGAAGGGCAGTAAGCTAATACCTTGCTGTTTTGACGTTACCGACAGAATAAGCACCGGCTAACTCTGTGCCAGCAGCCGCGGTAATACAGAGGGTGCAAGCGTTAATCGGAATTACTGGGCGTAAAGCGCGCGTAGGTGGTTCGTTAAGTTGGATGTGAAAGCCCCGGGCTCAACCTGGGAACTGCATCCAAAACTGGCGAGCTAGAGTACGGTAGAGGGTGGTGGAATTTCCTGTGTAGCGGTGAAATGCGTAGATATAGGAAGGAACACCAGTGGCGAAGGCGACCACCTGGACTGATACTGACACTGAGGTGCGAAAGCGTGGGGAGCAAACAGGATTAGATACCCTGGTAGTCCACGCCGTAAACGATGTCAACTAGCCGTTGGAATCCTTGAGATTTTAGTGGCGCAGCTAACGCATTAAGTTGACCGCCTGGGGAGTACGGCCGCAAGGTTAAAACTCAAATGAATTGACGGGGGCCCGCACAAGCGGTGGAGCATGTGGTTTAATTCGAAGCAACGCGAAGAACCTTACCAGGCCTTGACATGCAGAGAACTTTCCAGAGATGGATTGGTGCCTTCGGGAACTCTGACACAGGTGCTGCATGGCTGTCGTCAGCTCGTGTCGTGAGATGTTGGGTTAAGTCCCGTAACGAGCGCAACCCTTGTCCTTAGTTACCAGCACGTCATGGTGGGCACTCTAAGGAGACTGCCGGTGACAAACCGGAGGAAGGTGGGGATGACGTCAAGTCATCATGGCCCTTACGGCCTGGGCTACACACGTGCTACAATGGTCGGTACAGAGGGTTGCCAAGCCGCGAGGTGGAGCTAATCTCACAAAACCGATCGTAGTCCGGATCGCAGTCTGCAACTCGACTGCGTGAAGTCGGAATCGCTAGTAATCGCGAATCAGAATGTCGCGGTGAATACGTTCCCGGGCCTTGTACACACCGCCCGTCACACCATGGGAGTGGGTTGCACCAGAAGTAGCTAGTCTAACCTTCGGGGGGACGGTTACCACGGTGTGATTCATGACTGGGGTGAAGTCGTAACAAGGTAGCCGTAGGGGAACCTGCGGCTGGATCACCTCCTTAATCGACGACATCAGCCTGCTGATGAGCTCCCACACGAATTGCTTGATTCATGGTTGAAGACGATCAAGACCCTATATAGGTCTGTAGCTCAGTTGGTTAGAGCGCACCCCTGATAAGGGTGAGGTCGGCAGTTCAAATCTGCCCAGACCTACCAATATGCGGGGCCATAGCTCAGCTGGGAGAGCGCCTGCCTTGCACGCAGGAGGTCAGCGGTTCGATCCCGCTTGGCTCCACCACTTGCTTTACTTGATCAAACTCAGAAATGAGCATTCGCCTCGAATGTTGATTTCTGACTTTTGTCAGATCGTTCTTTAAAAATTCGGATATGTGATAGATATAGACTGATGACCAGTTTCACTGCTGGTTAATCAGGCTAAGGTAAAATTTGTGAGTTCTGCTCGAAAGAGCAACATGCGAATTTTCGGCGAATGTCGTCTTCACAGTATAACCAGATTGCTTGGGGTTATATGGTCAAGTGAAGAAGCGCATACGGTGGATGCCTTGGCAGTCAGAGGCGATGAAAGACGTGGTAGCCTGCGATAAGCTTTGGGGAGTCGGCAAACAGACTGTGATCCAGAGATCTCTGAATGGGGGAACCCACTCAGCACAAGCTGAGTATCTTGCACTGAATACATAGGTGCAAGAGGCGAACCAGGGGAACTGAAACATCTAAGTACCCTGAGGAAAAGAAATCAACCGAGATTCCCTTAGTAGTGGCGAGCGAACGGGGACCAGCCCTTAAGTTGATTTGAGATTAGTGGAACGCTCTGGAAAGTGCGGCCATAGTGGGTGATAGCCCCGTACACGAAAATCTCTTGTCAATGAAATCGAGTAGGACGGAGCACGAGAAACTTTGTCTGAACATGGGGGGACCATCCTCCAAGGCTAAATACTACTGACTGACCGATAGTGAACCAGTACCGTGAGGGAAAGGCGAAAAGAACCCCGGAGAGGGGAGTGAAATAGAACCTGAAACCGTATGCGTACAAGCAGTGGGAGCCTACTTTGTTAGGTGACTGCGTACCTTTTGTATAATGGGTCAGCGACTTATATTCAGTGGCGAGCTTAACCGAATAGGGGAGGCGTAGCGAAAGCGAGTCTTAATAGGGCGTTTAGTCGCTGGGTATAGACCCGAAACCGGGCGATCTATCCATGGGCAGGTTGAAGGTTAGGTAACACTGACTGGAGGACCGAACCGACTACCGTTGAAAAGTTAGCGGATGACCTGTGGATCGGAGTGAAAGGCTAATCAAGCTCGGAGATAGCTGGTTCTCCTCGAAAGCTATTTAGGTAGCGCCTCATGTATCACTCCAGGGGGTAGAGCACTGTTTCGGCTAGGGGGTCATCCCGACTTACCAAACCGATGCAAACTCCGAATACCTGGAAGTGCCGAGCATGGGAGACACACGGCGGGTGCTAACGTCCGTCGTGAAAAGGGAAACAACCCAGACCGTCAGCTAAGGTCCCAAAGTCATGGTTAAGTGGGAAACGATGTGGGAAGGCTTAGACAGCTAGGAGGTTGGCTTAGAAGCAGCCACCCTTTAAAGAAAGCGTAATAGCTCACTAGTCGAGTCGGCCTGCGCGGAAGATGTAACGGGGCTCAAACCATGCACCGAAGCTACGGGTGTCATCTTCGATGACGCGGTAGAGGAGCGTTCTGTAAGCCTGTGAAGGTGAGTTGAGAAGCTTGCTGGAGGTATCAGAAGTGCGAATGCTGACATGAGTAACGACAATGCGAGTGAAAAACTCGCACGCCGAAAGACCAAGGTTTCCTGCGCAACGTTAATCGACGCAGGGTTAGTCGGTCCCTAAGGCGAGGCTGAAAAGCGTAGTCGATGGAAAACAGGTTAATATTCCTGTACTTCCAGTTATTGCGATGGAGGGACGGAGAAGGTTAGGCCAGCCTGGCGTTGGTTGTCCAGGTTTAAGGTGGTAGGCTGAAATCTTAGGCAAATCCGGGATTTCAAGGCCGAGAGCTGATGACGAGTTGCCTTCAGGCGACGAAGTGGTTGATACCATGCTTCCAAGAAAAGCTCCTAAGCTTCAGATAACTGGGAACCGTACCCCAAACCGACACAGGTGGTTAGGTAGAGAATACCAAGGCGCTTGAGAGAACTCGGGTGAAGGAACTAGGCAAAATGGCACCGTAACTTCGGGAGAAGGTGCGCCGGCGAGGGTGAAGGACTTGCTCCGTAAGCCCATGCCGGTCGAAGATACCAGGCCGCTGCGACTGTTTATTAAAAACACAGCACTCTGCAAACACGAAAGTGGACGTATAGGGTGTGACGCCTGCCCGGTGCCGGAAGGTTAATTGATGGGGTTAGCGCAAGCGAAGCTCTTGATCGAAGCCCCGGTAAACGGCGGCCGTAACTATAACGGTCCTAAGGTAGCGAAATTCCTTGTCGGGTAAGTTCCGACCTGCACGAATGGCGTAACGATGGCGGCGCTGTCTCCACCCGAGACTCAGTGAAATTGAAATCGCTGTGAAGATGCAGTGTATCCGCGGCTAGACGGAAAGACCCCGTGAACCTTTACTATAGCTTTGCACTGGACTTTGAATTTGCTTGTGTAGGATAGGTGGGAGGCTTTGAAGTGGGGACGCCAGTTCTCATGGAGCCATCCTTGAAATACCACCCTGGCAACTTTGAGGTTCTAACTCAGGTCCGTTATCCGGATCGAGGACAGTGTATGGTGGGTAGTTTGACTGGGGCGGTCTCCTCCCAAAGAGTAACGGAGGAGTACGAAGGTGCGCTCAGACCGGTCGGAAATCGGTCGTAGAGTATAAAGGCAAAAGCGCGCTTGACTGCGAGACAAACACGTCGAGCAGGTACGAAAGTAGGTCTTAGTGATCCGGTGGTTCTGTATGGAAGGGCCATCGCTCAACGGATAAAAGGTACTCCGGGGATAACAGGCTGATACCGCCCAAGAGTTCATATCGACGGCGGTGTTTGGCACCTCGATGTCGGCTCATCACATCCTGGGGCTGAAGCCGGTCCCAAGGGTATGGCTGTTCGCCATTTAAAGTGGTACGCGAGCTGGGTTTAGAACGTCGTGAGACAGTTCGGTCCCTATCTGCCGTGGACGTTTGAGATTTGAGAGGGGCTGCTCCTAGTACGAGAGGACCGGAGTGGACGAACCTCTGGTGTTCCGGTTGTCACGCCAGTGGCATTGCCGGGTAGCTATGTTCGGAAGAGATAACCGCTGAAAGCATCTAAGCGGGAAACTTGCCTCAAGATGAGATCTCACTGGAACCTTGAGTTCCCTGAAGGGCCGTCGAAGACTACGACGTTGATAGGTTGGGTGTGTAAGCGCTGTGAGGCGTTGAGCTAACCAATACTAATTGCCCGTGAGGCTTGACCATATAACACCCAAGCAATTTGCTGACGCAGATTGCGGTGGTGAAGATGATACAAACCGAAAGTTCGCAACGAACCACGAACATCACATATCCGGATTCGCTGGAGTGTCTACCAGGACCTTCTGGCAACAGAATTTCTTGACGACCATAGAGCATTGGAACCACCTGATCCCATCCCGAACTCAGCAGTGAAACGATGCATCGCCGATGGTAGTGTGGGGCTTCCCCATGTGAGAGTAGGTCATCGTCAAGATTCATTTCGCAAAACCCCTATCTGCGCATGCAGGTAGGGGTTTTGTCTTTGCGCCGGCAAATATTCGCGCCGCCTGGTTTGCGCCCGCTGCGCTGCCGATCGCGACGCAAGGCCGTTCTACACTGTTCGCGTGATATCGTTCCCCCTCAGCCACCAGCGCCTTGCAGAGACCTGTCGATGCCCAGCACCACCCACCTTCATCCCGGCTTCATGATCGTCCATGGCAACCGCCTCGATGACCTGCGCAGCCTGGTGGTGAGCTGGATGCGTCGCTATCCCCTGGCACCGCTGGAAAACGAAATCGCCCTGGTGCAAAGCAATGGCATCGCCCAATGGCTCAAACTGGCCCTGGCTGAAGATCCACTGGAAGATGACCTTGGCGGCTGCGGCATCGCTGCCGCAATCGATGTGCAACTACCAGGCAGCTTCATGTGGCAGCTGTACCGGCGGGTGCTGGGGCGTGACGAAATTCCCGAAGTTTCCCTGCTCGACAAGGCGCCACTGACCTGGCGCCTGATGCGCCTGCTTCCGGCCTTGATCGAGCGCCCGCATTTCGAGCCGTTGCGGCGCTTCCTGACCGACGACAGCGACCTGCGCAAGCGCTATCAGCTCGCCGAGCGCCTGGCCGACCTGTTCGACCAGTACCAGGTCTACCGCGCTGACTGGCTCAAGGACTGGGCTGCCGGTGAGCACATCCTCAACACTGCCCGTGGCGAGCGTAAACCGCTGCCCCCGGGGAACCGCTGGCAGGCCGAGTTATGGCGTGCATTGCTGGAAGATGTCGGCGAGCAGGGCATGGCACAGAGCCGTGCCGGAGTACATCAGCGTTTCATCGAACGCATCAACAGCCTGGAACAGGCACCGCCAGGGCTGCCGCCCCGGGTCATCGTGTTCGGCATTTCCTCGTTGCCGGCCCAGGCCCTGGAAGCACTGGCCGGCCTGGCACGCTTCAGTCAAGTGTTGCTGTGCGTGCACAATCCATGTCGCCACCACTGGGCCGATATCGTTGCCGACAAGGACCTGCTGCGGCATCAGTACAAGCGCCAGCAGCGCAAGCAAGGCATGCCCCTGCAACTGGACGACCAGTCGCTGCATCAACATGCCCACCCCCTGCTGGCCGCCTGGGGCAAGCAAGGCCGCGACTACATCAACCTGCTCGACAGTTACGATGACCCTGCCAGTTACCAAGGCGTGTTCAGCGATGGCCGTATCGACCTGTTCAGCGACGGCTCGCCCGCCACGCTGCTCAACCAGTTGCAGGATGACATCCTCGAACTGCGCCCGCTCGCCGAAACCCGCGAACTGTGGCCGGCAGTCGACCCAATGCAGGATCGCTCGATCCGCTTCCACATTGCCCACAGCCCGCAACGTGAAGTGGAAATACTCCATGACCAGTTGCTGGCCCGGTTCAGTGCCGACCCTACCCTGCGCCCTCGTGACGTCATCGTCATGCTGCCGGCCATCGACACCTACGCGCCGCACATTCGCGCTGTATTCGGCCAGTTGCAGCGCAACGACCCGCGCTACATCCCGTTCACCCTGACCGACCAGGGCCAGCGCGGCCGTGAGCCTTTGCTGATTGCGCTCGAACACCTGCTCAAGCTGCCGGACAGCCGCTTTGCGGTCAGTGAAGTGCTCGACTTGCTGGACGTGCCGGCAGTCCGCGCCCGTTTCGGTATCCGCGAAAGCGACCTGCCCACGCTGCACCGCTGGATCGAGGGCGCCGGCATCCGCTGGGGCCTCGATGCCGAGCAACGGGCCAGCCTGGGTTTGCCTGCAGGCCTGGAACAGAACAGCTGGCGGTTCGGCCTGCGGCGGATGCTGTTGGGTTACGCAGTGGGTGTGGGAGAAGCCTGTGACGGCATCGAACCCTACGATGAAATCGGCGGGCTGGATGCGGCACTGATTGGCCCGCTGGCCGCCTTGCTCGAGGCCCTCGACGTGGCCTGCCAGGCCTTGTCCGAACCTGCCACGGTCAGCCAGTGGGGTGAGCGCCTGCATGCCTTGTTGCAGGTATTCTTCCTGGCCGAGGGCGAGCGTGACGAGTTTCTGCTGATGCAATTGCAGGATCTGCGCGACAGCTGGCTTGCAGTCTGCGAGGCCGTTGGCCTGCAAGACCCGTTGCCGTTGACCGTCGTACGCGAAGCCTGGCTGTCGGGCCTTGACCAAGGCAAGTTGTCCCAGCGCTTCCTTGCCGGCTCCGTGAACTTCTGCACCCTGATGCCGATGCGCGCCATCCCGTTCCGGGTGGTCTGCCTGCTGGGCATGAACGATGGCGACTACCCCCGTGCCCAGCAACCGCTGGACTTCGACCTGATGGCCAGTGACTACCGCCCGGGTGACCGTTCGCGCCGCGAGGATGACCGCTACCTGCTGCTGGAGGCGCTATTGTCGGCACGCGACCAGCTTTATGTCAGCTGGGTCGGGCGTAGCATCCGCGACAACAGCGAACGCCCGGCCTCGGTACTGATCGGCCAACTGCGTGACCACCTTGCGGCTGGCTGGCTTCTGGCAGATGCCCAGCAGGGGCAGCCAGCCGACCCGGGGGAGCAACTGCTGCATGCGCTTACCCAGGAACATCCATTGCAGCCGTTCAGCCCGCGCTACTTCCAGCAAGGCAGCCCGCTGTTCAGCTTTGCCCATGAATGGCAGGTGCTGCACCAGCAGGGTCAGGATGACGAGCAGGGCGACCCCGGCCTGCCACCCTATCAGCAAGACGATGCCCTGAGCCTGACCCAGCTCGGGGACTTTCTGCGCCACCCGGTGCGGCACTTCTTCAGCCAGCGCCTGAAGGTGTACTTCGAAGCCCTGGAGGCACCGACCCCGGACGAAGAGCCTTTCGTTCTGGACGCCCTGCAGCGCTACGGTGCCAGTGAAAGCCTGCTCGGTGCAGCGTTGGCCGAGCCGGACAATGCCGAACAGGCCCTGCAGATACAGGCCCGACGCCTGCAGGCCTGTGGCCTGCTGCCCCTGGCGGGGTTTGGCGAGTTGCTACAGCGCGAGCTGATCGAGCCGCTGCCAGACCTGCTGCAACGCCACCGGCAGTTGTTGCAACGCTGGCCGCGACTGGTCGAAGGTGCGTTGCCGGTGCATTTCGAACATGGCCAGCATCGTCTCGAAGGCTGGCTGGGCCGGGTGTTCCAGGCGGCCGACCAGAGCCTGCTCAGCATCACGACCGTGCCCAACACCATCAGTGCGGGGCGCAATGCCCTCAAGTGGCACCGCCTGATCGTGCCCTGGATCACCCACTTGGCAGCGTGCGCGGCGGGCTATCCCTATCACAGCGCACTGGTGGCCAGTGACCTGACCCTGCTGCTTGCGCCATTGCCGCAGGCGCAGGCGGCACAACTGCTGGGTGACTTGCTGGTAGCCCGTCAGGCGGCGATGAACTCACCGTTGCCGGTCGCGGCCAAGACCGCGTTCGCCTGGCTGGCCCAGGACGACAGCGACAAAGCCCTGGCCGCCGCAGCCCGCGCCTACGAAGGCGACGGGCGTACCAGCTTCGGCGAGCGCAGTGAAAGCGTCGCCCTGGCCCGCCAGTTCCGCGACTTTGCTGCGCTCACGGCTGATGAGACCTTTGAAGGCTGGTGCGAAACGCTGTACCGCCCCTTGTTCGACGCCCCTTGGCAGACCCTGGGCAACCCGGAGAACGGCGCATGATCCAGGACCGTCCCCTGGCACTGAGTTTTCCCCTGCATGGCAGCC